>NZ_JADBEG010000001.1:9865000-10165000 GCF_014873755.1 Amycolatopsis lexingtonensis
CTCGGGTGGCCGGGTGTTCACATGCACACTGTTGGGTCCTGAGGCAACACGCCTCAGGGCGTCACAGCCCTGGAACGCTGTTTGTTTCTGGTGTGGTGTTTGAGAACTGTAGAGTGGATGCGAGCATCTTTGTGGTCAAGTTGTTAAGGGCACATGGTGGATGTCTTGGCTTCAGGAGCCGATGAAGGACGTAGGAGGCTGCGATAAGCCTCGGGGAGCTGTCAACCGAGCTGTGATCCGAGGATTTCCGAATGGGGAAACCCAGCACCAGTGATGTGGTGTTACCCGCACCTGAATATATAGGGTGTGTGGAGGGAACGCGGGGAAGTGAAACATCTCAGTACCCGTAGGAAGAGAAAACAACCGTGATTCCGTGAGTAGTGGCGAGCGAAAGCGGAAGAGGCTAAACCGTGCATATGTCAAGCTGTCAGGCGTTGTGTGTGCGGTGTTGTGGGACCCACCTTGAAGAGACTGACATTTCTTCGGGTTGTTGTGCTGGTTAGTGGAACCGCTTGGGATGGCGGGCCGGAGTGGGTGAGAGCCCCGTACGCGAAAACCAGTTTCACCGATCTTGGTGGTGTTCCCGAGTAGCAGCGAGCTCGTGGAATTTGCTGTGAATCTGCCGGGACCACCCGGTAAGCCTAAATACTTCCTGAAGACCGATAGCGGACGAGTACCGTGAGGGAAAGATGAAAAGTACCCCGGGAGGGGAGTGAAAGAGTACCTGAAACCGTGTGCCTACAAGCCGTCAGAGCCTTTTGGGGTGATGGCGTGCCTTTTGAAGAATGAGCCTGCGAGTTAGTGCTGCGTGGCGAGGTTAACCCGTGTGGGGTAGCCGTAGCGAAAGCGAGTCTGAATAGGGCGATCCAGTCGCGTGGTCTAGACCCGAAGCGGAGTGATCTACCCATGGCCAGGGTGAAGCGACGGTAAGACGTCGTGGAGGCCCGAACCCACTTAGGTTGAAAACTGAGGGGATGAGCTGTGGGTAGGGGTGAAAGGCCAATCAAACTCCGTGATAGCTGGTTCTCCCCGAAATGCATTTAGGTGCAGCGTCGTATGTTTCTCCACGGGGGTAGAGCTACTGGATGGTCTAGGGGCCTTACCGGGTTACCGAAATCAACCAAACTCCGAATACCGTGGTGTTAGAGTACGGCAGTGAGACGGCGGGGGATAAGCTTCGTCGTCGAGAGGGAAACAGCCCAGAACACCAGCTAAGGCCCCTAAGTGTGTGCTCAGTGGGAAAGGATGTGGGATTGCCCAGACAACCAGGAGGTTGGCTTAGAAGCAGCCACCCTTGAAAGAGTGCGTAATAGCTCACTGGTCAAGTGGTCCTGCGCCGACAATGTAGCGGGGCTTAAGCACACCGCCGAAGCTGTGTCATTCATGCAATACATCGGCTTCACTCCTTGAGGGTGTTGTCTAGTGGTATGGATGGGTAGGGGAGCGTCCTGCATCCAGGGAAGCGGCGGCGGAAGCCAGTCGTGGAGGGTGTGGGAGTGAGAATGCAGGCATGAGTAGCGAATGCAGAGTGAGAAACTCTGCCGCCGGATGACCAAGGGTTCCTGGGCCAGGCTAATCCGCCCAGGGTAAGTCGGGACCTAAGGCGAGGCCGACAGGCGTAGTCGATGGACAACGGGTTGATATTCCCGTACCCGAGCATGTGCGCCCATGACGAGGCGTTTGATACTAACCACCCAAAGCCACTGTTTGAAGCCTTCGGGTGAATGACGGTGTGTGGAGCGTGGGACCTGATTTCGTAGTAGTCAAGCGATGGGGTGACGCAGGAAGGTAGCTCCGCCAGGCGATGGTTGTCCTGGTGTAAGCGTGTAGGCCGGAACATAGGCAAATCCGTGTTCCATATAGGCTGAGACGTGATGCGTAGCCGTTTGAGGCGAAGTAGAGTGATCCTATGCTGCCGAGAAAAGCCTCTAGTGAGTGCATGCACGGCCCGTACCCCAAACCAACACAGGTGGTCAGGTAGAGAATACCAAGGCGATCGGGTGAACTGTGGTTAAGGAACTCGGCAAAATGCCCCCGTAACTTCGGGAGAAGGGGGGCCAAACATCCTGAAGCTTCTTGCAGGCTAGGGGTGGGTGGCCGCAGAGACCAGCGGAAAGCGACTGTTTACTAAAAACACAGGTCCATGCGAAGTCGCAAGACGATGTATATGGACTGACGCCTGCCCGGTGCTGGAACGTTAAGAGGACCGGTTAGCCTTTCGGGGCGAAGCTGAGAATTTAAGCGCCAGTAAACGGCGGTGGTAACTATAACCATCCTAAGGTAGCGAAATTCCTTGTCGGGTAAGTTCCGACCTGCACGAATGGCGTAACGACTTTCCGGCTGTCTCAACCACAGGCCCGGCGAAATTGCACTACGAGTAAAGATGCTCGTTACGCGCGGCAGGACGGAAAGACCCCGGGACCTTTACTATAGTTTGGTATTGGTTTTCGGTTCGGCTTGTGTAGGATAGGTGGGAGACTGTGAAGCGGTGACGCTAGTTACTGTGGAGTCGTTGTTGAAATACCACTCTGGTCGAATTGGGAATCTGAACCTCGGGCCATGATCTGGTTCAGGGACAGTGCCTGATGGGTAGTTTAACTGGGGCGGTTGCCTCCTAAAGAGTAACGGAGGCGCCCAAAGGTTCCCTCAGCCTGGTTGGCAATCAGGTGTTGAGTGCAAGTGCACAAGGGAGCTTGACTGTGAGACAGACATGTCGAGCAGGGACGAAAGTCGGGACTAGTGATCCGGCACCTCCTGGTGGAAGGGGTGTCGCTCAACGGATAAAAGGTACCCCGGGGATAACAGGCTGATCTTGCCCAAGAGTCCATATCGACGGCATGGTTTGGCACCTCGATGTCGGCTCGTCGCATCCTGGGGCCGGAGTAGGTCCCAAGGGTTGGGCTGTTCGCCCATTAAAGCGGCACGCGAGCTGGGTTTAGAACGTCGTGAGACAGTTCGGTCCCTATCCGCCGCGCGCGTAGGATACTTGAGGAAGGCTGTCCCTAGTACGAGAGGACCGGGACGGACGAACCTCTGGTGTGCCAGTTGTTCTGCCAAGGGCATGGCTGGTTGGCCACGTTCGGAAGGGATAACCGCTGAAGGCATCTAAGCGGGAAGCCTGTTCCAAGATGAGGTATCCCACCCCTTTGTGGGTTAAGGCCCCCAAGAGACCATTGGGTTGATAGGCCAGATATGGAAGCACAGTAATGTGTTGTTGAGTTGACTGGTACTAATAGGCCGAGGACTTGTCTACGAAGATGTTGCGCATCCACTCTACGGTTCTGAAACACCACGCCGGTGACGGTGTGTGTTGTTTCAGAGATGTTTCGGTGGTTTTAGCGTCAGGGAAACGCCCGGTCCCATTCCGAACCCGGAAGCTAAGCTTGACAGCGCCGATGGTACTGCAACCGAAGGGTTGTGGGAGAGTAGGACACCGCCGAACTTAACATGAGGAAGGCCCCGGTAGAGAACCTCGGTTCTCCCGGGGCCTTTCGCTATTTCCGGGCCGGCCGGCGCAGCAGGTACGTGTCCATGATCCAGCCGTGGCGTTCCCGGGCCTCGGCCCGGACCCGGCGGATCTCGTCCGCCAACGCGGCCGTCAGCGGACCCGAGAGCAGGATTTCGTCCGGCGTCCCCACATAAGCGCCCCAGAAGATCTGCAGGCCCTCGCCGGTGAAGCGGTCGAACGTCGTGTGGGCGTCCAAGAGCACGAAGACGTCGTCGACCCCGTCCGGCCAGCCCTCGGCCAGCCGGCGGCCGGTCGTGAGCTGGACCGCGCGGCCGATCTGGTTCATCGTCGTCCGGTGGCGGGCGACCAGCGCCGAGATGCTGCTGATCCCCGGCACGACCTCGTACTCGAACGCGACGTTCCCCCGCGCGAGCACCGCCTCGATCAAGGCGATCGTGCTGTCGTACAGCGACGGGTCGCCCCACACCAGGAACGCCCCCGTGCCGGACGGGCCCAGCTCGGAGGCGATCATCCGCTCGTAGACCTCCGCGCGCGCCGCGTGCCAGTCGGCGACCGCGGCCCGGTAGTCCGCCGGCGTGCGGTCGCGGGGCGGATCCTCCGCCAGCACCACGCGGTAGCCCGGCCGCGTGACGAACCGGTCGAGGATCTCCTGCCGCAGCCGCACCAGGTCCGCCTTCTCCGAGCCCTTGTCGAGCACGAAGAAGACGTCGACGCGGTTGAGGCGGTCGATCGCCTGCACCGTGAGGTGCTCCGGGTCGCCGGCCCCGATCCCGATGGCGTAGAGCTTGCGCATGCGTCGAGTCTGTCGGGGGTCGGTGGAGAACCCCTACCCCCGATGGGTATAAAGGAAGGAGAGCGAAAGGACCTTCCGATGACCGAAGCGACCTACACCGTCGAGGGCATGACCTGCGGACACTGCGCCACCTCGGTCCGCGAAGAGGTCTCCGAACTCGCCGGCGTCCGGCAGGTCGACGTCGACGTCGAGAGCGGGCGCGTGGTCGTGACGAGCGACACCCCGCTGACCGCCGAAGCCGTTTCCGCCGCCGTGACCGAGGCCGGTTACCGCCTGGTCGCGTGATGGCGGCCGAAGTGACCGCCGCGGAGCGCGTCGAACTCGCCATCGGCGGGATGACGTGCGCGTCCTGCGCCGCCCGCGTCGAGCGCAAGCTCAACAAGGTCGGCGGCGTCACCGCGACGGTCAACTACGCCACCGAAAAAGCCCAGGTCAGCTACCCGCGCGAGCTGTCCGTCGCCGATCTCACGGCCGTGGTCGAAGCCGCCGGGTACTCCGCGCGGCTACCTGAGCCCGAAGCGCCGGACGAGACGCCCACGCTCCGCAAGCGTTTGCTCCTTTCGGCGGCGCTCACCGTCCCGCTCGTCGCCCTCGCGATGGTCCCGGCCTGGCAGTTCGACTACTGGCAGTGGGTCTCGCTCGTCCTCGCGGCCCCGGTCGTGACCTGGGGCGCGTGGCCGTTCCACCGCGCCGCCGCGGTCAACCTCCGGCACGCCACCGCCACGATGGACACGCTCATCTCGCTCGGCGTCGTCGCCGCGACGGCCTGGTCGCTGTACGCGCTGCTGTTCGGCACGGCGGGCGAGATCGGCATGCGCCACGGCTTCGAGCTGATCAGCTCCGGGATGGCCGGCGACAGCCTGTACTTCGAGGTGGCCGCCGCCGTCACGACGTTTATCCTGGCCGGCCGCTACTTCGAGACGCGGTCGAAGCGCCGCGCCGGCGCCGCCCTGCGCGCGCTGATGGACCTCGGGGCGAAGGACGTCACCGTCCTGCGTGACGGCGAAGAGCGGCTGGTCCCGGTGACCGACCTGCACTCCGGCGACGTCTTCGTGGCGCGGCCCGGCGAGAAGATCGCCACCGACGGCGTCGTCACCGAGGGCGGCTCCGCGGTCGACACCAGCATGCTGACCGGCGAATCCGTGCCGGTCGAGGTCGGGCCGGGCGACGCGGTCACCGGCGCCACCGTGAACGTCGGCGGGCGGCTCCTCGTGCGGGCCACGCGCGTCGGCGCCGACACCCGGCTGGCGCAGATGGCGCGGCTCGTCGAGGCGGCGCAGAACGGCAAGGCCGAGGTCCAGCGGCTGGCCGACCGCGTCTCGGCGGTGTTCGTGCCGGCGGTCGTCTTCGCAGCGCTCGCGACGCTGGTCGTCTGGCTGGCCACGGGCGGCGCGACGGAGGCGGCGTTCACCGCGGCCGTCGCCGTGCTGATCATCGCCTGCCCGTGCGCGCTCGGCCTGGCGACGCCGACGGCGCTGCTGGTCGGGACCGGCCGCGGCGCCCAGCTCGGCATCCTCATCAAGGGGCCCGAGGTGCTCGAGTTCACCCGGCGGGTCGACACCGTGGTCCTGGACAAGACCGGCACCGTCACCACCGGGCGGATGACGCTCGTCGAGGGCGACGGCGAGGTGCTCCGGCTGGCGGGCGCCGTCGAGGCCGCGTCCGAGCACCCGATCGGCCGCGCCATCGCCGACGCCGCCCGCGAGCGGTTCGGCGCGCTGCCCGCGGTCACCGAGTTCCGCAGTACCCCGGGCGTCGGCGTGACCGGCGTGGTCGAGGGGCGCACGGTCAGCGTCGGGCGGGCGAAGGGCGCCGCGGTCGGCGTGACCTGGGACGGCGAGGTCCGCGGCACGCTGACCGTCGCCGACACCATCAAGCCGACGTCCGCCCGTGCCGTCGCCGAGCTGCGGGAACTCGGCCTGACGCCGGTGCTGCTGACCGGCGACGACGAGGGCGTGGCCCGGGCGATCGCCGCCGAGGCGGGCATCGACGAGGTCATCGCCGAGGTGCTGCCGGAGGGCAAGGTCGACGTCGTCAAGCGGCTGCAGGCCGAGGGGCGCGTGGTGGCGATGGCCGGCGACGGCGTCAACGACGCGGCCGCGCTCGCCCAGGCCGACCTGGGCCTGGCGATGGGCACCGGCACGGACGCGGCCATCGAGGCGAGCGACCTGACCCTGGTGCGCGGCGACCTGCGCGTGGCGGCCGACGCCATCCGGCTCGCGCGCCGCACGCTCGCGACGATCAAGGGGAACCTGTTCTGGGCGTTCGCGTACAACGTGGCGGCGCTGCCGCTCGCGGCGCTCGGCCTGCTGAACCCGATGATCGCGGGCGCGGCGATGGCGTGTTCGTCGGCGTTCGTGGTGAGCAACAGCCTGCGGTTGCGCCGCTTCCGCTGAACCCCCGGAGGGTATAGTCGGTGGTCAGGGACGTGGACGAGGGGACAGGTGGGATGACGGGTTACGGCACTGACCGCGAGGCCTATCTCAAGCGCTTGCGCCGGATCGAGGGGCAGATCCGCGGGCTGCAGCGCATGGTCGAGCAGGACAAGTACTGCATCGACATCCTGACCCAGGTGTCGGCGGCGACGAAGGCACTGCAGTCGTTCTCGCTGGAGCTGCTCGACGAGCACCTGGCGACGTGCGTCGTCCAGGCGGCGGCGTCGGGCGGCGAGGAAGCGGACCTGAAGGTGCGCGAGGCGTCGGACGCGATCGCGCGGCTGGTCCGCTCTTAACGTACGAGTACGGCCAGGGTGAGGCCGCCGGCGTTGGTCGTGAAATGCACGATCACGGAGGCGAGCACGCCCCGGCCGGCGTGCCGCCACCAGTGCAGGAAGACCCCGGCGACCCCCGCCGCGGCCATGGCGAGGACCTGCAGCACCACCACGGGCGTCGACCCGAACACGGCGTGGACCGCGGCGTTGCGGCCGATGGCGAGCGCGGGGAGCGCGTGCCAGAGCCCGAAGAGCGCGGCCGAGCAGAGGATGGGCGGCCAGCGCCAGCGGTCGTCGGTTGCGCCGAAGAGGCCGGGAAGGACGCCGCGGAAGGCGACCTCTTCGATGAGAACGGTCCCGAACAGGATGCGGCCGCAGGTCAGCCAGAGCAGCTGGCCGAGGTCGGGGTCACCCACGCGGCCGTCTTGGTAGACGGTGCGGAGCGACGGCACGGCGAGCGCGATCCCGAAGACGACGGCGATGAGCGCGGCGCCCGCGAGGCCGATCAGGGCGGGGCGGCGGAGGGTGCTCAGGCCCAGGTCGGTCCAGGTGCAGCCGGCGGCCCGGCCGAGGCCGATGAGGATGAGGGCGGCGGCGAGGCCGCAGAGGGGGTAGGCCCAGCCGGGCAGGACGCGGTTGGCGAGCGTGGTGGCCGCGGCGAGGGTGAGGACGGCGGCGACCAGGGCGAACACGCGGCGGGGTGGGAAGGGGACGGCGTCGGTGTCGGTCAAGGGAGGACGCCTGGGGGTTCTGGTCGGGCGTTCGGTGGTGCGGCGGCGGGCTCGGTAAGGCGACGGCCGCGGGGGTGGGCTGGCCATGTCGGGCGAGGTCGCGAATGGGTCATTGGCGGCGCTGGTGGTCCCGAATGGGTCATTGGGGACACCGCCGCCGGTGGCTTGCCGCGGACTTCGCAGGTCGGCTGGGGCGGCGATACCCGCGCTGACCAGGGCGGCGAGGTCGCGAATGAGTCATTCGCGACGTTGGTGGTCCCGAATGAGTCATTCGCGACCCCCACCAGCCACTGCGAGGGCCAACGTCAGCTGACCGGGTCGGCGAGGTTGTCCGCCGGCGACCTGCGTTGGACCGGCACTCTCTTCGACATCGGCATCGGCAACGTCGCTTCCGGGTCGAACGGGGCCGGCCGGTCGTCCAGGGCAACCGCTGCCTCCGTCAGGAGGGCTCGGCAGCCCGTCAGGCTCGCGTGGAGCTTGTCGCGGACCTCGTTCAGCGCCGTGACCTCGCGTTCGGCCGCGCCGACCAGTGCTTCTCCGCGCTGGGTCGCCTCGGCTACCAGCTGGTCCGCCTTCGCGCGGGCCGCCGCTTCCTGCTCCGCCAGCTCGCGCATCGCCTCCGCGCGGCGGACCGTCATCGCGCGCCGGTGATCTTCCTCCAGCTCGGCTCGGCGGTGGGCCGCCGCTTCGTCGAGTTCGCGGCGGCGCTGCTCGGCCGCGCGCGTCAGTTCTTCGTGCTCGGCGCGCTGGCGGTCGCGTTCGGCTTTCGCCTCGGCCACGAGACGGCGTTCCTCCGCCGTCAGCCGGACGGCCTCTTCCTCCGCCTCGCGGCGGATGCGCGCCGCGGTTTCCGTTGCGCGCGTGGTGATTTCGGTCGCCTCTTCGCGGGTCAGCTCGATCATCCGGCGGGAGCGCTCCTGCAGGGCGTCCGGGGCGATCGGGGTGCGGCTGATCCGGTCGATCTTCACGCGGAGCTCACCGTTCTGCTCCGCGAGCTCGGCCACGCGCCTTCGCGCCGCGTCGCGTTCGGCGGTGAGTCTGCGGATCTCGGCCTCGGCCCAGTCGGCGTATTCCTTGACCTGAGCGCGATTGAAGCCGCGCCACGCCAGGTCGAATCGGGCCACGTCCTCGCCACCGCCGGGGGCCATGCCTCACCTCCGAATTGGATGGTTTTTCCTCGGCCGCACCTTTTCCTTGCGGTACCGGGGAATCCGGTGTGCACCCCAGTGTGCCGCAAACCCGCCGCCGCGCGCTGCCCGGGCGGGTGATCATTCGTCGAGCGGTTCCCCGTTGCCGGTGGACGTGCTCCGGACGCCGGGCAGTTCGGCGAGTTCGGCGGCGAGGTCGTAGAGATCGCCGCGGCCGTCGAGGCGCAGGGTGACGACCGCGATCCGTTGTCCCTCTTCGGAAAGCGACTCGTGGTCGACGTCGACGTGGTGCACCGACCAGCCCCGTCCGGTGCACGCGGCCAGCGCGGCGCGCAGCACGCCGTGGCCGTCGAGGTAGCTCAGCTGCAGGACCGGGGGCTGCCGGCGGTGGCGCGCGACGAACCGCTGCAGCGGCGGGAAGCCGCGGGTCACCACGAAGTGCGCGATGGTCGTGCCGACCGCGAGCACCGGGAGCCCGGCGCCGCACGCCGTGCCGACCGCGGCGGTGACCCAGATCGTCGCCGCCGTGGTCAGGCCGCGGACCGCGTCGCGGCGGACGAAGATCAGGCCGCCGCCGATGAAGCCGATGCCGGACACGATCTGCGCCGCGATCCGCGACGGGTCCAGCGAGACGTGGTCCAGGCCGAGCAGGTCGGCGAACCCGTACTTCGACACCAGCATGAACACCGCCGACCCGACGCCGACCAGGCTGTGCGTCCGCAGCCCGGCGGCCTTCATTCCGGCCTCGCGTTCGAGCCCGATGGCGACGCTCAGCACGAGCGCGAGCAGCACCGGCGGCAGCAGCTCCCACTGAGCCGACGTGGACCACAGTGTGGGCAAGGTCACGACCTCCTCTCGCGTCGGCCGACGGCACGCGAGGAGAACCGCGACGCCGTCACCAGGGGATACTGGGCCGACAGCCCCGATCGTGCCAGGGTGAGGTGAGCTCGTGACAGCGACCCGGCCGGTCCCGGCGCCGGACTTCGTGGGTTACCCGGAAGTGCGGCGCCACGTCCGCGCGCTGCTCGGCGGGCGGCCCGGCACGCACCGGCGCCCGGTCCCGGCGTGTCCGAAGTGGACCGTCACGGACCTGCTCGCCCACGTCCTCGAGAAGGCCGAGGGCGTCCTCGAGCGCCACGGCGGCACGCTGCCGCCGGCGGGACCGCGCGAGGTCCCCGAGCTGCTCGACCGCTGGGACGAGCTCGGCGACGAACTCGACCGGCGCCTCGCCGACGCGGGCGGGCGCAGCGGCGACGTGCTGGTGATGGACGCCTACACCCACGAGCTGGACCTGCGCGCGGCCCTCGGCGTGCCGCCGCCGGTGGAGCACCTGGCCTGGGCGCCGAGCTTCGACGTGCTGGTCCGCGGTTTTTCGGGCTCGGTCGCCGGCCGCGGGCTGCCGCCGGTCCGGATCCGCACGACCGGCGGCTCGACGTGGACGGCGGGCCAGGGACGGCCGGAGGTGTCGGTGACCGCCCCCGCCCACGAGCTGTACCGGGCGCTGGCCGGACGCCGGTCGCTGAGCCAGCTGGCCGCGCTCGACTGGAGCGCGGCGCCGGGGCGGTGGCTGCCCGCGTTCACGTGGGGGCCGTTCACGCCCCCGCCCCGGCCCGGGGTTTGAGCGGTCCCCAACGTCTTGAATGAGTCATTCAGGACCTCCGAAGACCTGAATGACTCATTCAAGACACTGCCAGCGCGGCCGTCAGCCGCCCGGCGGGGTCACCGTCAGCAGTGCCGCCAGCGCCAGGACCACCACGCTGAGCAGGACCTCCACCGCCACCGCGCCGCGCAGGCGGCGCAGGTTCGCCGTGACCGTCTTCGTCGTGCCCTCGGCCGGCTCGGTCATGCTCCGCCGGACCGCCGCGCGCGACCGGCTCGCCACCGCGAGCAGCGCCGCCAGGCCGGCGATCTTCAGCAGCACCAGCAGGCCGAACCCGGTCGTCCACAGCGCGGACAGCGTCGGCATGATCCGCAGCGCCAGAATCGCGCCGCTGATCGCCACCGCGGTCACCGCGCCCGCCGCGATGCGGGAAAACCGCGTCGCCACCGGGACCAGGTCCTCGTCCGGGGCCGGGCGGGACAAGCACAGCGCCAGCTGGACCAGGCCGCCCGCCCAGACCGCGATCGCGCCGAAGTGGACGAGGTCCGCCGTCACCGAGACGAACATGACCGGGTCCGTCACCGGGTGGCCGGTGGCCGAGAACGTCAGCAGGACGACGAAGCCGGTCACCATCGTCAGGTTCTCGTAGCGGGCGCGCAGCTTGTCCGGCTGGTCCGGCCGCAGCAACCGGGGCAGCAGCACGACCAGCACGGCCACCGCGGCCAGCCGGAGCAGCAGCAGCTTCCCGTAGGCGACGCGCAGCGTGTCGGCCAGCAGCCCGAAGTCGGACACCGCGCCGATACCGCGCCCGGCCGCGTACGGGCCCTGCAGCACGAACGTCGCCACGGTGGTCGCCGCGACCAGGCCCGCGCCGGCGTTGAGCAGACGACGGGCGCGGCGGTCGGTGCGGCCCGCCGGGCGGCACAGGACCAGGAACGCCGCGCCGCCGAGGAGGACGACGCCGAGGTAGGCCAGCCAGCGCACCGACGTCGAGGCTGCGTCGACGACGCCGTCGGTGCCGGTGGCCGCGGACACCGCGCCCGCCGACGTCACCAGCGGGCCGGTGCCGACCACGAACGCGAACGTGCCGCGGACCGGGTGGGAGTCGGCCGAGACGAACGCGTATTCGACCAGGTAGCTGCCGTCGGGGAGACCGGGCTGGAGCTTCACCGCGAGCTGCTCGGCGTCCTCGCCGGGCTGGAAGACCGGACCGGAGTCCACCTGCTTGCCCGTGAGGTCGACGACCTTGATGGACCCGGGCTGGATCCCGACGTTCTCCGACAGCGTGACCGACACCAGGGACGGCGCCGCGCTCAGGCGGGCGCCGTCCCCGGGGGCCGACGAGACGACTTCGACGTGCGCCGAAGCGGGAGTGGCGCTGAGCAGCAGCCAGCCGGCGAGGAAGGCCAGCAGGGCCAGCGCGCGTTTCACGACGCGGCGAGCTCGGGCTGCTTCGGTGCGCCGCAGTAGCAGCCGGTGATCTCGCGCTCGGCGGCCGAGGCACGCCGGTGCAGGATCACCGCGACGATCATCGGGATGGTGACGATCGTGTTGTAGAACAAGTGCAGCTCCACGCGCGGCACCAGCAGCTGGATGATGCTGGTTGGCACCTTCTGCCCGGCCAGCCGCCAGCCGCTCTGCGCCTGGATGAACAGCAGCAGGTGCTCGATGTGGTGCCAGAACTGGATGCCCAGCGCGAGGTTCCACCACTGCCGCGACCGGCCGGCGAACCCGTGCCGCAGGACCCACAGGAAGACCAGCATCACCAGCGCGTACCCGTAGTGCAGCCACTCCTGCGAGATCAGCCACGGGAACGGCATGCCGAGCACGCCGCGGGCCTTGGAGGTCGGCCAGCCGAACCCGTAGATCTGCACGGCCTGGACGATGTGCTCGGCCCAGTGGGCGATCACGACCAGCATGAACACCGCGAGCGCGCGGTTGTGGTAGCGGCTGTTGAGGCCGCCGAGAAACCCGGTGGGCCGGGCGATTTCGGACGTCGACATGCGAACCCCAGGTCTCCCGAAGTCGAAGGTGTGCGTCGACGATAGCCGTCGGCGGCCCGTGATCCGTTACTCCGGATTGCGCATTCCACCAGGGAAACCGCGGCACTCGGCCGAATGCGCGCCGCGCGACGGGCCCGGTCGGGTGATCGGCTCGAGATGAGCTGAAGGGGACTTCGCTGTCGTGTGGTGCGAGGAAAGTCCCCTTCAGCACGCCGTCGCGGGGATGTCGTGAACGGGTCGTTCATGTCGTCTGGCGTCAGGGCGCCGGCGAAGTCGCGCGGCCAAGTCACTCCGCCGCCGGTGACCCGCTCGCTCCACGTCTTGAATGACTCATTCAGGTCTTCGGAGGTCCTGAATGAGTCATTCAAGACGCCGGCGCAACGCTGCGGACCGGCACCGACCCGACATTGCCGGGACCCCGTCGTCTGGCGAGGTGAACGACCCGTTCACGACGTGCGGACGGCCCCGCGGCGCGCGATCCGGTCAGTGCGCGACCAGGCCGGTCGGGCGGTCGGGCGCCGGCGGGACGCGGAACAGGCGGGTGAACAGGTCCAGGTGCGCCGGGTCGCCCTCGACGCGGACCTTGCCGCTGGCGATCGCGTCCGGCGCCGACAGGCTGCCGTTCAGCAGGTCCAGCAGCGCCGGTCCCTGCGGCTCGATCACCAGGTCGGCGGCGGGCAGCGCGCCCGCGGACGCCTTGAGCGCGCCGTCGTCGACCATCGCGTGCACGACCATGTCGCCGGGGTGGTGCAGCTCGTAGTTGACGTGCACGCCCGTGGCGGCCTCCTCCTGGAAGGTCGTGTAGAGCGAGATGATCGCGGTGTCGAGCGTGAAGACCTCGTCCGGCTTCGGGTAGGTCAGCGACCGCGAGCCCCACAGGCCGAGGTCGAGCACGATGTGGTCGAGCTCGGTGCCGTACTCGGTGAGCTCGTAGACGATGCCGCCGTCGAGCTGCGACAGCACGCGCCGGCGGACCACGCCCGACTCCTCGAGCTCGTTGAGCCGCGAAGTCAGGATGCTCACCGGGATGCGCGGCAGCGTGCGCTGCAGGTCGGTGAAGCGCTTCGGGCCGAGCATGAGGTCACGGACGACGAGCAGCGACCAGCGCTCGCCGACGATCTCGAGCGCCCGGGCCAGGCCGCAGAACTGTCCGTAGGTGCGAGCAGAGGTAGGCATACTCGGGTCCTCACTATGTCTCGGGGTGCCAGACCGGGCACCACCCCCGAATCGCGCAGGGCCGCGAGGTCGGATACGGTGCCCCGTGACGCACCATTCCGCCGCGGGCGTCGCTGTCTACGGTGACGGTTCAGCGCGGTGCGCGGCCAGTGAGTCCCGCATCGGCGCACCGTGCGTTTTCCATGTCGACCCATGCGTTTTGCATGACTTCTCCGTGTTTGCCGCACTGGCTGAGTAGACCTCGGGTGGAGCAGGATTCAGATTCTCGTCCCGCCCCACCCGGCTACCGGCAGGAGAGCCGATGCGCACGACAGCTGTCAACGCACGGGTTCCGGAAGACGGCGGCTCGACGCCGGCGCGGGCCCCGGCCTTCCGCCGTCACCTCCGGGCCGAGGTCAGGGCGGGCAAAGGGGCGTACCTGTTCTCCGAACAGGGCGTGATCGCGATGCGCGGCGCGAAGATCGAGTCGCTCGCCGCGCTTCTGGACGGTAAGCACGACCTCGACGGGCTGCTGCGCGATCGGCCCGGCGGGATGGCGCCGGAGGAGGTCGCGGCGCTGCTGGCGCAGCTGGTCGACGCCGGGCTGGTGACGTTGCGCAGCCAGAGCGACGAAGAGCGGCTCGGTGACGAACGCGCGCTGGCTTACTGGGACGCGTGCGGCGTGGACGCCGACCTCGTCGCCGCACGGCAGGGCACCGTGCGGCTGACGGCGGTCGGCGACAGCGCCGACGGAGTGGACACCGGTGCGGTCGAGCGGGCGCTCGCCGGTGCCGGGCTCGGGGTGGTGCGCGCGGACGCCGGCTCCGCCGACCTGTCGGTCGTGCTGTGCGCCGACTACCTCGACCCGCGGCTGGCCGTGGTCGACGCCGAGCACCGGCGGTCCGGGCGGCCGTGGCTGCTGGCTCGCCCGTTCGGCGCCCAGGTGTGGATCGGCCCGGTGCTGCAGCCGACCGGGGCCTGCTGGCACTGCCTGACCCACCGGTTGTGGGGCCACCGGCACGCCGAAGCGTGCGTGCAGGAGGAACTGGGCCACGCCGGCCCGGCGCGCCGCCCGATGCCGGCGTTGCCGCCGCTGACCTCGGCCGCGGCGCACCTCGTCGCGCTGGAGGCGGCCAAGTGGGTGGCCGGGTACCGCTACCACGGCCAGCAGTGCGTGTGGACGCTCGACACCCTGGACCTGCAGGGCAGGCTGCACGAACTGCGCCGCCGCCCGCAGTGCCCCGGCTGCGGCGACCCGTGGCAGGTCGCGTGGCGGTCGGTCCGCCCGGTGACGCTGCGGCCGGCGAAGAAGGCGACCACCGGCGGCGGCGGGCACCGCACGGCGACGCCGTCGCAGATGCTCGAACGGCACCGGCACCTGATCAGCCCGGTCACCGGGATCATCAAGGAGATCCAGCCGGACCCGGCCGCGCCGCCGTTCGCCAACGCCTACCGCTCCGGCCCCAACGTCGCCCGCGGCATCACCGGGATGGCCGCGCTGCGCGCCGGGCTGCGCTGCGAGAACGGCGGCAAGGGCGTCAGCCCGCTCGACGCCGAGGTCAGCGCGCTCTGCGAGGCGGCGGAACGGTTCTCCGGCAACTTCCAGGGCGACGAACTGCGCATCCGCGGCTCCTACGAAGAACTGGGCGACGAAGCCGTCCACCCCAACAGCTGCATGCTCTTCGCCGACCAGCAGTACGCCGACCGGGTCGCCTGGAACCGGGCGCACGCCGACTTCCAGCAGGTCCCCGAGCCGTTCGACCCGGCGGCCCGCACCGACTGGACGCCCGTGTGGTCGCCGTCGGGGCGCCGCCGCCTGCTGCCGACGTCCTACCTGTACTACGGGACCCCGCGGGAGAGCGCGGCGCGCGGGGTGCGCGCGGACTCGAACGGCGCGGCGGCGGGCAGCAGCCTGGAGGACGCGATCCTGCAGGGCGCGCTCGAACTCGTCGAACGCGACGCCGTGGCGCTGTGGTGGTATAACCGCACGCCGGTGCCGGGGGTCGACCTGGCGTCCTTCGCCGACGCGTGGCTGGAGGAGATGTCCGGAAACTACGCGGCGATCGGCCGCGAGCTGTGGGTCCTCGACGTGACCTCCGACCTCGGGATCCCGGTGGCCGTCGCGCTTTCGCGGCGAACCGACGGCCCGCACGAAGACATCATGATGGGCTTCGGCGCGCACCTCGACCCGCGGATCGCGGTGCGCCGCGCGGTGACCGAGCTCAACCAGATGCTGCCGATCGTGCGCGAAGCCGGCCAAGGGCTCGACGACCCGGACGCGCGGCGCTGGCTGGCCTACGCGACCGTCGCGAACCAGCCGTACCTGCGGCCGGCGGCGGGGCAGCGGATGCGGACCGCCGCGGACTTCCCGTTCGTCAACCGGCCCGACGTCCGCGACGACGTCGAGGCGCTGGGCCGGGTGTTCGACCGCGCGGGCCTGGAACTGCTGGTGCTCGACCAGACGCGCCCGGACGTCGGGATCCCCGTGGTCAAGGTGCTCGTCCCGGGGCTGCGCCCCTTCTGGGCCCGGTTCGCGCCCGGCCGGCTCTTCGACGTCCCGGTCGCATTGGGCAGGCTCGAAACGCCGACCCCGTACGCGCGGCTCAACCCGTTCCCGATGTTCCTCTGAGCGCCCTGTGCGGGAGTTCGGTGTTCGTAGTTCGCTTGAGGAGTTTGGCCTTGCCTGCAGACCGCCAGGAGGGGATCCCGGAGACCGTCCGGCTCTGGTCCCTCACCGAAGACACCCTGCTGGAGGCGGGGGACGACGACACGATCGTCGCGATCACCTGGTGGGGTGAGTACGAGCTGGCGGGCATCCCAGGGCCGGTTCGCGAATCACTGGGCCGGATGGTGCTCGGCCCGGTCTCGATGGGCAACCTCGCTTCCTCGGCCAGCGGTGGCCCCGAAGCTTGGGCGGGCGCGCTGCGCCGCGCCCTCAACCGGCTGTCCGGCTCGGTCGTGCACTCCCTGGCGCTCAACGACGGCCGCGGGCCGCTGCTTTCGGCGATCCCGGTGACGCAGAACCCGGTTTTCCCGAGCGATCCGGTGCCACCCGAGCGGCTCATCAAGCTTTCCCGGTTCTCGGCGATGCGGCCGGACAGCGGCGGGCTGCTGCTCGAATCGCCCCGCGCCCGGTACCGCGTCGCGCTGCTGCGGCCGCCCGCGGTGAGCGTGGCGTCGTCGCTCGCGCGGCCGGTCACCGTCGCGCAGGTCGCCGAGACCACCGGGCTGGCCGAAGCGGTGGTGGCCGACATCGCCGCCTTCCTGGTGTCGGCAGGCGTGGTGCTGGCGGCCGACGACTGGGCCGAGTTCGCCGAGGACGGCGACGACGACCTCGCCGTCTGGTCGCAGGACGACCTGATGTTCCACGCCCGCAGCCGGACGTGGCAGAAGGGCGGGTCCTCGGAACCGGGACCGCGCCGGACGGGCGCGGAGCCCCCGGTGGTCAAGCAGATCACCGCGGGCCCCACGTTCCCGCTGCACCGCCCCGACCCGGCCGCGCTCAAGGCGAACGACCCCACGCTGAGCTCATTGCTCGAAGAAGACCACGTGTGCCCCGAGGTCACCGAACGCGCGTTGTCGGCCGAGCAGATCGGGGAGTTCCTCTTCCGCGCGGCGCGGGTGCGGTCCATCGGGCCGACCTACCTGCCCGGCGGGCCCGGCCACGAGGCGTCCCAGCGGCCGTACTTCAGCGTCGCCTGCCTGTACGAGCTCGAAATCTACGTCGCCATCAACCGGTGCGCGGGTCTCGGGCGCGGGATCTACCACTACGACCCGCTGTGGCACACGCTGACGCTCATCAACGACGACGCGGTGGCCCTGGACGGCCTGCTCGACCTGGCGATGATCGGGGCGGGCAGCCACCGCAGGCCGTCGGTGCTGCTGACGATGACCGCGCGGATGTCGCGGATCGCCTGGGTGCTGGGCAGCGCCGCGTACGCGACGACGCTGCTGCACGTCGGCGCGCTCCAGCAGGTCCTGTACCTCTCGGCGAAGGCGATGGGGCTCGCCGCGCACGCCGTGCCGGTCGACGCCGGCGACCGCGTCGACCGCTCGCTGAAGCTGGAGTGGCCCGCCGAAGTGAGCGTCGGCGAGTGCGTCCTCGACTTCCCCGGGGTCGGTTGACCCCTGAAACCGGGACTGCGCCCTGTTACCTTGGTGGCCTGGGGTGCGGGGTGACACGGGAGGGGCCGTGGATTATCCGGTGCGGGTGCGCGGTTTGCGGTTTCGGAGGCGGGCCGCGCCGCCCGCGGAGGAGCGGCGGGATTCCCGCGCGCTCGTGCTCGGCGCGCAAGCCGTGGCCGCCGTCGGCGTGGCCTTGCTGGCCGTCCTGCCGGTGCTGACCGGTGCGGAGCCGTGGTTCCTGCGGCCGGCCGCGCTGGCCTGTGCCGCGGGGCTGGTGGCCGGGCACCTGTGCTGGTTCGCCCGTGGCCGGGTCCGGCGCCCGTGGCTGGCACTGACCGTGCAGGCCGCACTGGGTTTCGGGCCGTTGCTGCCGCTCGGGGCGTCGTGGAGCACCGCGAGCGGGTTCTTCGCCGGTGGCCTGCTGCTGGTGTCGCCGCCGGCCAGAGCGGTCCCCTGGGCGCTGCTCGCGTGCGTCGTGGCCGGAGTCGTTTCCGTGGTGCCGAGCTGGCCCGCCGGCTGGCTCGAGGCCGGACTGGGGAGCGCGGTGTCGGCCGGTGTGGCGGCGCTGTCGCTGTTCGGGCTCGCGACGGCCGCGAGGGTGGTCGCCGGGCGGGCGCAGGAGGTGTGCGAGCTGAAGCGCCGGACCATCGCCGAGGAACGCATGCGGTTCTCCCGCGACCTCCACGACCTGCTGGGATTGAGCCTTTCGGCCATCACCCTCAAGGGTGAACTCGTGGATCGCCTGGTGCCCGGCAAACCGGAGCTGGCCAAGGCGGAGCTTTCGGAGCTGCTCGTGATGTCCCGGCGCGCGCTGGCCGACGTCCGCACGATCGCGGCCGGCTACCGCGAGCTGTCGCTGGAGGAGGAGTGCCGCGCGGCGGCGGACGTGCTGAGCGCGGCGGGCACCCGCGTGACGGTCGCCCGGTCCGGCATCGGCGAGCTGCCCTCGCCGGTGGCCACGACGCTGGGGACGGTGCTGCGCGAAGGCGTGACGAACGTGGTGCGCCACAGCACCGCGAGCTGGTGCGCGTTTTCGGTGAGCACGGAGGACGGCACGGCCTGGCTGGAGATCGTCAACGACGGCGCGAACGGCGCGGGCGACGGTGGCGAGAGTTCCGGGGCCGGGCTGCGGAACCTGGGCGACCGCGTGGAGGCCATGAACGGCACGCTGACGACCGAAGTGGGCCCGGACGGCACCCACCGCCTGCTGGTGGCCATCCCGGTCGGCTCGGTGCGGCGGGAACGCCCGCGCGCCAGCTGACGCCCGGACCTTGGAGCGGAGCGTGCGGAGCGGGGCGAAAGCGCTTTCCGGACCGGGGCCGGTCAGAGCCACTCGGCTTCGGTGGCGATGCGGATGGCGTGGACCCGGTTGCGGGCGTTCAGCTTCGTCACCACCGCGGCCAGGTAGTTGCGGACCGTGCCCGCCGACAGGAACAGCTCGGACGCGATGTCGGCCACCGTGCGCCCGCGTGCCGCCAGCGACAGGATCTCGATCTCGCGCGGGGTCAGCGGGCAGTCGTCGGTTTCCCAGGCGGCGAGCGCCAGTTCGCTGTCGATGACCCGGCGTCCGATCGCGACCGAACGGACCGCGTTCGCCAGCTTGTCGGACGGTGCGTCCTTGAGCAGGAAGCCGTTCACCTTGGCGTCCAGCGCCCGGCGCACCGTGCCCGGCCGGCCGAGGCTGGTCAGGATCAGCGTGTGGACGTCCGGCAGGCTTTCGTGGATTTCGATGGCCGCGGAGAGACCGTCCTTGCCCGGCAGGTCGATGTCGATGATCGCGACGTCGGGCTGGGCCGCCTTCGCGGCGGGCAGGATCTGGTCGCCCGTGGACACCTCGGCCACGACCTCGATGTCGGATTCGAGGTTCAGCAAGGCGACGAGCGCGCCGCGGACCATGTGCATGTCCTCGGCCAGCAACACCTTGATCACGACGGTACCTCGCACCCCAGTCCGACGACTCCGAACGGTAATTGTACGCCATTGCGCGACGACGCAAGAGTTTCCCGGAAGTGAAACCCCGATCGCGCACCGGGGGAGAATGCCCCTCAATTCCTGCGCACTTACCCGAGATAGGCGGGTACCCGCAATCCCGCGGCCGATGTCGGCACGTTGGGCCGAACGGCCGCGGGTTCATCCCCAGTCAAGCACGCCGCCCGCGGACCCCGCGCGGGCGGCACATCCCCAGTCAAGCACGCCGCCCGCGGACCCCGCGCGGGCGGCACATCCCCAGTGTTCCGTTCAGCTCGCCAGCGACCGCGAAACGGCGGCCTGGCGCAGGTCCGGGAGAGCCAGCAGGACCGGCGGGTCGAAGCCGTGGCGCGGGCGCAGCCGCACGTCGGCCAGGCTCGCCGTGACGCCGCGCTGGATGTGCACCGGGCCGGTGAGGCCGGTGAACGGCCGCAGTGCCTGGTTGCCGTCCAGCGCGCACGTGCCGAAGGCGTGCGTCAGCACGTACCACGACCCCAGCGGCACGTCTGCCAGCGCGTACGGCCCGGGACCGGGCACGACCACGTGCCGGGCGGGGGTGCCCTCGGCGATCCGAGCGCTGAAGAGCCCGACGAACACCGGTCCGACGTCGGCCGGCGAGGAGAGGCGCAGCTGCCCCCGCACGGTGGCGCCCGAGCCCGGCTCGGCCTGCCGGTCGGCGATCCGCGGCGCCATGCCGTGCAGCTGGCGGTAGCCCGACGGCGAGATGCCGACGCTGCCGCTGAACCGCGCGCTGAACGTGCCGACGCTGTTGTACCCGACCTGGTGGCTGATGTCGGCCACCGAGATCACGGTGGTCGCGAGCAGGCGTTTCGCCTCCGCCAGCCGCAGGGCCGAGAGGAACCGCCCGGGCGAGAGCCCGGTGACCCGCAGGAACACGCGGGTGAAGTGGAACTTGCTGAACATGGCCGCGCGGGCGAGGTCGTCGATCGTGAGCCGCTCGCCCAGGTTGTCTCGCATGGTCACGATCGCTCGTGCCACAGCTTGCCGGACGATCTCATCCATGGTAGGCCGTCCTTCCGGTCGAGGAGTGCCGCCCGATCGCCTTCCCGGCGAAGGCACCCGGTGCGGGAATTGATTCCGGCTAAAACTGTAGATCCGTTGCCGTCTACTTCTTAAGTGCTCTGTGCACCGGTCGACGTGGATTTCACCGGTGGTCGACATGCGTTTTGCACATGGCCCGTTTGCCGGGGTTTCGAGGGGGTAGTCGACGTGCATCGGACGTGTGTCACCCGCGCCGGTGATAGCGAAGAGCAGTCGACTGACCGCGCTTGGTCACGAAATAGGCGTGCTTCGCTCATGTTTCGACTTCTTGCTAGTCCATTCGGAGTCTGCTTCGGAACCGCACGGACCATGTGTAAGCCACAGTGGCCCGATGATGCGGGCACTGGCTGTCGTTGTGCCGTTCAGCGACGATTTATGTCACGTGAAGCATTCATCTTCGCCACTGGGGAGCAACAATGTCCGCACAGTTTTCCGCTGAAGTTCGCTCGCTTTTCGCCGACATGGGTATCGAGTTCGACAAGGCCGGGACCGACCTGGCGATCGACCGCTTCGAGCAGTGGAGCAACGGCGACGCCGACCTCCGCCCGGTGCGCGGCTCCGTCTGCCGCGTCGATCTCCTCGAAGCCGCCTGAGGGTCTTTGTGCAGTTCCCGACCGCGCCGAGCCGGTCACGACGGACATCTCCCGCGTCCGTCGTGGCCGGCTCGGCGCATGTGGAGCACCCGTGTGTCCACAGTCGCCGGACGGCAAGTTTCCCACAGACTGGCCCGCGTGCCTGTTACGGCCGGTAGCTGTCCGGTCGCGAACCGGCATTTTTAACCTGGTACTTACCTGGGCCGGCGTATTCCGCGGCAGTGGCGGCAAAGTGGTGCCCGAATGGTGCAACCGATTCGTCAAGCAGAATGTTTAACTGAGCTTCTGGGGAATCGTGAGTGCGGAGGCACCCGTGATCAGAGTGCTGGTTGCCGAGGACATGCACATCGTACGGGGCGCACTGGTCGCCTTGCTGCGGCTGGAGCCCGACATCGAGGTGGTCGCGGAGGTCGCGTCGGGGCTGGAGATCCTGCCCACCGCGAAGGCCAAGCAAGCGCAGGTGGCGGTCATCGACATCGACCTGCCGGGCAAGGACGGCCTCACCGCGGCCGGTGAGCTGCACGAACAGCTCCCGGAGTGCCGGACCCTCATCCTGACCAGCCTGGGCCGGCCGGGGACGCTCAGGCGTGCCCTGGACGCCAAGGTGGGCGGGTTCCTGCTGAAGGACGCGCCGCCCGACAAGCTGGCCAACGCCGTCCGCGGGGTGCTCGCGGGACGGCGCATGGTCGACGGGGACCTGGCGCTGGCCGCCTGGGACACCGTGGACTGCCCGCTCACCGGCCGCGAGCTCGACGTGCTGCGGATGACCGCGCAGGGCTACGGGACCGTCGAAGTCGCCGCGCGCCTGTACCTGTCGGCCGGCACGGTCCGGAACTACCTGACGACCGTCGTCGCGAAGCTCAACGCCCGCAACCGGGTCGACGCCATCCGCATCGCCGAAGAGTCCGGCTGGCTCTGACCGGCGGCGGTCCGGGCGAAGAGGTACAGACCAGTATTTCCGTGGTTCAGACCGGCACGACCGCGCGCAGCCGGAAGCGGCCGTCCGGCTCGACCCCGGCGGTGAGCTCGCCGCCGAGGTCGGCGACCCGGTGCGACAGGTTGCCGATCCCGCTGCCCGGCGAGGTTTCCCGCGACGTGACGACGGAAGCCGGAACCCGCGGTGCGGGCACCGCGGGGGTTTCCGCCACCTCGGGTTCTCCGGCCGCTTCGGGTTCGCGGCGGGCCGGGCGGGGCCCGTCCCCGTTTCGCTCGACGCCGTCGTTGACGATGTCGAGGCAGATCCCGTTGCCCGTGCGGCGCATCGCGATTTCGCAGCTCTCCACCCGGCTGTGCCGCAGGACGTTCGTGACGCCTTCGCGCAGCACGACGGCCAGCACCGTCCGCACCGGCATCGGCAGGTCCTCCTCGAGCATCTCCATCCGCACCCGGACGTCGGCGGCCGCGAGCACGGACTTGGCGGTGCGGGACTCGCTGTCGAGGGAAAGTTCGCGGTAGCCGCTGGCGACCGAGCGGACGTCGGAAAGAGCTTGCCGCGTCAGGCCGAGGACCTCGGTCAGCTCCTCGGCGGCGCGGTCGCGGTCCAGCGGCAGCACCCGCGCGGTCAGCTCGCTCTTCAGCGCGATCGCGGACAGGCTCATGCCGAGCAGGTCGTGCAGGTCGCGGGCGAACCGCAGCCGTTCCTCGGCCAGCGCCATCTCGGCCAGCCGGCGCCGGGTGTTGTCGAGCTCGGTGACCAGCCGCACCAGCCACAGCAGCCCGAACACCGCCAGCCCGGTCAGCACGGTGGCGGCCGTGTAGAAGACCGTCGAGGTGATGTCCGCGCCCGAAATCCGCTGGATCTCCGCGTAGGCGGCGATGTTGACGGCGAAGAACGCCCAGCCCGCCACCGGCGGCAGGACCAGCAGGGAACTGCCGATCAGCAACCCGGGCACGCTCACCCAGTTCGGCCCGAGCGGCAGCAGCGGCAGGTAGGTCAGGCAGGCCTGGACGAACAGCATGCCGTAGCTCTGCGTCGACGGCAGCTGGGTCGAGGGCCGGTTGAAGTACGAGAACTGCAGGGCCAGCAGCGCGACGACGCAGCCGACGACCAGGGCGACCTGCCACGCCTCCCTGGTCAGCTCGAGCACGTGCACGGTCGCGCCGCACCCCATCATGGTCATCGCCGTCGGCAGCAGCCAGCGGATCCGCTTCGACTCGGTCACCACCGACTGCCGCTCGGCCTCGGGCGCGGCGGCGCTCGCCGTCCGGTCGGGCACGGGGAGCTCGACGCGGAGCCGGAAACGCCCGTCGGCGCCGGTCTTCACGGTCGCCGTGCCGCCGAGCGCGGCCACTTCGTCAGGCAGCGCCCGGAGCTTGCTGTCCGGGGCGAGCGCGGGGTCGTCCCTCGTCACGCCGTCGTTCACGATCTCGAGGGTGACCTTGCCGTCGTGCTGCCGGACGTCGATTTCGCAGTGCTCGACTTCGCTGTACCGCAGGACGTTCGTGACCCCTTCGCGCAGCACCCGCGCGAGCAGCGTCCCGGCCTGGACCGGCAGGTCACCGCGGTCGAGGTGGATCTGGACGGCGATGTCGGACGCCGACAGCAGCGTCTCGGCCGTCCGGGACTCCTTCTCCAGCGACAGCTCGCGGTAGCCGTGCGAGACCGCGCGGACGTCGGACAGCGTGCGCTGCGCGGTCGCGGTGATCTCGGCGAGCTCCGCCTTGGCCCGGTCCGCGGACTTGCGCATCAGCCGGTGCACGAGCTCGCCCTTGAGCGCGATCGCCGACAGGCTCAGCCCGAGCAGGTCGTGCAGGTCGCGGGCGAAGGCGAGCCGCTGTTCGGCGACCGCGCGCTGGGCCAGTTCGCTGCGGGCCTCGTGCAGCTCGTTGACCATCCGGGGCAGCCGGGCCAGCAGGTAGAACAGGATGATGTAGAAGGTCGCCGCGATCGCGTTGTAGACCACGGTCAGCGGCTCGGCGTCGTGGTACCAGTAGATGAAGGGGATGCTGAGCCAGACCGCGCCGGCCGCGGGCCAGGCGTACCTCGGGGGCAGCACGAGCAGCACCGCGCCGCCGACGAAGTCCGGCATGTCCGCCCAGAAGAGGCCGAAGGTCGCGACGGGCGCGTAGGCCAGCACGACCATGACGGCGAGCAGGACCCGGCTGGTCACCGAGTCGAGCCGCGCGGCGGGCCTGCCGAACCACAGCAGCTGGATGCCCAGCAGCCCGGAGACGGCGGCGATGGCGTACGCGCCCTCCCAGGCGTCGACCGAGTTCGGCAGCAGGCTGACCACGCCGATCAGGCCGAACCCGGCGACGACGGTGACGAGGATGGCCGCGGCCAGGTAGGTGGCCAGCCGGGGGCGCCGGTCCGCCGCGGTGGTGCCGCGCGGTTCGGCGGTCGCCGAGCGTCCGGTGGGCTCGAGTGCGGCGACCGGAGACATGGTTGCGGACCCCTCGGAATCTGCGTGGCGGCCGGTCCGCTCGGGAGGCCGGAACCTGGGCGCGGTGTGCATGCGTGCGGTAGATCCTAACTCACGGGAGCGCGGCGAAAACGGTGCGAAAGCGCGCGGATCGGTCCCGGCGGCCGGTTCGGACGCCGGAAAAGGAGTTGACAGCCGGTCAGCGGCCATCCGGCGCGGGCGGGAACCCGAAGGCGTGCGCGAGCAGCCCGAGGAAGTCGAGACGCGGCACGGCGACCGATCCGGTGTGCAGCACCGAACCCTGTGAGAGCCGGAAGAAGCTCAGCCCGGACTCGTCGTCGTCCCACGAATCGCCACCCGCGGCACCGGGGATGTGCCGGGTCGCGGGGAAGTCCTCGGTGAACCGGGTGCCCGCGGCCGAGAACACGGCGACGTCCCAGCCGAGGTGCCGCCGGTACTGCGCGAACTTCGCGTAGGACGCACGGGACACCAGCACCAGCCGCAGGCCGGGGTCGTCCAGCGCGGCCGCGACGTCGGCGGCGGGCACCAGATCGGCGGGTCCGCTGTGGTCGGCCATCGGGTGGTGCACGGCCAGGCGCTGGTGACCACCGAACAGCTCGGCGAGCGAGACCCGGCCCCGCGAACCCTCGAACAGGTACTCGGCCCCGGCGACGACGCGGGGGCGGTCAAGCTCCGGCACGGTCAGCTCCGACATGACTCGTCCTCCCTGGCTTGGTCCCACAGCGGATTGTGAGCCGGTGCGGTGGTGCGAGCCCAGGGTTCGGGCCGGGAACCGCACCTTAGGAGACGCGGACCGGCGTGTCGCGGTCGGGTGGTGCGGGGTCCGGATGTCATGAACGGGTCGTTCACCGCGCTTGGTGACAGAGCACCGGCGAAGTCGCCGGGTCGGCCGGCCGCGGCGCGAGATGCGCCGAAGGTGCCCTTACTCCAGCCCGCCGGTGCGAGTGGCTCGGGCCGGCTGGGAGCCTTTTTCGCCGAGGTCCCGGGGGCCGGAGGTCGTGAACGACCCGTTCACCGCGTCCGATGACGGGGCGCCGGCGAAGTCGCGCGGCCAGGTCACTCCGCCGCCGGTGACCCGCTCGCTCCACGTCTTGAATGACTCATTCAGGTCTTCGGAGGTCCTGAATGAGTCATTCAAGACGTCGGCGCAACGCTGCGGACCGCACCGACCCGACTTTGCCGGGCGCCTGACGTCCGGCGAAGTGAACGACCCGTTCATGACGCTGCGGGCCCGTGTTTCCGGTGCGGTCGGGTGGAGCCGTTGCCGCCGGTCGCGGGAGGCCCGCCGTGCCGGGGCGGGCGGGCGACCCTAGGCTCGGCGCATGGCACGCTATTTCGACCTGCACCCGGAGAACCCGCAGAAGCGGTCGCTGGGCCAGGTCGTCGAGATCCTCCGCGGCGACGGGCTGATCGCCTACCCGACCGACTCGTGCTTCGCGCTCGGGTGCCGGCCGGGGAACCGGGACGGGCTCGACCGGATCCGCAGCATCCGCAAGCTGGACCACCGGCACCACTTCACACTGGTCTGCCAGGACTTCGCCCAGCTCGGGCAGTTCGTCATCATCGACAACGCCGTGTTCCGCGCGATCAAGGCGGCGACCCCCGGCAGCTACACGTTCATCCTGCCCGCCACCAAGGAGGTGCCGCGGCGACTGATGCACGAAAAGAAGAAGACGGTGGGCGTGCGCATCCCGGACCACCGCGTCACCCAGGCGCTGCTCGCCGAGCTCGGCGAACCGCTGCTGTCGAGCACGCTGCTGCTGCCCGGCGAGGGCGAGCCGATGACGCAGGGCTGGGAGATCAAGGAAGAGCTGGACAACGTCCTGGAAGCGGTCCTCGACTCGGGGGACTGCGGGGTGGAGCCGACGACCGTCGTGGACTTCTCCTCCGGGGAAGCGGAGATCCTGCGCGTGGGCGCGGGCGATCCGTCCCCGTTCGAGTGAAGCCAGGCGGGTGGCTGACGTCTTGAATGACTCATTCAGGTCTTCGGAGGTCCTGAATGACTCATTCAAGACGTTGGCCGGGCCGGCGGCACCCGCGCGGTCGGGCGGTCAGCTCTCCAGCAGTTCCAGCCATTCGGCGGTGTGCCGCCCGGTGAACGTCAGGTTCAGGTCCTCGGCGAACCGGCGGCCGGTCACCAGCAGGCAGAAGTCCTCCGCCGGGCCGCTCACGCGGTCGGTCGCGTTCTCCGGGCCGAAGTCCCAGCGCGTTCCCGAAGGGGCGACCAGTTCGAAGCGGAACGGCTTCGCGGGCGGCGCCTCCTGGTGGCGCCGGTAAGCGCGGTCCCTGGTCCGGACGCCGTAGTAGGCGACGTGGCCGATCGAGTCGTCGCGCTGGGGCTGGACACCGAACAGGTCGGCGATGTCCTGGCCGCCGGCGAAGACCTCGGTCAGCACGGCCGCGGCGAGGACCGACGGGCGCAGCGGGCCGTCGCTCCACGGCAGCTCCGGCTCCGGCGGGGCCGCGGCCAGCAGGGCGTTGGCCTTCCGCTGCTCGATCAGCCAGATCAGGATGGCCTCGTCGAGCGAGTCGTAGGCGATCTGCGGGGTGACGCCGAACGCGCCGGGGTTCTCGACGCTGAGCCGGACCAGCCGCGCGGTCGACGTCAGCCGGGCGAAGTGCCCGGTGATGTTCGGGCCGGGACCGTACCCGTGGCGTTCCGCCAGTTCGGCCAGCGCCTCCGTCTCGGTCTGCAGGTCCGTGAACACGTCGGCCATCGGTGCCACCCTCCTGGGTCCGGGACTGCCCGGGTCCAGGCTGGCAGGCGGGCTCGCGGGGGCTCCACTCCGCGGTTGCGACGTCCGCCTCGGCTATGTTCGACCGCACTGACGAAGGGAGCGGGCGTGAAGTACCTGCTGGCGATGTACCTGAACCCCGACGTGATGGCGAACCTCTCCGAGGCCGAGATGGACACCATCATGACCGGGCACCAGGATTTCATCCGCACGATCAGGGAATCCGGCGAGATGATCAACACGCAGGCGCTCGGCGCGGTCGCCGACAGCTCCGTCGTGCGGGTGCGCTCGGGGATGCCGGCCGTCACCGACGGGCCGTTCCTGGAGTCGAAGGAATTCCTCGCCGGCTACTACCTCGTGGAGTGCGCGAGCAAGGACCGCGCCGTCGAGCTCGCGGCGATGATCCCGGACGCGGCCATCGAAGGCCTCGGCATCGAGGTGCGCGAGGTCGTCTTCTTCGCCGACGCCGAAACCGAAGTCCCCATGGCGTGACCGGGGTCGCCGAGGTCCTGCGGCCGCTCGTGCCGCAGGTGCTGGGCGCGCTCGTCCGCCGGTACGGCCAGTTCGACGCGTGCGAGGACGCCGTCCAGGAAGCCCTGCTCGCGGCGAGCGAGCAGTGGCCGGCCGAGGGCGTCCCGGACAACCCGCGCAGCTGGCTGATCACGGTCGCGACCCGGCGGCTCACCGACCTCTGGCGCAGCGAAAGCGCCCGGCGGCGTCGCGAAGAGACGGTCGCCGTGCGCGAGCCGGCCCCCGTCGTCGCCGGTCCCGGCGAAGAGCGGCCCGCGGACTCCGACGACACGCTCACGCTGCTGTTCCTGTGCTGCCACCCCGCGGTTTCGCCGCCTTCGCAGGTCGCGCTGACGCTGCGCGCGGTCGGCGGCCTGACCACGGCGCAGATCGCCAGCGCGTTCCTGGTGCCCGAGTCGACCATGACGCGCCGCATCACCCGCGCGAAGGAGAGCATCGCGGCGGCGGGCTCGACGTTCGCCGAGCCTTCGCCCGAAGACTTCCCGGAGCGGCTGCGCGTGGTGCTCCAGGTGCTGTACCTGATCTTCAACGAGGGGTACACGGCGACGTCGGGGGAGGACCTGCTGCGCGTCGAGCTGGCCGCGGAGGCGATCCGGCTGACGCGCGCGGTGCGCGCGCTGATCCCCGGTGAGGGGGAAGTGGCGGGGCTGCTGGCGCTGATGCTGCTGACGGACGCGCGGCGGGCGGCGCGCACCGGCCCCGGCGGCGAGCTGGTCCCGCTGCCGGAGCAGGACCGCACGCGCTGGGACGCGGCGATGATCGCCGAGGGCGTCGAACTGGTCCGCGCGGTGCTGGGCCGCGGCCCGATCGGGCCGTACCAGGTGCAGGCGGCGATCGCGGCGCTGCACGACGAAGCGCCGAGCACGGAGACGACGGACTGGCCGCAGATCGTCGAGCTGTACGGCGTACTGGAGGAACTGATGCCGGGTCCGGTGGTGACGGTGAACCGGGCGGTGGCCGTCGCCCAGGTGTCGGGCCCGGCGGCGGGCCTGGAACTGCTGGACGGCGTCGACGTGGCGCACCGGGCCGACGCCGTGCGGGCGCACCTGCTCGAAGAGGCGGGGCGGCCGGCGGAAGCGCGCGAGTTCTACCTCAGGGCGGCGAAGCGTACCGAGAGTGGCCCGGAACGCCGTTACCTGCAAGCGAAAGCGGACCGGTTGGCCGCCGACGGGTCTTGAATGAGTCATTCAGGTCTTCGGAGGTCCTGAATGACTCATTCAAGACACCGGGTCAGCGGACCACGATGCCCGACGCCGGCTCCGGGGCCGCCGGGACGTGGAACAGCTGGGCGAACAGCTCCAGGTCGGACAGCTCGCCCTCGATCGCGATCTTGCCCGAGCGCAACGCCGTCGGCGCGGTGAGCTGGCCGCTCATCAGGTCCAGCAGCGCCGCGCCGTGCACGGCCTTGATGACCAGCTCGGCGCCGGGGAACCGGCCCTCGCCGACCTTGACCGCGCCGTCTTCGACGAGGGCGTGCACGATCATGCGGTCGTCGTAGCGGATCTCGAAGTTGATCTGGACGCCTTCCGCGCACTCGGCGCGGAAAGTCGTGTACAGCGACAGGATCGCCGCGTCCAAGGTGAACACGTCGTCGGCGCCGGGAGCGTGCAGCGAGCGGGCGCCCCAGAGGCCGAGGTCGAGCAGGATGTGGTCGAGCTCGCTGCCGTACTGGGTCAGCTCGTAGACCAGGCCCGCCTCGAGCTCGGCGCGGACGCGGCGGCGGATCACGCCGGTCGCCTCCAGCTCGTTGAGCCGGGCCGACAGGATGGACGGCGGGATCTTCGGCAGGCCGGCCTGCAGCTCGTCGTAGCGCTTCGCGCCGAGCACCAGGTCGCGGATGATCAGCAGCGACCAGCGCTCGCCGATGAGCTCGAGCGCGCGGGCGACGCCGCAGAACTGGCCGTAGGCACGGGTGGGTGCAGTGGGCATCGAACGTTCCTCACTTCTTTCTCGGGCGATCCGACGGGTTCGGCGGGTGCCGGGGAAGTCTGGGCGGATCAGCGGTGGTCGCCTTCGGAGATCAGCTCCCGGTGCAGCGTCTGCAGGTCGTCACACGGTTCGACGCCCAGCTCGCCGGCCAGCCGGGACCGGAGCCTGCGGTAGACGGTCATCGCGTCGGACCGCCGTCCGCTGCGGCCGAGCGCGCGCATCAGCTGCCCGTGCAAGGCCTCGTCGAGCGGGCTGCCCGTGGCCAGCGAGCGCAGCTCGCCGATCAGCTCGCGGTGCCGCCCGCCGATGATCTCCGCTTCGATCCGCAGGTGCAGCACGCTGCGCCGCTGCTCCAGCAGCTCGGTCCGGTACGCGGACAACACCGGTCCACAGTGGACGTTCGCGAACGGCGTACCGGACCACAGGTCCAGCGCCGCCCGGTAGGCGTCCGCGGCGGCCGAGTGGTCACCGGCGTCCTGGTGCTCGTGCCCGATCTGCTGCAACCGGGTGAAGTCGTAGGTGTCGACCTGAGCCGGATCGATGTGGAAGGTGTAACCGGACTGCTTGGTGGTCAACATCTTCTCGCCGTCGACCGCGAGCCCGTTCTGGTCGATGCACCGGCGGAGGTGGTAGACGTAGGTGTGCAGCGTGGTCCGGACGGTCCGCGGCGGGTTGTCCGACCAGAGCTCCCGGATCAGGGTGTCGATGTGTACCATCTTCCCCGGTCGCATCACGAGCACGGCCAGCAGCGCCAGCACCTTCGGTGTCGTCGGGGCGTAGTCGGTTCCCCCGCGCAGCACTTCCAGCGGCCCCAGCACGGTGAAGCGGACACCGCCCGGGTCCAGCTCTTCGGTTCGCCGCTGTTCGGAGTACATGGCAGGCCTCCAGCATCATCAATGCGTCCTCGCGCTCCCCAGTTCGTGCCGCGCGGGTCGGTGGACGGCCGAACTCCGGGCTTCTATCCGAATGTGACAGAGCGGGCCCTTCACGGCCAGTGAACCGCCCACCAGAGTCCTCGTGCGTTCGCCCCGTCCCCACATGCGTTTCGCACGGCCCGGATGTGCATCGCGCACCCGCGGCCATCCGGCCGAACCTGGGAGCCGGCCGTCCCGGGGGTCCCTGGATCGGACCAAACGGGACTCCCGGCGGACCGCGGATGATCAAGGCCGCGGGTGGCGCGCACGCCGGACCCGGGTGTCGCGCACGCCACACCCGTGCGGAACTCCCGCACCCGGGTGGGTGTCACGCGTCCGGGTTGGACGGACATCGGCATTCCTCAATCGCTCGTCGATCGATCTGCGAGAAGTGGCGTCTTCCCTGGCACCAGGAGAACCAGGAGAACTGCCATCAGGGGAATTCGAGGTTTGGACTGATGATGTTGCGCTCTATTGCGGCTGTCGGGAACGACAGCGAGTTCGGCGAACCGCACCGCGAACCGGCGCTCGAGCGAGTGGAAAAGTCGGTCCGGCCCGCCGTCCTTCAAGCGATCTCTTCCATCCAGGAGCGGTACTTCGAGCCGATCACGCTCGCCGAGCTGGCGTCCGAGGTGTTCGTCAGCCGGTTCCACTTCTCCCGGATGTTCGCCGAGGCGACCGGGGTGACCCCCGGCCGCTTCCTCACCGCCGTGCGCCTGTTCGAGGCCAAGCGGCTGCTGCTCACGACGTCGCTGAACGTCTCGGACATCGTGTGCAGCGTCGGCTACAGCAGCGTCGGCACGTTCACCAGCCGGTTCTCGCGGGCGGTCGGGATGACCCCGACGCAGTACCGCGAGCCGCAGGTGGCCGAGCTGCTCGTGGCGATCTCGCCGACGTTCCAGCGGCTCCCGCCGCTGCGGACGCTGCGGGCGGCCGGCCGCAGCTGCGCCTCGCTGCAGACCGGCTCCGGCGTGCTGTCGCTGCAGCTGGACATGCCGCGCGGCTCGGCGCCGGCGGACACCCTGGTCGGGCTGTTCGCCGACCCGGTGCCCCAGTGCGGCCCGGTCGCCTTCGGCGGCATGGCCAACATGAGCTCCGGTGGCCTGACCATCCACGGCGTCCCGGCCGGGCGGTGGACGGCGATCGCGGTCGCCCAGCACCAGGCGGGCAACGCCGGGCCGCGGTTCTCGATCGGCTACTCGGCCGTGCAGGTGGCCCCGCACGGCCAGTCCACCGGCCGGGTCGGCCTGCGCGCGCCCGCGTCGACCGACGCGCCGATCGCGATCACCCTGGCGTCGAAGCAGTCGCCGTTCACCCAGCGCATGCTCGCCGCCCAGCGGCCGCACCTGCGCGCCGTCGCCTGACCCCCGAGAGCAAAGGACGACTACGACGATGTCCACCTTCATCGGTGTGCTCCGCAAGAAGGTGCTCGCGCCTTCGCTCGCTTCGGTCGGGTTCGCCGACCGCGGCTTCCCGGTCACCCCCACCGACGCGACGGCCCGGCTGGAGGCGGTGCCGCAGGCGGTGGTGTGCGGGTTCGAATGGGCCATCGAGGGCGCGTCGCTGTGGGAGATCGAGCGGCGCCTCGCGCTGATCGAGCCCGAGCAGCGCGGCTTCGCCTACGAGGGTGCCACGATGGGCTACACGATCCTCGACGCCATGCCCGGCGGCGGCCGCGACCGCACGCGCGAGCTGCTCGAAGGACCGGGCCGCCCGCACATCTTCCTGACCTACATCGGGATCGGCTTCGCCATGGCGCGGCTGCCGCGTCCACTGTGGAAGAACATCCTGCCCGAGCTGAGCGGGGTGGCCTACCACCCGGTGATGAGCTGGCTCGCCGTCGACGGCTTCGGCTTCGACCGTGCCTACTTCGACACCGAAAAGTGGGTCGGCGAGCAGGCCGAGCCGCAGCCCTACCCGTGGGCGGGGCGCCCGGAGTACTTCGCGCGCGCCTTCGACCAGGGCGTCGGCCGGGCGCTGTGGTTCATCAACGGCGGCAACCCCGAAGCCGCGGCCGCCGCAGTCGGGCGGTTCGCCGAGGGGCGCCGGGCGGACCTGTGGAGCGGGGTCGGGCTCGCCGCGACCTTCGCCGGCGGGGCCGACCAGGCCGGGCTCGGCAAGCTGCGGCGGCTGGCCGGGGAGCACTACGACGAGCTCGCGCTCGGCGTGGTGTTCGCGGTCAAGGCCCGCACGTACTCCGGCTACGTCCCGGCGCACACGCACCTCGCGGCCGGCGTGCTCACCGACCTGTCGGTGCAGGGCGCGCAGAACCTGGCGGACCGCACCGAGCGAGCCGACGGCGAGGACGGGCCGGAGCCCGCTTACGAGCTTTGGCGGCAGCGGATCCGCGACGAATTCGACGTGGCCGCCCGGCGCCGCGCGAGCTGACGCGATTCCGCACTCGCGGAGAGGCCGCCGTCGCCCACGCAAATGTGGAGTAGAGCGCTGACCTGCGAATCTGTGACCGTAGAAGGCGAAGATCCGACACCTTCCTATTCGACCCGTAAGGGGGAGAGTGCGTTGGGCAATGGTTGGCGCGCGCTCAGACGGCGCATCCTGACACCGAATGTCTCGGAGACCTCGCTGGAGAAGCGGGGCTTCCACCGGAAGAGCCCAGCCGCTCAAGAACGACTCGAGACGGTCGGGGAGAAATTCCTCCTCGGGTACGCGCACGCGGTCGAAGCCCGGTCGGTGGAGCAGGCCGAGGAATGGCTGGAGCAGATTCCCACGCAGTTCCGCGGCTTCGCCTACGAGGGCGCGGGAATGGGGTACGGCGTCCTCGACGGGCTGCCCTTCGGCAAGAGCACGAACATCGCCGAGTTCCTGGCCGGCCCCGGCGAAAAGCACGACTACATCATCTACGTCGGCGTCGGCTGGGCCATGTGCCGGCTGCCGCGGTTCGCGTGGCCGAAGGCGTCGGTGTTCGACCCGCTGCTGCGCTGGCTGGTGCTCGACGGCTATGGCTTCCACCAGGCGTACTTCAAGACCGAAAAGTACATCCGGCAGCAGTACCAGGAACCCGGCTTCTCGTGGCCGGACCGGCGCTACGACGGGTACGCGTTGCGCGCCATCGACCAGGGCATCGGCCGGGCGCTGTGGTTCATCTGCGGCACCGACGTCGAGCTGGTGGGCAAGACGATCGAGGAGTTCCCCGAGTCGCGCCACGGCGACCTGTACGCGGGGGTCGGGCTCGCCTCGACCTACGCGTGCGGCGTCACCGCCGACGAACTGGCGGAACTGGTCGACCGGGCCGGGATCCACCACGGCCAGCTGGCCCAGGGAAGCGCCTTCGCCGCCGAGTGCCGGGTGCGCTCGGGCCTGATGATCCCGGAGACCGAGATGGCGGCCCAGGCGATCTGCGGGCTGTCCGCCGAACGCGCCGCGGCCATCACCCAAGAGGTCCGGCCGGCCGTGGTCGTCGACGGTGCCGACGTCCCGGCGTTCGAAACCTGGCGGCAGCGGATCGCCGAAGAAGTGCTGACCCACGGAGGGAAGAACAAATGACCGCGACCTTCGGCTGGCTGCGCAAGCAGCTGGCGGGCATCGTGGCGCTGGTGCTGATCCTCGGCCTGTTCCTGGTCGCACGGCTGCCCAGCGTCTCCGCCGCGGAACAGGACAAGCTGGCGGACCAGTTCCACTTCACCCCGATGACGATCGCGCTGCCCGCGGCCAAGAAGTCGCAGTCGATCCGGACGGTGAACAAGGAGTACGAGCACATCGCCGCGTGGATCTCCTCGGTCGGCGCCGCGATCGCGATCAACGACATCAGCGGCAGCGGCAAGCCGAACGACCTCTGCCTCGTCGACCCGCGCAGCGACCAGGTCGTCATCACGCCGGCGCCGGACTCCGGCCCGCGGTACGCGCCCTTCGCGCTCGACCCCGCCCCGGCGCTGCCGACGTGGGACTACATGGCGCCGATGGGCTGCGTGCCCGGTGACTACAACGAAGACGGCCGCACCGACATCCTCGCCTACTACTGGGGCCGGACGCCGGTGTTGTTCCTGCAGAAGGCGAACGCGGCCCAGTTCGACGCATCGGCGTTCCAGCCGACCGAGCTGGTGCCGGGCAACCACCGCGGCGCCGACGGCAAGTACAACGGTCCACTGTGGAACACCGACTCGGTCACCATCGGCGACTTCGACGGCGACGGCCACGTCGACGTCTTCGTCGGGAACTACTTCCCGGACAGCAAGGTCCTCGACCCGAACGCCGACGGCGGCATCACGCTGAACCAGTCGATGTCGCACGCGACCAACTCGGGCGCCAAGTTCATCTACCGCTGGACCGGCGCCACGGCCGGGGCGAACCCGAGCGCGCAGTTCGTCGACGCGTCCCAGGGCATCCCGGAGAGCGCGCGGCTCGGCTGGACGCTGGCCTCCAGCGCCACCGACGTCGACGGCGACAGCCTGCCCGAGCTCTACATCGCCAACGACTTCGGGCACGACCACTTCCTGTACAACAAGTCCACGCCGGGCCACATCGAGTTCGGTGAGGTCAACGGGGTCCGCGGGATCGCCGACCCGAAGTCGAAGGTGCTGGGCCACGACTCCTTCAAGGGGATGGGCGTCGACTTCGGCGACCTGAACCACGACGGCCTCTACGACCTGTTCGTCAGCAACATCACGACGTCGTGGGGCATCGAAGAGTCGAACTTCCAGTTCATGAACACCGCGAAGGACAACGCGGACCTGACCCGGCAGTTCAAGGACGGCGTCGCGCCGTTCCACGACGACAGCGCCGCGAAGGGCACGGCGTGGTCCGGCTGGGGCTGGGACGTCAAGATCCAGGACTTCAACAACAGCGGCGAGAACCAGATCGCCCAGGCGACCGGGTTCGTCAAGGGCCAGGTCAACCGCTGGCCGAACCTGCAGGAGATCGCCACCGCCCACGACGGCCTGCTGTCCAACCCCTTCTGGTGGCCGAACGCCCGTGCCGGTGACGACATCGGTGGCGACCAGACCCTGCACTTCTTCGTGAAGAGCGCGGACGGCCGGTACGTCGACCTCGCGCCGAAGCTGGGCCTGGCCGTGCCGGTCCCGACCCGCGGCATCGCCGTCGGGGACACCGACGGGGACGGCCTGCCCGAGTTCGCCGTGGCGCGGCAGTGGGAGCAGCCGATCTTCTACCACAACGACAGCCCGAACCCCGGCAAGTTCCTGCAGCTGAAGCTGTTCACCGACGCCCCGGTGGCGCCCGGCCCGCTGCCCGCGGCCGGCCCGCCCGCGATCGGCGCCCAGGTCACCGTGACCACCTCGGACGGCAAGAAGTACCTCGGCCGGGTCGACGGCAGCAGCGGGGAGGCCGGCCGGCGCAGCTTCGACGTCCAGATCGGCCTCGGCCAGGACGTCAGCGGGCCGCTCGACGTGCACCTGCAGTGGCGGGACCGGACCGGGCAGCTGCGGACGCAGGACCTGAAGCTCGAACCCGGTTGCCACATGTACCAGCTGGGCACCACGGCGAAGGAAGCGATGTGACATGACCACCCCGACTCTGACCAAGGTGGACACTGCGCCACCGAAGCGGACCAACAAGGTCATCACCGCGCTGCGGCGCTTCGCGATCTCGATCACGATCTTCAACATCGTCGGCTACACGTTCCTCGGCTTCGAGCAGCCGTACCTGTACCCGTTCGTCGCGCTGGCGACCGCGTACACCACGGAGATCCTGCTCGAGATCATCAACGCCCGCGTGACCGGGCGCGGCGTCCGGTTCAAGGGCAACGGCTTCAAGGGGCTCGTGGAGTTCCTGCTGCCGGCGCACATCACCGGTCTCGCGCTCAACATGCTGACCTACGTGAACGACCGGATCCTCGTGATGATGTTCGGCGTCGTCGTCGCCGTCGGCGCGAAGTGGGTGTTGCAGGCCCCGGTGTACGGCCGGATGCGGCACTACATGAACCCGTCGAACTTCGGCATCACGATCATCCTGCTGGTGTTCCCGTGGGCCAGCATCGCCCCGCCGTACCACTTCACCGAGCAGATCCCCACCTGGGGCGGCTGGCTGATCGTCGGCATCATCCTGGTGTCGGGCACGGTGCTCAACGCGCTGCTGACCAACCGGATGTGGCTGATCCTGGGCTGGCTGAGCTTCTTCGTGGTCCAGGCCTTCGTCCGCGGCTGGCTCTTCGGCACGTCGATCCCCGGCGCGCTGGCGATGGGCACCGGCGTCGCGTTCGTGCTCTACACCAACTACATGGTGACCGACCCGGGCACGTCGCCGTCGAAGCCGGTCTCGCAGTTCGCGTTCGGTTCCGGCGTGGCGCTGGCGTACGGCTTCTTCACCGCCGTGCACGTCGCCTACGGGCTGTTCCTGGCCACCGCGACCGTCTGCCTGATCCGCGGGATGTTCCTGTGGGGCCTGCACTTCTCGAACAAGGCGCGCATCAAGTTCGAAGCCGACCAGGCCGCGCAGAAGGCGAAGCTCGAACTCGCCGCGGAACCGCCGGCGGACGACGAGAAGCCGGGAGCCGTCGCGGCATGACGATCCCCACGGACGACCCCCGGGCGGCGCGCACCGCGCCGCCCGGGCCGCCGCGCCGGGCGACGATCCGGTTGTTGAAGCAGCTCTTCACCGACCGGCTCGCGCTCATGGGCGACAACGCCGAGGCCTACGGCGACGTCGTCCGCATCGCCATCGGACCGAAGGCGATGTACCTGGTGAACCACCCCGACCTGGCCAAGCACGTGCTCGCGGACAACGCCGCGAACTACCACAAGGGCATCGGCCTGCAGGAGGCCCGCCGGGCCCTCGGCGACGGCCTGCTCACCAGCGACGGCGACACCTGGAAGAAGCAGCGCCGGACCATCCAGCCGGTGTTCCAGCCCAAGCGGATCTCGCGCCAGGCCGGCATCGTCGCGTCCGAAGTGGACGGTCTGATCAAACGACTCGCCGCGCACGACGGGCCGGTCGAGATCCTGCACGAGATGACCGGGCTGACCCTCGGCGTGCTCGGCAAGACGCTGCTCGACGCCGAACTGGGCGGGTACGAAACCCTCGGCCACTCGTTCGAGGCCGTGCAGGACCAGGCCATGTTCGAGGCGGTCACGCTGAGCATGGTCCCGCAGTGGGTGCCGCTCAAGAAGCAGGTGCACTTCCGGACCGCGCGCGAGGACCTGCGCCGGATCGCCGACGAGCTGGTCGACCAGCGCCTGGCGAACCCGGTCGAGAACGGCGAGGACGTGCTGTCCCGGCTCATCGCGTCGGGTTCGGAAGACGGCGCTTCGCGCGAACGGATGCGCGACGAGCTGATCACCCTGCTGCTGGCCGGGCACGAAACCACGGCTAGCACGCTCGGCTGGGCGTTCCACCTGATCGACGAGCACCCGGAAGTCGCCGCGCGGCTGCACGACGAGGCCGTCGAAGTGCTGGGCGACCGGCTGCCCGAGTACGAGGACCTGCGGCGGCTGACGTTCACCGTCGCGGTGGTCGAAGAGGTCATGCGGCTGTACCCGCCGGTGTGGCTGCTGCCGCGGATCGCCCAGGCCGACGACGAGATCGGCGGGTACCACGTGCCGGCCGGGTCCGACGTCGTCGTGGTGCCCTACACGCTGCACCGGCACCCGGGGTTCTGGACCGACCCCGAGCGCTTCGACCCGGGCCGGTTCACCGCCGCCGAGCGGCCGCCGCGGTACGCCTACCTGCCCTTCGGGGCCGGGCCGAGGTTCTGCATCGGCAACAGCCTCGGCGTGATGGAGGCGGTGTTCGTGCTGGCGATGGCCGCGCGGGACCTGGAACTGCGCAAGGTGCCGGGCAAGGTCGTCGAGCCCGAGGCGATGCTCTCGCTGCGGGTGCGCGGCGGGCTGCCGATGACCGTGCACCGCCGGGAGCGGACGCGGCGGTCCGAAGCCGCCTGAGGCCACTGTAGACATTCGATGAGGAGGTAGGCCGGTGCAACCCGAGGCCACCGAAGAAGAACGCGTCATGAACATGACTCTCGAGGCGTACGCGGACACCATCGTGCCCGGGGAGAAGCGGTTCGACGGCGACCGGGCGGTCGCCGGGGCCGCGCCCGGTCCCGGCTCGGTCGCCGCGGGCGCGCTCGAGCTGCTGAACTTCGACGCGACCGGCGTCACGGCCGGCCTGCCCTACCTCGCGCAGTCGCTCAACGACCACGCGAAGGCCTACGCGGGTGAGGTGGAGCTGGAGCTCGACCACGACGTCGCCCCGTTCGTCGCGCTGCCCTACGAGCACCGCCGCGAGCTCGTGCACCGGCTGACCACGCCGGGGCACCCGGAGAAGGACGGCTGGGTCAGCCTCGCGCTGTTCTGCAACATGGCCTTCGACAGCGCCGCGCACAAGCACACCGCCGAAGCCATCCGTGAGGGGCACCCCGGGCTGCTGGCGCTGGGCTACACCGCGCCGGACGCGGACGGGTTCTGGCGGTTCCCGAAGTACGGCTACGGCCGCAAGCTGGCCGAACTCCACCCCGACACGACGCCTTCCGGGAGCCCCGCATGAGCGCCATCGACAAGACCGACGTCGTCATCGTCGGGAGCGGTTTCGGCGGTTCGATCCCGGCCTACCACCTCGCCGCCGGCGGGGCGAAGGTGACCGTGCTGGAGCGCGGGCCGTGGCTGGCCGCGGCCGACTTCGAGCACGACTACCTGCTCGGCTCGTCCTACACCCGCGCGTTCGACTTCGTCGTCGGCGACGGGATGAGCGTGCTGGGCGGCAACTGCGTCGGCGGTGGCAGCGTGGTGTACTTCGCCGCGATGCCGCGCGCGCCCCGCTTCGTCTTCGAGCGCCACGGCAGCATCGGGCGCCGGATGTGGCCGTCCGTGATCTCCCGCGACTCGCTGGAGCCGTGGTACGACCGCGTCGACGAGTCGATCCCGGTGTCCAAACAGGACTGGAGTGACGTCTCCTACGCCGGTGGGCTGTGGGCCGCGGCCTGCAACCACTCGGGCCGCACGGCCAACCCGGCGCCGGTCGCGGTGGACAACGACACCTGCGTCAACTGCAACTTCATGATGGCGGGCTGCAAGTTCGACGCCAAGCGGTCGATGCTGACGAACTACCTGCCCGCGGCCCTTTCGCACGGCGCCGAGATCCGGCCGCTGCACGAGGTCCAGCGCCTGGAGCGCACCGAGGACGGCAGCTACCGCGTCCACTTCGACATCGTGGACGAAGAGGACTACCGGGTGCACACCGGCACCGGCGTGATCGAGGCGAAGGTCGTCATCATCGCCGCGGGCGCCGGCGCGACCCCGGTGATCCTGCAGCGCTCGGAGGCGGCGCTGGGCGAGATGCCGCACGGCGTCGGCCGCTACTTCTCCGGCAACGGCGAGCGGCTCAACACCGCGATCATCGACGAGGACCGCGTCCGCGAGGTGCTCGGACTGTCCCGTGAGGACGGTCCGGTCTACTCGGCCAACCACATCGGCAAGGGACCGACGGTCGCGAACTGGGACAAGCTCGACGGGTCGCTGCCGGAGTACGAGCGGTACTCGCTGGAGCAGCTCTACTTCCCGCCGGGGCTGGGCACGATCCTCGCGCAGGTGCCCGGCGGCGAGGAGCCGCGCTGGTACGGGGCGGAGAAGAAGGAGATCCTCAAGCAGTGGGCCAACTGGCTCACGATCTTCCTGATGACCGAGGACGACAACGAAGGCGTCTTCGGCACCCCGCCGCCGACCGGCAACGCCTACCGCATCTCGCAGCAGATGCTCGGCCGCGGCCCGCTGCGCTACGACCCGACGGAGAACACCCGCCGGGGCTGGGCGCTCGCCGACGCCGACTGCAAGGCGATCATCGAGAAGGACGGCCTGGCGAAGGTCTCGCCGTGGACCAACGACGTCGTCGGGGCGTACACCGTGCACCCGCTGGCGTCCTGCCGGATCGGCGACGACCCGGCGACGTCCGCGCTGCACCCGAACCACGAGCTGCGCAACCACCCGGGCATCTTCGTCACCGACAGCGCGTCGGTGCCGGGCGCGCTCACGGTCAACCCGGCGATGACCATCGCCGCGCTCGCCGAGCGCTCGATCCCGGGCATCGTCCGGGAACTGCAGTCCCGCGGCGTCGACGTCAAGTACGGCGCCCCGGCCCCGGACGGCTCGATCACCGGACGGCGTGCGGTGTCCAAACTGGACCTGGTCGCCGGCAACTGAACCACGGCGGAGGTCCCGAATGACTCATTCGCGACCCTTCCGGTCCGGATCGTGCCGGTCGGGAGCCGGGCCACGCACCCAATGTGGCGTTCGGTGCGTCAGACGCACCGAACGCCACATTGGGGCGCTTTCCCCGTCGCCGGCAACTGAACCACTGCCCCCGAACTCGCGCACTCGTCCGGGTGCGCGAGTTCGGCGTTTCGGAAGCCGTCCGGCCGCCCGGCCACGGGCGCTGAAGGGGATGTTGCCCACATCTGGCCCGCGGGGCGCCGGATCGGCAGAACAGCTTCAGGAGGAGGGACCATGGCTCCGGGTCTGGTCAGGATCGCGCTGCGGCGGACGCTGCGGGACGTGAAGTACGTCGAGGTCGTGCGCCCGCGGCGGGCGCGGGGGCTCGTGAAGGCCGTCTACCGGCAGGTCGAGCGGGACTTCGGGATGCTCGCCCCGCCGATGGCGTTGCACTCGGCTTCGCCGGAGGCGCTCGCCGCGGCGTGGCTGGTGCTGCGGGAGTCGCTGGTGGCGGGCGGGTCCGCGAGCCGGGCGGACAAGGAGGTCGTCGCGGCCGCCGTTTCCGCCGCCAACGACTGCCCCTACTGTGTCGAGGTGCACGGGATGGCGCTCGGTTCGCTGGGCGATCCGGCCGCCGCCGCGGCGATCGAGACCGGGGACGTCGGGGCCATCCCCGATCGCGACACGCGGGCGCTCGCGGCGTGGGCGCGGGGCGAGGGTGCGCTGCCCGCGGACGTCCCGGCCGGCACCGCCGCCGAGTTCACCGGGGTCGCCGTCGCGTTCCACTACCTCAACCGGGTCGTGAGCGTGTTCCTCGGCCCCTCGCCGCTGCCGGAGAACGTGCCGCCGCAGGCGCGCGCGAAAGCCAAGGCGGTGCTGGGGTTCCTGCTCAAGCCCGGTGAGCCGCCGGCCGCCGGGCGGGCGCTGGAACTGCTGCCCGCCGCGGCCGGGGACGGGCCGGACTGGGCCGTGCCGGGGGACACGCTGTCCGACGCCTTCGCGCGGGCCGCCGCGGCCGTGGAAGCCGCCGGGGAGCGCTCGGTGCCCGGCCGCGTGCGGGACCTCGTCCGCCGGGAAGTCAAGGCCTGGGACGGGAAACCGCCGGGGCTCAGCCGCGCCTGGGTCGAGCCGGTGCTCGCCGAACTGCCCGCCGAAGAACGCGCCGCGGGACGGCTGGCGCTGCTCACCGCCAAGGCCGCGTACCAGGTCGGGGCCGACGACGTCGCCGCGCTCGGCGCCGCCGATCGGGGCCTGGTGGAGCTGGTGTCGTGGGCCGCTTTCACGGCGGCCGTGGCCGCCGGTGAGCGCCTGCCGCTCCGCCCGCCAAGAGAAGACCCTGCAGGTCGGCGCGGGTGATGATCGGGAGGTCAGATCGCCCGCCGGGGCGCGCAGCACCGGGACACAGACGAATTGCCCGGGACCGCGTCGCCGCCCCGCGCGGCAGCCGATCTGCGCAGACCGGCGGTCGCCGCGCGGTGGCGCCCTTACCCCCGCCCCCGTCGCGGCGGCCGCCGGCTCACGAGAAGACGTCGCATCGGTGAGAGGACTGACAGGTGACTGACACCACGGGCGTGATCGCCGACCTGACCGCGGAGGCCGCCGAGGTGGACGCGCTCGTCGCCGGCCTTTCCGAGGCCGAGTGGGACACCCCCACCCCGGCGCCGGGGTGGCCGGTCCGGCACCAGATCGGGCACCTCGCGTTCATCTTCCGCATCGCCGGCCTCTCGGCCGCGCAGCCGGAAGCCTTCGTCGCCATGACGAAGTCGCTCAAGGGCGGCTTCGAGGCCGCGGTGAACGCCGCGCTGGAGGACTACGTCCACGACCCGGCCGAGGTGCTGCTGACGCGCTGGCGCGCCGAGCGGGACGCGGGGATCAAGGCCCTCGCGGCCGTGCCCGGCGACCAGCTGGTGCCGTGGCTGGTCAACCCGCTGCCGCCGTACGTGCTGGCGTGCGCCGGGATGATGGAGGCCTTCGGCCACGGCCAGGACATCGCCGACGCGCTCGGCGTGCGCCGCGAGCGGACCGACCGGATCAAGCACCTGGTCGGGTTCGCCGTGCGCGTCCGGGACTTCGGCTACGAGGCGCGGAACCTGAAGCCGCCGGCGGAGGAGTTCCGGTTCGAGCTCACCGCGCCCTCGGGCGCGCTCTGGACGTTCGGGCCCGAGGACGCGACCCAGCGGGTCACCGGCAGCGCGGCGGACTTCTGCCTGCTGGTCACCCGGCGGCGGCACCGCTACGACCTCGACGTGCGGGCGCAGGGCACGCTGGCGGACCAGTGGCTCGACATCGCCCAGGCCTACCGCGGACCGGCGGGCCAGGGCCGCAAGCCCGGCCAGTTCGGCGCCTGAAAATCCATTGTAGACGGTGTGGGTCCCTTGTCCCAGCGTGCTGACGTGCACGCCGCGGGCAGGGAGAGAGAAGACGGTCCGCACCGGCCGGGAGATGCTGGACTTCACGGCCCGGCGGACGGGCACCGGGCGGCGTTCCGCCCGAGGAGACAGACCGGCGGCGGGGCGCGAGCCCCGCACCGGAGACAGCGGGGACCTGATGGTCCCGGTGATACGGGGCTCGAGAGCCAGTGGGAGTGCGGTGGCATGAGCGTAGAGCGGATTTCGATCGTCGGTATCGGTCTCCGGTACCCCGACGCGAGTTCTCCGGAGGAGCTCTGGGAAAACGTGCTGGCCGGGCGCCGGGCGTTCCGCAGGCTGCCGGACGAGCGGATGAACCGGGCGGACTACTACTCGCCCGACCCGAAGGCGCCGGACCGCTTCTACGCGCAGAAAGCGGCCGTGCTGCGGGACTACGAATTCGACCGGGTGGCGCACAAGGTCGCCGGGAGCACCTTCCGGGCGACCGACACGACGCACTGGCTCGCCCTCGACGTCGCCGCGCAGGCGCTCGCCGACGCCGGGTTCGATGAAGGCGACGGCGCCCCGAGGCAGAGCACCGGCGTCGTCATCGGCAACAGCCTCACCGGCGAGTTCTCCCGCGCCAACATCATGCGGCTGCGCTGGCCGTACGTGCGCCGCACGGTCGCGGCGGCGCTGAGCTCCCGCGGCTGGGAGGACGAGGAGACCGCGAACTTCCTGCGGGAACTCGAAGTCCAGTACAAGGAGCCGTTCCCGGAGATCAACGAGGACACCCTCGCCGGTGGCCTGGCGAACACCATCGCCGGCCGCGTCTGCAACCACTTCGACTTCGCCGGCGGCGGGTACACCGTCGACGGCGCCTGCTCGTCCTCGCTGCTTTCGGTGGTCACCGCGGCCAACGCGCTCGTCCAGGGCGACCTGGACCTCGCCATCGCCGGCGGTGTCGACCTGTCGATCGACCCGTTCGAGGTCATCGGCTTCGCCAAGACCGGCGCGCTGGCCAAGCGCGAGATGAAGGTCTACGACGCCGACTCCAACGGCTTCTGGCCCGGCGAGGGCTCGGGCATGCTGGTCCTGATGCGCGAGAGCGACGCGCTGGAGCAGGGCAAGCGGATCTACGCGTCGATCGGCGGCTGGGGCGTCTCCTCCGACGGCAAGGGCGGCATCACCCGGCCCGAGGCGGCCGGGCACCGGCTGGCCATCAAGCGGGCCTACGACCGTGCGGGCTACGGCGTCGAGACCGTCTCCTACTTCGAGGGCCACGGCACCGGCACGGCGCTGGGCGACGCCACCGAGATCGAGGCGCTGTCCACCGCCCGCCGCGACGCCGACCCGCTGGCCAAGCAGGCCGCGCTGTCGACGATCAAGGGCAACATCGGCCACACGAAGGCCGCGGCGGGTGTCGCCGGCCTGATCAAGGCGACGCTGGCGGTGTACCACCAGGTCATCCCGCCGGCCACCGGCCACCACGACCCGCACGAGTCGCTCACCGGGTCCTCGGCGCGGATGTACGTCCCGCGCGAAGCGACGCTGTGGCCGGAGGACCAGCCGGTCCGCGCGGGTGTTTCCGCGATGGGCTTCGGCGGCATCAACTCCCACATCACCGTCACCGAGGCGCCGACCGCGCCGCGGCGCCGCGAGCTCGACGAGCGGGCCCGCACGCTGGTCGCCGGCCGCCAGGACGCCGAACTGCTGCTGTTCGACGCCGACGACCTCGCCACCCTGCGCGGGAACGTCGCCGCGGTGCTGGAAACCGTGCCGAAGCTCTCGTTCGCCGAGCTGACCGACCTCGCCGCCTCGCTGGCGAAGGAGCTTTCGGGCAAGCCGGTGCGCGCCGCGGTCGTCGCGGCCAACCCCGAGCACGCCGAGCGGAAGCTGACGAAGCTGCTGGAGCAGCTCGACTCGGGTGACGCGGTCTTCGACAGCGCCGACGGCATCTTCGCGAGCAGCCGCGGCACCGCGCCGAAGATCGGCTACCTGTTCCCCGGCCAGGGTTCCGGTCGTGGCGGCGACAGCGCGCTGCGCCGCCGGTTCACCACGGCCGAGGAGATCTACCGCGCCGCCGGGCTGCCGGCCACCGGCGACCAGGTCGCCACCGAGGTGGCGCAGCCCCGGATCGTCACCGGCTCGCTGGCCGCGCTGCGCGTGCTGCGCTCGTTCGGCATCGAGGCGTCGACGGCCACCGGCCACAGCCTCGGCGAGCTGACCGCCCTGCACTGGGGCGGCGCGCTCGACGAGCGCGGGCTGCTGGCGCTGGCGAAGGTCCGCGGCAAGGTGATGGCCACGACGACCGGCGACGGCACCGGCGCGATGGCCGGCATCGCCGCTTCGCCGAGCCGGGTGGAGGAACTGGGCCTCGGCTCGGACGTCGTCATCGCCGGCTACAACGCGCCCGAGCAGACCGTCATCTCCGGACCCGCCCCGGCGATCGACAAGATCGTCGCCCGGGCCAAGGCGCAGGGCGTCGGCGCGACCCGGATCAAGGTCTCGCACGCCTTCCACTCGCCGGCGGTCGAACCCGCCGCGAACGCGATGACCGAGAAGCTGGGCGAGTTCTCCTTCTCCCGCCTGGAGCGGCCGGTCGTTTCCACCGTGAGCGGCGACGTCCTGCACGCCGCCGAGAACCTGGCCGAGCTGCTGCGCGACCAGATCGTGCTGCCGGTCCGCTTCCGCGAAGCCGCCGCCAAGGTGGCCGAGCGCAGCGACCTGGTGGTCGAGGTCGGGCCGGGCCGGGTGCTGACCGGGCTGTTCGAGGAGATCGCGCCGGAGACCCCGGTGCTCGCGATCGACACGGACAACGCGTCGCTGCAGGCGCTGCTGCGGGTCGTCGGCGCGGCGTTCGCACTCGGCGCCGACCTGTCGGTGGACGCGCTGTTCGAGGGCCGCGTCGTGCGCGCCCTGCCCGCCGACGGCGTGTTCAACTTCCTGGCCAGCCCGTGCGAGGCGGCGCCGTCGATCGACAGCGAGCTCGCCGCCGAGCTGGCCGCGGAGAAGGCGCAAGCCGCCGAGGCCGACGCCGGTGCCGCCGACAGCGAGTCCGGCTCCACGCTGGACCTGCTGCGCAAGCTCGCCGCCGAGCGCGTCGAGCTGCCGCTGGAAGCCGTCACCGCCGACACCCACCCGCTCGACGACCTGCACCTGTCGTCGATCACGGTCGGGCAGCTGGTCAACGACGTCACCCGGGCGCTGGGCCGTCCCGCGCTGGAAGGCATGCCGAACTTCGCGACGGTGTGCCTCGGTGAGCTCGCCGAGATGATCGACGAGCTGGCGCAGACGGCCAAGCCGAGTGACCAGGGAGCCGGCGAGGCCCCGGGTGTCGGTCCGTGGGTCCGGCCGTTCGCGGTCGAGTACGTGCCCGCGCCGCGGCCGAAGGCGGACCTCACGCCGGGCGCTGGGCAGGCCGAGTGGCAGGTCTTCGCGACCCCGCGCCACCCGCTGGCCGAGCCGGCGAAGGCGGCCCTGGCGAAGGCGGGCGTCGGCGACGGCGTCCTGCTCGTCCTGCCGGCGGACTGCGACTCGAGCCACGTCGGCCTGTTCCTCGACGCCGGCCGCGCGGTCATGGCCGCACCCAACGGCACGCGCTTCGTGGTCGTGCACCACGGCTACGGCGCGGCCGGCCTGGCCCGCACCCTGCGGCTCGAGGACCCGTCGGCGAAGACGACGATCATCGACTTCGCGGACCCGACGCCCTCGGACGAGGACGCCATCGCGTCGGCCGTCTCCACGGTGGTGGCCGAGGTCGCCGCGACCACGGACTTCACCGAAGCGCGCTACGGCGCCGACGGCGGGCGCACCGTGCCGCGGCTGTCCGCGCTGGCGGCGCCGAAGCCCGGCCCGATCCAGGACTCGCTGGACGCCACCGACGTCCTGCTCGTCACCGGTGGCGGCAAGGGCATCACGGCGGAGAGCGCACTCGCGCTGGCCAAGGACTCCGGCGCGCGGCTGGCCCTGCTCGGGCGCAGCGACCCCGAGTCCGACAGCGAGCTGGCGGAGAACCTCGACCGCATGGAGGCGGCGGGCATCCGCTACCGCTACGAGCGCGCCGACGTCACCAGCGCCCCGCAGGTGGCCGAGGTGGTCGCGCGGATCGAGGCCGACCTCGGCCCGGTCACCGCGGTCCTGCACGGCGCCGGCCGCAACGAGCCGGCCGCCCTGTTCTCCCTGACCGAGGACAGCTTCCGCAAGACGCTCGCGCCGAAGATCGGCGGGCTCAACGCGGTGCTGAACGCGGTCGACCAGGACAAGATCAAGCTGCTGGTCACCTTCGGCAGCATCATCGGCCGGGCGGGCCTGCGCGGTGAAGCGCACTACGCCACGGCGAACGACTGGATGACCGAGCTGACCCTGCGCTTCGGCCAGGAGCACCCGCAGGCGCGGGCGATCGCGCTGGAGTGGTCGGTCTGGTCGGGCACCGGCATGGGCGAGAAGCTCGGCGTGGTCAGCGCCCTGATGCGCGACGGCATCACGCCGATCCCGACCGAGGAGGGCATCACCATCCTCCGCCAGGTGCTGGCCGACCCGGCCGCGCCGCCGGTGCTGGTGGTCTGCGGCCGCACGTCGGGCCTGGCCACGCTGCCGATCCAGAAGCGGGAGCTGCCGCTGACCCGGTTCGTCGACCGCGCGGTCGTGCACTACCCGGGCGTCGAGCTGATCACCGAGGCGGACCTGTCCGACGGGGCCGACCCGTACCTGACCGACCACCTGCTCGACGGGCAGCTGCTGTTCCCGGCGGTGCTCGGCATGGAGGCCATGACGCAGGCCGCGGCGGCGACGCTCGACCGCACCGGCACCCCGGTGCTGTCCGACGTCGAGTTCCTCCGGCCGATCATCGTCTCGCCCGGCGGGTCGACCACGGTCCGGCTGGCCACGCTGGCCCGCGACGCCGACACCGTCGACGTCGTGATCCGCAGTGACGAGACGGGCTTCAGCGCCGACCACTTCCGGGCGCGGCTGAGCTTCGCGCGGCCGGAGGAACTCGGCGAGCGGGTGCCCCGCGACGTCGAACTGCCGCCGGTCCCGGTGGAGCCGATCAGCGAGCTGTACGGCTCGGTCCTGTTCCAGGGCAAGCGGTTCCAGCGGGTCCTCGGCTACCGGCGGGCGAGCGCCCGGCACGCCGTCGCCGAGATCGCGACGAGCGCGGACCACTACTGGTTCGCCCCGTTCCTCCCGCAGGAGCGGCTGCTGGCCGACCCCGGCACGCGGGACGCGATGATGCACGCGATCCAGTGCTGCGTCCCGGACGCGACGCTGCTGCCGCAGGGCATCGAGAAGCTGTACCTGGCCGAGCCGGGTGTCCAGCACGACGAGTACGTCCTGCTGGACGCGAAGGAACGCTTCCAGGACGGCGACAGCTACGTCTACGACCTCGACGTCCGCAACCCGGACGGCACGCTGGTCGAGCGCTGGGAAGGGCTGAAGCTGCGCGCGGTCCGCAAGCGCGACGGCGCCGGCCCGTGGGTCCCGTCGATGCTCGGGTCCTATGTGGAGCGTGCCTGTGAGCGGCTGCTCGGCGGGACGCGGTCGGTCGTGCTCGAGCCGGACCCGGCCGGGCGCCCGGCGGAAGGCATCGCCGAACGGCGGGCGCAGACCGCGCTCGCGGCGGGCCGCGCGCTCGACAAGCCGGTCGAGGTCCGCTACCGCCCCGACGGCAAGCCGGAGTTCGACGGCGGCAACGTCGGCGCTTCGCACACCTCCCAGCTGACCCTCGTGGTCGCCGGCGCCGACCAGGTCGCCTGCGACATCGAGACGGCGATCGAACGCACCGAAGAGGACTGGGCCGGCCTGCTCGGCGAGGAGCTGCTCGGCCTCGGCCGGCTGCTCGCCGCCGACACCGGGGAACCGATCAGCGTCGCCAACACCCGGGTCTGGAGCGCGCTGGAGTGCGTGCGCAAGACCGGGCTGATGACCCAGGCGCTGACCGTCCGCCAGGTCGACGCCGACGGGTGGGCGCTGCTCGCCTCCGGCAACGCCCGGATCGCCACCTGGTCGACCACCGTCAACGACCGGACCGACCCGATCGTGTTCGCCGTGCTCCACGCAGAGGGGAACTGAAGATGACCGACTACTACGAGATCCGCCACACGGTCGGCTTCGAAGAGACCAACCTGGTGGGCAACGTCTACTACGTGAACTACGTGCGCTGGCAGGGCCGGTGCCGCGAGATGTTCCTGAAGGAGAAGGCGCCGGCGGTGCTCGAAGAGGTCCGCCACGACCTCAAGCTGTTCACCCTCAAGGTGGAGTGCGAGTTCTTCGCCGAGATCACCGCGTTCGACGAGCTGTCCATCCGGCTGCGGCTGGAGGAGCTCACCTCGACGCAGATCCAGTTCGCGTTCGACTACGTGCACCTCACCGACGACGGTGAGGAGCGCCTGGTGGCCCGGGGACGGCAGCGCATCGCCTGCATGCGCGGGCCCAACACGGCGACCGTGCCGTCGCGGGTCCCGGAGCAGCTGCGCGAGGCGCTGGTGCCCTACTCGACGGCCGCGGTCAACGGCAAGGGAGTCTGACGTGGGCTACGAAGCAGAGCCTTCCGAGAGGGCTCACGTCCTCAAGCGGCTGCGGACTTCGCCCGCCCGCCGCGGGCTGTCGGCCCAGCCGGGGCTGCGCCAGGTGATGGCGCAGTTCGCGACCGGGGTGACGGTGCTGACGGCGGGCGGGGAGGACGCGCACGGCATGACCGCCAACGCGTTCTCGTCGGTGTCGCTGGAACCGCCGATGGTGCTGTGCTGCGTCTCCAAGGCGGCGCGGATGCACGCCTCGATCGTGACCGCCGGCTCGTTCGGGGTGAACATCCTTTCGGCCGACCAGCAGGAGCTGTCGAAGTACTTCGCCGACTGGCGCCGTCCCGACGGGATCGCCCAGTTCGAAGCGGTCGGCTACACCGTCGGCGCCAAGACCGGCTCGCCGCTGCTCAAGGGCGCGCTGGCGTGGCTGGAGTGCGAGCTCGCCCAGGTCGTCGAGGGCGGTGACCACTCGATCTTCCTCGGCCGGGTGGTCGAAACCAGCCGCGGCGAGGGCGAGCACGCGCTGGTCTTCTACGGCGGCGGCTACCACCAGATCGACGGGCGCGCCCGCGCGGCCTGAAGGGACGGACGACATGCTGATCGCGGTCACGGGCGGGACGGGCTTCCTCGGGACCCACACGGTCGCGGCGCTGCTGCGGCGGGGTCACCGGGTGCGGCTGCTCGCCCGTGACCCCGGTCGCGTTCCGTCCACTGTGGACGTCGTCGAAGGTGACGTCACCGATCCCGGTGCGGTGGCCCGGCTCGTCGACGGGGCGGACGCCCTGCTGCACGCGGCGGGCGTGTACACCTTCGACAGCCGGCGCCGGGCCGAGGTGTGGCGGGTGAACGTCGAGGGCACGTCGACCGTGCTCGACGCCGCCCGCCGCGCGGGCACCGGGCGGATCGTGCACGTCTCCACCGTCGGGGCGCTGTTCCCGACCGGCGCACCGTCGATCGGGACGGCGAGCCCGGTCGGCGCGCCGCGCGAGGCCTACCTCGCGGCCAAGGCCGAAGCCGACCGGATCGCCCGCGGCCACCGGGAAGCCGGCGCGCCGGTCACGATCACCTACCCGCCCGCGCTGCTCGGCCCGGCCGACCCGCACCTGGGCGACCAGAACGCGCGGCTGCGGGACCTGCTGCGCGGGCTGATGCCGATGTGGCCCTCGGGCGGGCTGCCGATCGGCGACGTCCGCGACTCGGCGGAGCTGCACGCGCGGCTGTTCGAACCGGCGGCGCCGGGTCCCGCGTACTTCGGGCCGGGGCACTTCCTGAGCACCCGCGAGTACCTCGCCGTGGTCCGCGCGGCGACCGGACGGCGGCTGCCCGCGGTGTTCCTCCCGGCGCGCGCGATGTTCCCGGTCGGCCACGCCGCCGACCTGCTGCAGCGCGCCTGGCCGTGGCACATCCCGGCGCAGTACGGCGCGCTCTACGTCTGCGCCACCGCCGTGCCCGTCGAGCCGGGCGCGCCGCGCGGGGACGTTTCCGCGCGGCCGGCGCTCGAGACCGTGCGCGACACGGTGGCCTGGCTGCACGCCACCGGGCGGCTGACCGGCCGGCAGGCGGGCACCCCGGGTTTTCTGTCCACTGTGGACGCCGGTGCCGGCGCCCCGACCGAGGAGGTTCTGCCATGACCGCCAGCGATGCCACCGACGCCGCCCGGTCGGCCGCGGCCCCGCCCGTGGTGCCGGACGTGCCCGCCGAGTGGCCGGTCCGCCCGATGCCCCGGCTCGGCCGCGGCATCGTGTGGTCCGACATCGTCGCCGAGATCGAGCACGACCAGCAGCTACGGATGAGGGATGCCGCGTGAGCGGAGGCCGCGAATCCGGGGCCCAGCGGGCCGACGCGGAGGTGGTGCCGGTTCCCGAGGGGACCCGGCCCGGCCGCCGCCGGCTCGCGCGGCCGGGGGAGCCCGGCGACGCCCAGGTCATCGAGCTGGCCAGGGCGGCCGACCAGGTGCGCGCGGAGCCCGCGGACATGCCGCTGCTGAGGCGGCGCCGCGACGAGCTCCGCGCGCACATCCACGAAGGCAAGCTCGACGCGGTGCGGCGTCAGCACTCGCTCGGCAAGCTGACCGCGCGGGAGCGCCTGGCCCTGCTGCTCGACGAGGACTCGTTCACCGAGATCGAGCCCTACCGCCGCCACCAGGCGAGCGGGCCGGGGCTGGCGGGCAACCGCCCGTACACCGACGGCGTCGTCGCGGGGTCCGGCACCATCGACGGGCGTCGCGTCTTCGTCTACGCCCAGGACTTCACGCTGTTCGGCGGCTCGCTCGGCGAGGCGCACGCGGCCAAGATCCACAAGGTGCTCGACCTCGCGGTGGCCAACGGCGCCCCGGTGATCGGGCTCAACGACAGCGGCGGCGCCCGGATCCAGGAGGGCGTGCTCGCGCTCAACGGTTATGGCGGCATCTTCCGCCGCCAGGTCGAGGCTTCCGGGGTGATCCCCCAGATCAGCGTCATCCTGGGCCCGTGCGCGGGCGGCGCGGCGTACTCGCCGGCGCTGGCCGACTTCACGTTCATGGTGCGTGACACCGCGCGGATGTACCTGACCGGCCCGGACGTCGTCGAGGCGGTGACCGGCCGCCGCGTGACCCACGAGGAGCTCGGCGGCGCCGACGTCCACGGCACCCATTCGGGGGTGGCGACGGTCGTGCACGACGACGAGGAGAGCTGCCTCGCCGACGTCCGCTACCTGGTGTCCCTGCTGCCGGGCAACTACCTGGACCCGCCGCCGGACGCGAGCTCGTCCAGCGCGAAGGACGACTACCGGCCCCGGCTGGCGGAACTGGTGCCGGTCGAGCCGAACCAGCCGTACGACATGCGCGACGTCTTCGCGGAGATCGCCGACGACGGCGAGTTCTTCGAGCTGCACGAAGGCTGGGCCCGCAACGTGCTGTGCGCGCTGGCCCGCATCGACGGCCGCGTGGTCGGCCTGGTCGGCAACCAGCCGGTGGTGTTCGCCGGCGTCCTGGACGGCCCGGCCTCCCAGAAGGCGGCCCGGTTCGTGCGGTTCTGCGACGCGTTCGGCATCCCGCTGGTGAGCCTGGTCGACGTCCCGGGCTTCCTGCCGGGCGTCGAGCAGGAGCGGAGCGGGATCATCCGCCAGGGCGCGCAGCTGCTGCACGCGTACTGCGAGGCGACGGTCCCGCGGATCCAGGTGATCCTGCGGAAGGCCTACGGCGGCGCGTACATCGTGATGGACTCGCGGTCGATCGGCTGCGACCTGTCGCTGGCCTGGCCGACCAACCAGATCGCGGTGATGGGCGCGGAAGGCGCGGTGAACGTCCTGCACCGCCGCGAACTGGCGGCGGCTCCGGACCCGGCGGCGTTGCGCGCCAAGCTGGTGGCGGAGTACACGGAGGAGTACCTGAACCCGCAGTACGCGGCCGAGCGCGGCCTGGTGGACGACATCATCGACCCGGCGGAGACCCGCGCGGCGCTGGCCCGCGGGCTGGCGATGCTGCGGGACAAGCGGAAGCCGGGGCCGTCCCGGAAGCACGGGAACCTGCCGATCTAGGGGGCTGGGATGGTTTTGCGGGTGGTCCGGGGGACGCCGGACGACGCGGAACTGGCGGCGCTGGTCGCGGCGTTGACGCTGCTGGCGGCGGGTGCGCAGCCTTCGCCGGCCGTCGAGGTGGGCGGGTGGCGGGCGCGGGGGTCGGGGGAGCCGCTCTTCCGGCGCCCGGGCGCCTGGCGGCTGTCGGGCTTGCCGCGCTGAAGGGCACCTTCCTCGTGATGCGAGGAGGGTGCCCTTCAGCGCTTCCGGGGACAGGCCGCTCACCAAAGGTCTTGAATGAGTCATTCAGGACCTCCGAAGACCTGAATGACTCATTCAAGACGTCCGGGCGGCGGCGGTGGGGCCCGCCGGAGGGCCGCGGCGTGAGTCGTCGAAGCTGCCGGAGCGGGTCAGGCTGCTCGGCTGTCGCGCTCTTCCTCCGCCTGGTGGGTCTTCGCCAGCTCCCGCAGCCGGGCCGCCACCGCGCCCTCCCTGGCCGGGGAATACGTGCTGTGCCCCGGGTGCACCGCCACGTAGCGCACGACTCCGTCGAGGAGGACCTCGACCTCCGTGTGCTCGCCGGGGACGAACGCGCCGCCGCAGGCCGCGCAGGTGCGCTGGCGCTCGGCGGCGCCCCGGTGGGTCTCGTGATCGGTCATGAGGCACCTCGCTCGAGGGGTCCGGGTGAAACCTTGGTCATCCCAGTGCACTCCCCGCGTGATCCCGGCCGCCACTCGTGCGGTGCGCATCCACCCGGACGTGACTCGCGCACATCCGATCCGCGACCGCACCGGCGCATCGTGGACCGGTCCCACCGGAAGGAGAAAGCCATGACAGCAGCAGCGGTTCCGGCCGAACCCCAGCAGCCCGCCGAGCCGGCCGAGCGGCACCTGAGCGCCGTTCCGGACCCCGAGCCGGAGACGGACGAGCGTGAGCACATCGTGCTCGGCTACAACTGACTCGCACTTTCGAAGATGACCACGTCCCGGCCGCCACGGGAAACTGGAGGTCGGCCGGGGCGTCACGGGGTTCCCGGCGGGGCGAGCCAGTGGCCTGTCCGCGATGCACGTCTGCGTGGGCCGGGCGCACCGGCGGACGTTCGGTTGGGAGGCCGGCGAATGGCATTGCGCCTCCAGCTCACCGCTGGCTTCGAGATCCTCGAGGAGTGGGCTGAATCCGCGACCCAGGCCCAGCGCAACGCGCTCTACGAAGCGCTGTTCGCGGTCGGCGACGGTTCGGCATTCCTCGTTTACGACATTTTCGGCGACGCGGAAAACCCGCGCAATTTCGTCGTGGTCGTGAAAGCAAATCTCGTCCTCAAAATCATGGTGCAGCGCGCGGAATCTTCCTTCGAAATCCGTTATGTCGGCGCGCTCGAGGACGACGTCGACGTCGCGCCGGTCCAGTCGAGCCCGGTCAACCCGGAGTAACCGGCGGAGTTCCTGGTCCGAATGGCGCAATGCGGGTGCGCGTGCGGCGGAACAACGCCGCGTAGGTGGCCCAACAACACCTGCTCCCGGCATGTGTTTCACACCTTGACTATGGCCCGCCCGGTATGAAACTCTTCATATGTTCGCTGGTCAGAACGTTATTTTTGGGGCGAATAACGAGGAGGCAGCACAATGTCGTCACCGGAACTGCCGGGTCTTGACGTTTCCAGCCGCGTCCGGGCGCGGGACATCCAGATGACCGGGACTGCCGATCTCGGCCGCCGGGTCCTCATGATCACGGGCGCCGTCGACACCACCGACCACGACGTCTCGGTCAGCGTCAACCTGCCCGAGCCGGGCCGCTGGCACGTGATCAAGGCGGAGACCAACCTGACCGACCAGACCTGGGTCGCCATGCAGGCCGTGCTGGACGAGGACTCCACGTTCCTCGACGACGACCTGCTGATGTCGCCGCAGTTCACCAAGAGCTTCATGACGCCGGACCAGCGCCGCCTCACGTTCTACGACGGCGAGGTGCGCCCGGGCGAGACCGTGCTCAAGGCCTATTCGATGGAGACGGGCGGGCGCAAGCCGGCGTACTTCTACTCCCGGTACAGCCCCATCCCGACCGACAGCGCCGAGCAGTCCCAGCAGACGCTCGACGAGCTGGTCGCGCACGGCATGAACCAGCGACCCGTGATCGAGCTGATCGTCCCGGTCACCGTCATCTGACGACCCGCCGGGTCCCGATCGAGCTGGGGAGCACATGATCTCGTTCGTGCCCGAGCCGCACCTGCTGGACTCGCCCCGCGGTCGTGAGTGGCCCCGGCCCCCGGTGCCGACGCCGGTCCGCGGCACGTTGCCCGCCTCCTCGGCGGACGTCGTGGTCGTCGGGGCCGGCCCGGCCGGTGTCGCGGTGGCTTCCGCGCTGTGGCACCACGGCGTCCGCGACGTCGTCGTCGCCGACCGGACCGGCCGCCCGTGCGGCCGGTTCTTCGGCCGGATCGACCGGCTGGGCCAGCGCGTCCTCCGGTCCCCGTACGAGCACCACCCCGGGGTCGAGGGCTACCGCGACTGCGAGCTCCTGGACTTCGCGCGCCTGCACTGGGGCCGGCTGACCCCCGTCGAACGGCGCGAAATCCGGATGTCGCAGGCGGGCCACCGGTCGGTGGTCCCCGTCGACGTCTTCGACGCCTACTGCGACCACCTGATCGCCAGCCACCACATCGGCCGCAAGACCTGGCAGGCGCGCGTCCGCGAGGTCGTGCCGGAGGGTGACGCGGTCACCGTGCGGGCCGACCGGTTCTCGGTCACCGCCCGGCACGTCGTGCTGTGCCTCGGCGAAGAGCGCCGGGAGGCGCCGGATTCCTGGTGGGGCGGCGGTTCCGCGCCGGCCGGAGTGTCCTATTGGGACGAATCGGTGCCGGTCGGCGGGCGGTGCCTGGCGGTCGTGGGCGCCGGGCTCACCGCGGCCCACCTGATCGCCGGCGCGCTCGACGAAGGCCGCGAAGTGCACTGGGTCGTGCGCGAAACCGGCGAGCGCTACCAGTGCGCCGACGTGAACTCCTCGTTCTTCCGCCCCGAAGGCCGCTTGCGCTTCAACCGCGTCGGCTGGTCCGAGCGGCTCGAGCTGATGAGCCGGTTCCGGCGGGCGTCGATCATGTTCGAGTTCCGGCCCCTGCTCGAACGCGCGCAGGCCGAGGGACGGCTGGTCGTGCACCGCGGCGCCGAGGTCAAGAGCATCGGCCCGGGCGTCGGCGGGACGACCGTGGTGCGCCTGGTCGGCGGCGGCCGGATCGCCGCCGACCACGTCCAGCTCGCGCTGGGCACCACCCCGTCGATCGGCGAAGGCCTGCTGCCCGATGAAGCGCTTTCCGTGCGCGACGGCTGGCCCGAGCTGGACGAACGGACCCTGGCCCACGTCCGCGCGCCACGGGTGTCGGTGGTCGGCGCCGCGGCCGCGATGGTCCTCGGCCCGGCGGCCCGCAACATCGACGGCCACCGCGTCGCGACCACCCGCGCGGCGGCGGCGATCGCCCAGGTCCTGCGGGGTGGCGAGCTCCCGGCGCCGGCGAAGACCGCGGTCGGGGTCTGAGGAGGAACCTGATGGACGCCCGCGAAGACACCCGGTTCGCGCTGCCCGAGGTCGACGCCCCCGCGGCCACCGAGGTCGGCGTGATCCTGCTCGGCCTGGAGGCCGACCGGCTGCTCGCCGGGCTCGGGCTGGCCCGCCTGGCGGACGACCCGGCGCTGGTGACCCAGGTGGTCGACCAGGCCCGGCACGGCGTCCCGGACGCCGGCCTGCCCGGGCTCCTGGAGACGGGCAGGCAGCAGTGGCGGAGCCTGCGCGCGGCGCTCGGCGCCCCGCCGTCGACGTCGACGCCGGGCTCACTCCGGCGCGAGTGGGACCGGGCCTCGGCCCGGGTCGCCGCGGCCGTTCCCGGCGCGGGCGCCGCGTCGCTGGCCTACCTGACGGCGTGCGTGCTCCGCCGCGCCGACGTCGACCGGATCGCGGATCGAAAGGACACCGATGTCGTACTTGAAGTCCCTGCCGGCTGAGACCACGCTGCTGCAGGTCTTCCAAGCCAACCCCGAGCCCGCCCGGCACCTGCTGGCCTTCCACGAAGTGCTGCTGCGCGGCGATTCGCCGTTCACGCCGGGGGAGCGGGAGCTGATCGCCGCCTACGTCTCCGGCGTCAACGAATGCGGGTACTGCCACGGCATCCACACGGTGACCGCCGAGGCCTTCGGCGTCGAGCCGGGCGTGCTGACCGCGGCGCTCACCGACCTGGACTCCGCGCCGGTCGAGGACCGCCTGAAGCCGGTGCTCGCCTACGTCGGCAAGCTGACGCGGACGCCGTCCCGGATGACCGACGCCGACGCCGAAGCGGTGTTCGCGGCCGGCTGGGACGAGCGCGCGCTGCACGACGCCGTGCTGGTCTGCGCGCTGTTCAACTTCATGAACCGCATGGTCGACGGCCTCGGCATCCGCGCCGACGACGAGTACAAGTCGCTGTCGGGCGAGCGGCTCAAGCACAGCGGCTACGCGGGTCTCGCGAAGTTCCTGCCCGAGGAGTGAGTCCCGGCCGTGACTTCGGCCGAGTAGCCGACGACGGTGCCTGGCACCCCGGTGCCGGTATGCCGGGCTCGTTCACGTTCGACGCCGGCGGCGACGCCGCGGTGGTCGGGTTCTGCTACGGGAACGCCGATCCGGCGGGCACCTTCGTGGCGGCGGACCACCCCGGCGGGGCAGCGACGGTTTCCTGCACGCCGCAGGCTTCCGGCCCCAACGACCGCTACGTGGCGACGTCTACGAGGATTGGGACAACCCGACCGTGGTTCCGCCGGGCCCGGATGGCCGGGCGAGCTTCACCTTCACCCCGGAGGCTTCCGGGTTCTACGGTCGCGACCACTTCATCGCGGTGAACCGAAGCTTGGGACGCCTTCAGCGCGGCGAGTGCGCTGAAGGCGTCCTCCGAGCTCAAGCCAGCTCGGCGAAGAACTCCGCGATGTCGCGCCCGAGCGTCTCCGGTGACTCGACGGCCGGGTAGTGGCCGCCGCGCTCCATCACCGTGTAGCGGCGCAGGTCGAAGCGGCTCTCCACCCACTTCCGCGGCACGGCCGCGGGTTCGCGCGGGTAGGCCGCGACCGCCGTCGGGACGTTGAACAGCGGCTGCGCGTCGCTCTTCGGCGTCCACGGCTTCTGGAAGCTCTCCGCGTACAGCCGGGCGGTGCTGCCCATCGAGTTGGTGAACCAGAACAGCGAAAGCGTCGTGAGGACGCGGTCGCGCGGGTACCCGGTCTCGAAGTCGCCGTCGTGGTCGGTCCAGTCGTGCAGCTTCTCGACCAGCCACGCCGCGGTCGCCGCCGGCGAGTCGCCGATGTAGGCGATGCTCTGCGGCCGGGTCGTGTGCAGCACGAAGTAGCCGTTGCTGTAGCGCGCCCACGCCGTGTTCGCCGCGCGCCGCACCTTCTCGTCGTCCGCCCAGAGCTCCTCGGGGATCGGGCCCTCGAGGCTGAACGGCATCGTGGTGTGCAGCCCGGCGACCGCTTCCGGGTGGTGGTGGGCCAGGTGCTGGCCGATGATCGAGCCCCAGTCCGAGCCGTAGACGCCGTAGCGCTCGTGGCCCAGCACCTCGGTCATCAGGCGGTGGTACATGTCGGCGGTCTCGGCGTACCCGATGCCCGGGCGGGCCAGCGGCGTCGAAAAGCCGTAGCCCGGCAGGTCCGCCACCACGACTTCGTGGCCGGCCAGGTGCGGCAGGACCTCCTTGAAGTCCCAGAACGTCCACGGCCAGCCGCCGATCAGCAGCAGCGGCACCTTCCCGTCGCCGGGGACGTGCAGGTAGTGCACCGGCTGGCCGTCCAGCTCGACGCGGTAATGCGCGTAGGCGTTCATCTCGGCCTCGTGCGCGCGCCAGTCGTAGCTGTCGCGCCAGTCGGCCAGCAGCCCGGCCAGGTATTCCTGGTTGGTCCCGTACTCCCAGCCGTCGTTGGCCAGGTCGCCGGGGAGCCGCGTGCGCGCGAGGCGCTCGCGGAGGTCCTGGATGTCCTCGTCGGGCACGGCGATGCGGAACGGTTCCGGTTGAGGCAAGGGATTCGCCCTTCGTTCGTGGTGACCACGGCCGCGGACCCGGCCGCGGGCGCGGTGGTCAGCCCAGCCGGCCGAGCCCGCCGTACATCCGGCGGGTGGTGTCGCCTTCGCGGCGCCAGTGCCCGGTCGGCACCAGGCCGGGCGGCTGCAGGGTGAAGCCGGTGAACAGCGCTTCGATCTCGGCGCGGGTCCGGAAGACGATCGGCGACGTCGCGTTGCGGTAGATCGCGCGCATGGTGTCCTGCTCGGCTTCGGGTGACTCGTCGGCGTTGAGGTGCGACAGCGCGAGGAACGACCCCGGCGCCAGCCGCTCCCGGAACGTGCGGAGGATGCCGTGCGGGTCGTCTTCGTCGGTGATGAAGTGGAAGACGGCGACGCACAGCAGCGCGACCGGCTGCGCGAAGTCGATCAGGTCCGCCAGCTCCGGGTTGTCCAGAATGGACAGTGGATCGCGCAGGTCGGCGGTGAGCAGCCGGGTGATCTTCTGCTCTTCCTCGGTCAGCAGGGTTTTCCCGTGGCTGGCGACGACCGGGTCGAGGTCCACGTAGGCGACCCGGGCGTCCGGGGTGGACCGGCGCGCGATCTGGTGGGTGTTCTCCATGCTGGGCAGCCCGGCCCCGACGTCGATGAACTGCCGCACCCCGTGCTCGGCGGCGAGGTGCTGCACCACCCGGCCGAGGAAGCGGCGGTTCTCCCAGACGACGTCCTTGGTGAGCACCTCGCCGACCTGGTCGATGACGGCGTCCCCGGCCGCCCGGTCGACCGGGAAGTTGTTGTCCCCGTGGAGGAAGTAGTCGTACATCCGCGCCGGCGACGGCTTCTCCGCCGCCACGGCGTCTTCTGCTCCCGGCATCCTGGCCTCCCGCACGTCGGTCCCGGCCGCGAGCCTAGGCCGCGCCGGGACCGCGGTCGCCTTCGTGCGTGCGCAGGTTCAGTACTCGTCCCGCAGCCGGAGCCAGCCCATGGTCGAGGTCTGCGGCCAGCCTTCGGGCGAGTCCTCCCAGACTTCCTGGCGCCCGTAGGGGGTGAGGTCGAGCAGGTTGAAGTCGAGCCGGAGGCGGTCGGTGCCGCGCCCGTTGGTGAACCAGGTGCGGAAGACCTCGTCGCCGTCGCGCAGCAGCACGCTCACGCCGAACCCGCCGCCGGTGCCCATGTCCGCGTTGAACGTGCTGCCGTAGCTCGAATACCACGGGATCTGCCAGCCGAACCGCTGCCGCAGCGGTTCGAGTTCTTCCTGCGGCGCCACGGACTCGAGGATCAGCCGCACTCCGCGCGGGGCCAGGTGCGCCCACGGCGAGAGGTTGTCGGTCAGCGACGCGCAGCCGACGCAGAGGTGGTCGCTGCCCGGCTGCTTCATGTAGTGGTAGATGATCAGCTGGTTGTGGCCGTCGAACAGCGAAACGAGATCACCGGTTTCGCCGTCGGGGCCGGTGAAGACGTAGTCGTTCTTCAGCCGCACCATCGGCAGCCGCCGCCGTTGCGCGGCGAGGTCGTCGAGCGCGTGGGTGAGCTCCTTTTCCTTGACGAGGAGCTTGTCGCGCTCGGCCTGCCATTCCTCCGCCGAGACGACGGGCGGGCGATTCATGGGGGTGGTCCTTTCCTTGGCAGTGGGGGAAATCGACCGTAGCAGCGGGGGTGGGGGTGGAACACCGGTCGCGGGAGGGAGCGCACGGGAGGAGACGCCGGTCAATCGTGTGGGTGAAAGACTGAAGCTTTTCTTTCGCCGGGCGGCCGGACACGGACGTCTTGAATGAGTCATTCAGGTCACCGGAGGTCCTGAATGACTCATTCAAGACACCACCGGGAGCCGCGCCACAAAGAATCCGGCAGTCGAGGAGAGGCGCGCGGTCCCGCCAACCCGGAAACTGGGGCCTCGACCCGTACCCAGCCGAAAGTGGTCCAGTCCATGAACGCGATTCCCGAACGCACCGGCGTCACGACCTTCCGCGGCCGTCCGGTGACCCTGCTCGGGCCGGCCGTCGGTGTCGGCGACCAGGCTCCGGACTTCACCGTCGTGGCGCCGGACATGTCCCCCGTGGCGTCCGCCTCCCTCGCCGGCCGGGTGCGGATCCTCTCGGTCGTGCCGTCGCTCGAGACGCCCGTCTGCGACCTCCAGACCCGCCGGTTCAACGAGGAGGTCGCCGGGCTCGGCGACGTCTCCGTGCTGACCGTTTCCGTCGACCTCCCCTTCGCGCAGGCGCGCTGGTGCGGGGCCGCCGGGATCGAGGGCGCGCTGGTCGGCTCCGACCACCGTGACCTGTCCTTCGGCACCGCCTACGGCGTCGTGATCAAGGAATTCCGGTTGCTCGCCCGCGCGGTTTTCGTGGTCGACGCGAACGACACCGTCGTTTACGCCGAATACGTGCCGGAAATCGGCGAACACCCCGGCTACGACGCCGTCATCGCCGCCGCCAAGAGCGCCGAGACCGCGCGCCGGGCCGCGTAGGGACGACAAGCACGAATGAAGGCGCCCGCGCGGAACCGGGTGCCCACCATGGTAACCGGGGTTTGCTGTGCCGAACCCGGCAGAGATCCGTGACGACAAGGGGCCGGAATGACGACCACCGAACAATCCCGTTTGGACGCGTACTACGGAGAGTTCACCAGCGACAAGGAGAAGGAGGTGCTCCAGGTTCCGCTGCGGCTGGTGGCGGCGTGGGCGAAGAACGACGCCGACGGTGTCGCCGACGTCTTCACCGACGACGGCCTCCTGCTGCTGCCGGGTGACGTGTACAAGGAAGGCCGCGAGGAGATCCGCATCTTCATGAAGGCCGCGTACGCTGGGCCGTTCAAGAACAGCGGTGTCACCGGGCAGCCGGTCGACCTGCGCTTCGTCACCGACGACGTCGCGCTGATCCGCACGCACGGCGGCATCCTCGCCGAGGGCGAGACCGAGATCGCGCCCGAGCTGGCCGTTCGCTCCACCTGGATCACCGTCAAGCGCGACGGGACCTGGTACCTGGCCGGCTACCAGAACAGCCCGCGCGGCGAAGGCGCCACCCTCCGCTGGTAACCCCCATCTTCGAGGAGACACCGATGACTTCCAAGGCTTCCGACCTGGTCGCCAAGGCCAAGCAGTGGGCCGGCTACTACGGCGACTTCCCGAACGGCGAGGAGGGCGCGGTCTTCACCGTTCCGCTGCGCCTGCGCGCCGCCTGGGACGCCGGTGACGCCGACGCGCTGGCCGACCTGTTCACCGTCGACGGCAGCATGCTGATCGGCGACGAGCAGCTGCGCGGCCGCGAGGCGATCCGCGCCTACCTGACCGAGCAGTTCGCCGGCGCGTACCGCGGCAGCAAGGTCGCCGACGAGCCCGTCCAGTGCAAGTTCCTGGCCGACGGCGTCGCGCTGGCCATCACCAAGGGTGGCATCAGCTTGGACGGCGCCACCGAGATCGCGCCGGAGAACGAGAACCGGGCGACCTGGGTCGTGCGCAAGGAGGCGGGCGACTACAAGCTCGTCTCTCACCAGACCAGCCCGATCCGCGGCTGAGCCCGCCGCGGCGCGAAGGCCACCCCGGCACCCTCGGGGTGGCCTTCGCGCGTGACTGTCCACAGTGGTCCCGCACGGGAGGAGTCGACGCTGCCCGCGGCGCGCCGCCACGATGGGGAGCCACAGGCGACGAGCGGAAGGTGATCCCGTGGACAGCAAACCCGCAAGACTCTCCGACACCGAACAGGCCGGGATCCGCTTGTTCGAGGAGACGCTGGGCTACGTCTATTCCGCGGCCCTGCGCGCCGCGGCCGCCGTGGGCGTCGCCGACCACCTGGCCGACGGCCCGAAGACGGTCGTCGAGCTGGCGCAGGCCACCGGGGCGCACGCGGACAACCTCAACCGCGTCCTGCGGGCCCTCGCCATGCGCGGGGTGTTCCACGAGGACGACCAGGGGCGGTTCGAGCTGACCCCCGAGGCCGAGCTGCTGCGCTCGGACGTGCCGGGCTCGCTCCGGTCCGCGGTCCTGACGTTCACCGACAAGACGTTCTGGAACTCGCACGGCGAGCTGGCGCACAGCGTCGAGCACGGCGACGCGTCCTTCGACAAGGTGTTCGGCACGACGTTCTTCGACTACTTCCGCGACGTCGAGTCGCCCGAGACGTTCTACTCGGGCATGCAGTCGAAGTCGGACTCCGAAAACGCTTCCATCATCCGCAACCTGACCTTCCCGGCCGGGGCGACGGTCGTCGACGTCGGCGGCGGGTACGGCGGGCTGCTGCTCGAAGCGCTGCGCGCCGACGACAGCCTGTACGGCCTCCTGATGGACCTGGGCGAGCACGTCGTGTCCGGCCACCGCCTCGGCGAACTCGGCGACGACGACCGCTGGGAGCTCGTCACCGGCGACTTCTTCGAGGAGTGCCCGCCGGCCGACGTGTACCTGCTCAAGCACATCATCCACGACTGGAACGACGAGCAGTGCGTGCGCATCCTGCGCAACTGCCGCCGCGCGATGCGGCCCGGCGGCCGGATCGTGGTGCTGGACACGGTGATCCCGCCGCGCAACGAACCGCACCTCGGCAAGCTGTTCGACATCATGGTCATGTCGATCCTGCCCGGCCGGGAGCGCACCGAGGAGGAGTTCCGGGCGCTGTTCGCGAAGGCCGAGCTGGAGCTGACCCGGGTCCTCGACACCGGCTTCGCGGTGTCGGTCGTGGAGGCCGTCGCCCGCTGAGCGCCCGCACGGGTCGTGAGTGTTCAGTCGGGTTGGAACCCGACTGAACACTCACGACCCGTGCGGGCCAGCAGGTGCTCGAGCGTGGTGGGGTCGCGGTGCAGGCGGCGGCAGATCGCGTTGATCCGCTCCGGCAGGCCGAGGACCTGCTCCGCGGTGAGCAGCCCGTGGGCCAGGAACCACCCCGCGTGCGCCTCGATCTCCTCGAGGCAGTGCAGCTCGTACAGGTCCGGCGGCAGCTCTCCGGAGAGGACCTCCGCCGTCCGGCGGGCCGAGTGCGCGGAAACGAAGCGCAGCGCCAGTTCCGAGTGCGCGTTCCAGGTGTCGAACGAGCCGTCGAGCCCGGCCGTGAGTTCCTCGTGCAGCAGCCGTTCCCGGTGCCGGAAGAGCGTCACCCACTCGTCGGCGCCCGGGGCGGCCGCGGGCGGCGTGTAGTCCTCGCCTGCCGCCATCGTCCACGCCGCGTCGAGCCCGATCAGCCGGTTGTCGCCACCGGCGGACTGGAACGCCAGCGTCAGGCCCTGGTAGCCGATCAGCCGGTGCTCGGAGAAGAACCCGGCCGTGCCGCTCGCCGACCGGGCGCGGTTCACCGCGCTGTCGGCCAAGGACGTGACCGCGACCTTGGTCAGCCCGAGTTCGCGGTGTACGCCAGGAGGCGCGCCGAAGGACCAGTACCGGGCGGTCTCGCGCCGCGCGAGCGTCGTCGCCGCCAGCGCCGAAGCCAGCGCGCCGAACAGCAGGCGCTGCTGGTTGAGGTGGTCGATCGCGGGGATCTCGCCGGCCAGCCGGTCGAGCGTCCGGCGGCGGACGGCGCGTTCGAGGGCGAGTGAGACGCTCGCGCGCGCGACCGCGGCGAGGCCGACGGTGATCGCGCCCCAGCCGAAGCGGCCCATGCTCATCGTGCGGCGGCCGCGGGCGCCGGTGTCGTCCAGGGGGTCGTGGAACTCGCCGTCCGGGGTGATCGACGCGCCGTCGCGCAGCCAGCGCCGGTAGGGCACGCGGACGCCGTCGAACCGGACCGTCGCGTAGTCCAGCGGCAGCAACGCGGTCGGCGGGCGGGGCTCGATCGAGACGCCCGGGCACGGGCCGTGCTCGTCGCGCACCGGCACCAGGAACAGCGCGGTGCCGTGCTCGCCGCCACCGGTGACGAGCCGGGCGCTGACGACGGCGAGCGTCGCGAACCCGGCCGGGCCGAAGGTGGCGGGGTACTTCGCCGCGCCGGGCACCGGGGTCGACAGCACGAACTCCCGCGTCGCCGGGTCGAAGACGGCCTCGGTGTGCGTGCGGGAGTTGCTGTTGGCGTGGCCCAGTTCGGCGAGCAGTGCCGCGCCGGCCCAGCGCCCGGAGACGAGGCCGGCGACGTCTTCCTCGGCCGCGCCCTGGTCGAGCGCGGCGCCGGTGGCCATGCAGTGGTGCAGGAACAGCAGGAAGAACTCGCCCGGGTCGGCCACCGCGCTCGATTCGAGCAGCGACCGCAGGCGCGGGTGGTCGTGGAGCAGCGGCCGGTCGGCGGCGAGCGCGGCCCGCAGGCGCGCTCCCGGCGGCTCCTCGGTTCGCAAGGGAATCATGTCCGCCCTTTCCGCGGGCCGGGAGCGGTCCACTGTCGCACGGTAACCAGGGCCGGGACAGCGCTCTACTCCGAGCGTGCGCTCTGGGTTTCTTGATTCGCGGGAAACTGGCAGGGCCCCGGCGGGCGGTGCCATTCTCGGTCATTCCACATCCTACTCTCCACAGGAGTGACCGTGAATTCGGAAACCACGCTGACCAGAGAACTGTACGACGGGTTGCAACTCGTCGAGTTCGACCGCTGGGACGCCATCATCGCCGACGACGTCCTGATCAACAGCCCGGCCCAGTTCGGGCAAATCGGCCTCGGTGCGCTGAAGGAATGGGCGAAGTGGTTCGTGCGCCTCGGCAAGCGCATAGACCTCGTCGACGAGCACCTCGCACTGGACGACCGGGGGAACGGGCGGGGCTTCATCGTCTTCAACCTGCATTGGAAACACGACGAGCCGTTTTTCCACATCGGGCCGACCGGGCGCGAGGGCACGTCGGTGGAAACAATTGTGCTGAAGATCGAAAATCACCGCATTGCGCAGATCGACGTCGCGAGCAACACCGTCGACCTCGTGCTCTACCTGACGCAGCGCGGCTGGCCGTACCCGCACAACGTGCGCCCGGAGCCGCTCGTCGCCGGGCTCGACCGGAGCGCGTGACGTAGCGGCAATGCAGAAGGCGCCGGGTCACGGGGTGAGCGCCGATGATGGGCGGGACCCGTCCGCTGAGGCGAAGAGGAGGACCCGGTGTCCGCTGAACTCGACGCGTCGTCCGCGTTGGACGACTATTACGGCCCGTTCACGAGCGAACGGGAGAAGGAAGTGCTGGGCGTCCCGCTGCGGCTGGTGGAAGCCTGGGCACGCAACGACGTCGACGCGGTCGTCGACGTCTTCACCAAGGACGGCACCCTGATCCTGCCGGGTGACGTCTACAAGGTCGGCCGCGACGAGATCCGCCCGTTCCTGGCGGCCGCGTTCGCCGGCCCGTTCAAGGGCTCGCGGATCACCGGCAAGCCGGTGGACCTGCGGCTGGTGAACGACACCGTCGCGCTGATCCGCACGCACGGCGGCATCCTGGCGCCGGGGGAGACCGAAATCTCCCCGGAGCTCGCCGTCCGCTCGACGTGGACGGTCAAGAAGGAAGAAGACGGCGTGTGGTACCTCGCCGGCTACCAGAACAGCCCGCGCGGCACCGGCGCGACCCTCCGCTGGTGAACACCCGGAACACCGACGAAGGAGCCGCAATGCCCGCCACCGCAACGGAGATCCTCGCCTCGTACGGGGTCGAGGAGGACACGGACTTCTACCGGGAGTTCACCGACCCCCGCGACCGCGCCGCGCTCACCGTGCCGCTGCGCATCACGCACGCGTGGAAGACCAACGACGCCGACGAGTTCGCCGGGGTCTTCACCGAGAACGGCAGCCTGCTCATGCAGGACGAGCAGCTGACCAGCCGGGAGCAGATCCGCGCGTACATGCAGGCGGGCTTCGCCGGCCCGCTGGCCGGCGCGCACGTCAAGGGCTGGCCGCTGCAGGTCACGTTCCTGGCCGAGGACACCGCGATGGTGATCACCCAGGGCGGCATCATCCTCGACGGCGAGACCGAAACCGCGCCGGAGCGCCAGATCCGCGCCACCTGGATCGTGGTGGAGCGCGACGGCGAGTGGTCGCTCCTGTCGCACCAGAGCAGCCCCGTCCGCGGCTGAGCGCCCGCTGCCCGGCGGCGTTCTCCGCAATCGCGGAGGTGCGCCGCCGGAGCGGGGAAGCGGATTCTCGACCCGACGCCGCACGTGGAAACCCGGAAGGACCACCGATGACGACGAACGTCCCCGTCCCTTCGCGCGAGGAACTGGTCCGCCGGGCCCAGGACCTGGTGCCCCTCCTGCAGAAGAACGCCGTCTGGCACGAGGAGAACCGCCGCCTGCACGACGACACCCTCGAGGCGCTGGGCGACGCCGGGTTCTTCAAGCTGCGCGTGCCGAAGCGCTACGGCGGGTTCGAGGTCGACACCGCCACCCTGAACGCCGTGCTCGTCGAGCTGGCGCGCGGTGACGGTGCCGTCGGCTGGACGACGTCGGTGTGGAACATCCCCGGCTGGATGGTCGGCATGTTCCCGGACGCCGTGCAGGACGAGGTCTACTCGACGCCGGACGTGCGCGTCTGCGGCACGCTCAGCCCGGGCGGCCAGGCCGTGCCCACCGACGGTGGCTACGTCGTCAACGGGCGCTGGGGTTTCATCAGCGGCGCGCTGCACAGCCACTGGCAGGAGATCATCGCCATCGCCCCGACGCCGGACGGCCAGGGCATGTGGCCGGTCGCCGCGCTGGTGCCGCTGAGCGACCTGCAGGTGATCGACGACTGGTACACGATGGGCATGGCCGGTTCCGGCAGTGTCACGACGGTCGCGAACGACCTGTTCGTGCCCGCCGAGCGCGTCATCCCGCTGGTCTCGATCCTGCAGGGCCAGAGCCACTCGCCGGCGAGCGCGGAGCTGCCGATCTACCGGAACCCGTTGCTGGGCGTGGCGAACGCGTCGTCGGCGGGCACGCCGATCGGGCTGGCCGAGGCGGCGATGGAGAACTTCCTCGAGCGCGTCGGCACCCGCAAGATCACCTACACCGACTACGCGCACCAGGCCGAAGCGCCCGTCACGCACCTCAAGGTCGCCGAGGCCCGGCTGCAGATCGACCAGGCCGCCTTCCACGCGGACCGGATCACCCGGACCGCCGACGAGAAGGCCGCGACCGGCGCGGAGTGGTCGCTGCTCGAGCGCGCCCGCACCCGTGCGGACATCGGCGCGATCTGCAAGCTCACCAAGTCCGCGGTGGACGCGCTGAGCCTCGCCAGCGGCGGTTCGTCGGCCTACACCAGCGTGCCGATCCAGCGGATCGCGCGGGACATCCACGTGGTGAACCTGCACGCGCTGATGGCGCCCGACACGAACAACGAGCTCTACGGCCGGATCCTGCTCGGCCTGGAACCCAACACGCAGTACATCTGAGGCGCCCCGCACCGGCGGAGAAGTGGATGACCGACCGCCGGGTACGGTGAATTCGGTTTCGGAAAGTGTTGTGTGCCAACGTTCCTGGGGCGAATTACGTCGTCTCCTCTCATGATTGGACTGAAAGCCGTGACCACACCTGGGATCCCGCCGTTGTCCGCCCCGGCGTCGGAACTGGAAGACCTCGACCGCAAGCACCTGGTCCGCTCGATGCACCGCGGTGACATCACCGACCGGCTGGTCATCGTCAAGGGGCAGGGGAGCACGGTCTGGGACGCGCGCGGCAACGAACTCCTCGACGCCGCCGGCGGCGGGGTCTGGCACTCGCCGCTCGGTCACGGCCGCGCCGACCTCGCCGAGGTCGCCGCGAAGCAGATCAAGGAGATCGAGTTCTTCACGAGCCTCCTCGAGTTCACCAACGAGAAGGCGATCCGGCTCGCCGAGCGGCTCGCGCAGCTCGCGCCGGCCGGCATCAACCGGGTCGCCTTCTCCAGCGGTGGCTCGGAAGCGGTGGAGACGGCGATCAAGGCCGCCCGGCTCTACCACACCCGCAAGGGATCGCCGGACCGGACGTGGATCCTCGCCCGGCACTACTCGTTCCACGGCGCGACCTACGGCAGCGGCACCGCGACCGGCTTCCCGCCCATGCAGGCCGGCGTCGGCCCGAACCTGCCGCACGTCGAGAAGCTCTCCCCGCCCTACCCGTACCGGGCCAAGCAGCTCTACGGCGACGTCGACCCGACCGACTTCCTGGTCAAGGAGCTCGAAGACACCATCGAGCGGATCGGCGCGGGCAACATCGCGGCCATGATCGGTGAGCCGATCATGGCGGGCGGCGGCGTGCTCGCCCCGCCGCCGGGGTACTGGAAGCGCGTTCGCGAGGTCCTCAGCAAGAACGGGATCCTGCTCATCGCGGACGAGGTCGTCACGGCGTTCGGCCGGATCGGTTCGTGGTTCGAGTCGGCGAACCAGGGCATGGACGCGGACATCATCACCGCCGCCAAGGGCATCGCCGGTGGCTACGCGCCGCTGGGCGCCACCCTGATGACCGACGACATCGCCGACACCCTCATCGGCGACGGCGGCTTCTTCCACGGCTACACGTTCCAGGGGCACCCGGTCGCCTGCGCCCTCGGCCTGGCCACGCTCGACATCATCGAGCGCGAAGGCCTGCTGGAGAACGCGCGGCGCATCCAGGGCTGGTTCGAGGAGGGGCTCGCCCCGGCGCGGGAGCTGCCGAACGTCGGGGACGTCCGGATCGAGGGCACCCTCGCCGCCCTCGAACTGGTCGCCGACAAGGAAACGACGATCCCGCTCGACTGGTCGCAGGTCGAGGCGGTCGCGTTCGAGACGCGCAAGGCCCACGGCGTGATCGCCCGGCCGTACGGGCACAACTTCGTGCTCGCGCCGCCGCTGGTGTTCACCGAGGCGGAGGCGCGCCGGGCGACCGCGGCGGTCGTCGAGGTCGTGTCCCGGTTGCGGCCGGACGGCACGCTCGCACCGCGGTGACCCCGTGGGGTGGCGGGCGCGAGCCCGCCGCCCCGCCCGCCGAGCTCCGGCAGCGAGCTCGACCCCGATTGACCTTCTGGAGCTTGGAGAGCAGATGTACGACTACGTGATCGTCGGCGCGGGTTCGACGGGGTGCGTGCTGGCGGCCCGGCTGTCGGAGGATCCCGACGTCAAGGTGGCCCTGCTGGAGGCGGGACCGCCGGACGACGCCGAGGAGATCCACATCCCGGCGGCGTTCAGCCAGCTGTTCCGCACCCGCTACGACTGGGACTACGACACGGCGGAGGAGCCGCACCTCGGCGGCCGCCGGCTCTACCTCCCGCGCGGCAAGGTGCTGGGCGGCACCAGCTCCACCAACGCGATGCTGTACGTCCGCGGCACGAAGCTCGACTACGACGGCTGGAACCAGCCGGGCTGGTCGTTCGACGAGGTGCTGCCGTACTTCAAGAAGTCCGAGGACAACGAGCGCGGCGCGTCGGAGTACCACGGCGAGGGCGGTCCGCTGTCCGTTTCGGACAACCGCTCGCACAACCCGAGCTCGGTGGCGCTCGTCGAGGCCGCCGTGCAGGCCGGCTACAAGGCCACCGACGACTTCAACGGCGCCGAGCTGGACGGCTTCGGCGAGTTCCAGCTGACCCAGCGCGACGGCAGGCGGTGGAGCACCGCGGCGGCGTTCCTGCGCCCGGCGCTGGGGCGGCCGAACCTGACCGTGCTGACGGAGTTCCGCGCGCACAAGGTGATCATCGAGAACGGCCGTGCGGTCGGCGTCACCGGGCAGCAGGGCGACGACGCCCCCGTGGACATCCGCGCCGAGCGCGAGGTCATCCTCTCGGCCGGGGCGTACAACTCGCCGCAGCTGCTGCAGCTGTCCGGCATCGGCCCGTCGTGCCTGCTCTCGGCGTTCGGGATCCCGGTCGTCGCCGACAGCCCGCAGGTCGGCCAGAACCTCTCCGACCACGCACTGGTGCCGCTGGTTTCGGTGCACTCGCAGCCGATCAGCATGACCGCGGCGGCCACCCCGGAGAACTTCCGGCTGTTCATGGAAGAGCAGCGCGGCCCGCTGACCGGCAACGGCCCGGAGGCCGGCGGCTACTTCCGCACCCTGCCGGACCTGCCCGCCCCGGACGCGGCGATCTTCGCGGCGCCGGTGATGTTCGTCGAGAGCGGGCTCGCCTTCCCCTACGAGCACGCGATTTCCCTCGGCCCGGTGCTCATCACGCCGGAGAGCCGGGGCAACATCACGCTGCAGTCGACCAACCCGACGGCGAAACCGCGCATCCTCAACAACTTCTTCGCCGAGGAGTCCGACCTGGAGACGGGCGTGCGGGCGCTGCGGGTCTCGCTGGAGATCGCGAAGCAGGAAGCCCTGCGGCCGTTCCACGAGTCGTTCTACCAGCTGCCGGCGTCGGAGTCCGACGAGGACCTCAAGGCCTACCTCCGCCGGTACACCCACTCGATCTTCCACCCCGCGGGCACCTGCGCGATCGGCGAGGTCGTCGACGCCGAGCTGCGCGTCCAGGGCGTCGACGGCCTGCGGGTGGCCGACTGCTCGGTGATGCCGGTCGTCGGCCGGGGCAACCCGAACGCGTCCGCCATCATGATCGGCGAGAAGGCCGCCGATCTCATCAAGGAGGCCAGCTGATGTACGACTACATCGTGGTCGGCGCGGGCTCCGCGGGCTGCGTGCTCGCGGCCCGGCTGTCCGAAGACCCCGACGTCAAGGTCGCCCTGGTCGAGGCGGGCGGCACCGACGACGTCGAGAACATCCACATCCCGGCCGTCTTCGGCGACCTGTTCCGCACCCGGGTCGACTGGGACTACGACTCCCACGAAGAGGAGCAGCTGAACCGGCGGCGGATCTTCCACCCGCGCGGCAAGGTGCTCGGCGGCACCAGCTCGATCAACGCGATGCTGTACCTGCGCAACAACCGCATCGACTACGACGGCTGGAACCAGCCCGGCTGGAGCTACGACGAGCTGCTCCCGCTGTTCAAGCGCTCGGAGGACAACGAGCGCGGCGCCTCGGAGTACCACGGCGCGGGCGGGCCACTGTCCGTTTCGGACGGTCGCTCGCTGAACCCGGCGACGACGGCGCTCGTCGAGGCGGCGCTGCAGGCCGGGCACCCGGCCAACGACGACTTCAACGGCCCCACCCAGGACGGCTTCGGCCGCTTCCAGGTGACCCAGCGCAACGGGCGCCGGTGGAGCACCGCGCAGGCGTTCCTGCACCCGGCGCTCGAGCGGCCGAACCTGACGCTGATCAAGAACTACCAGGTTTACCGCGTGCTGATCGAAAACGGCCGCGCGATCGGCGTCACCGGGCGGCAGGTCGACGACGAGCTCACGCTGCACGCCGAGCGCGAGGTCATCCTCTCGGCCGGGGCGTACAACTCGCCGCAGCTGCTGCTGCTCTCCGGCATCGGCCCGGCCGACCAGCTGCGCGGGCTGGGCATGGACGTCGTCCTCGACCACGCCGAGGTCGGCAAGAACCTGCAGGACCACCCGCTGGTCCCGCTGATCTACGAACACTCGCAGCCGAACAGCCTGCTGAGCGCGTTCGAGCCGGAGAGCATCCGGGCGTTCCAGGAAGAGGGCCGCGGCCCGCTGACATCCAATGGCCCCGAGGCAGGCGGGTACGTGCGGACCCAGCCAGGCCTGCCGGGCCCGGACGTCGTGTACTTCGCCGGGCCGATGGAGTTCGCCGACAGCGGCCTGACGGTGCCGACCCGGCACGCGATCACCTTCGGCCCGGTGCTGCTGACCCAGCGCAGCCGCGGGCAGATCACGCTGGTGGCGGAGGACCCGACGGCCAAGCCGAAGATCGAGCACCGCTACTTCACCGCGGAGGGCGACATCGACGTCGCGGTGGCCGGCGTCCGGATCGCGATGGACATCGCGAGCCGGCCGGCGTTCGCGAAGTTCAACGAGCGCCTGCTCAACGCCCCGGCGTCGGACTCCGACGACGACCTGCGCGAGTACGTGCGGCGCTACACGAACTCGATCTTCCACGGCAGCGGCGCCTGCGGGATGGGCCGGGTCGTCGACCACGAGCTCAAGGTGTACGGCGTCGAAGGCCTCCGGGTCGCCGACGTCTCGGTGATGCCGACCGTCGGCCGCGGCGCGCCGAACGCGACGGCGATCGTCATCGGGGAGAAGGCCGCGGACCTGGTCCGCGGCGCGCAGTCGACGCCACTGGCCAAGGCGTCCTGACGCGACTCCCCACGCGGAGAAAGGGACGGCCGGCACCCGCCGGCCGTCCCTTTCGCGTCCTCCGCTCCGCTTCGCCTCGAGCGCCCCAATGTGGCCTTCGGTGCGTCACACGCACCCAAGGCGGCCTTCGGTGCGCAAGACGCAACCAAGGCCACATTGGGGCGCTTGGGGACCACCGATCGACCGCCCGGCCAAGTCCGCAGCGGGGGAGACGAGGGCGGGCCGCCCCCAAGCGAAGACTTGTTCGCGAACCCCATCGCGAGCGAGTGAGAGGAAGAACCCGTGAGCGCAGCAACCGACCGCGGTTCCGGGGACGCGCGACCGGCGTCCCTCCGGCGCACCCTCGGTACTCCCAAAGTCGTCTTCCTGGTCGTGGCCGCCGCGGCGCCGCTGGCCGCGATGGTCGGCACCGTCCCGCTGGCGTTCGTCATCGGCAACGGGGCCGCCGTGCCGGCGATGTTCGTCTTCGCCGGGCTCACGCTCCTCTGCTTCTCCGTCGGGTACGCCGCGATGAGCCGGCGGATCGTGACGTCCGGTGGGTTCTACGGCTACCTCTCGGCCGGGCTCGGGCGGCCGGCCGCGGTCGGGGGCGGGTGGGCCGCCGTGCTCGCCTACAACACCGCCACCGTCGGCATGACCGGCGCCTTCGCCTACTTCGCGCAGCTCGTCGCGTCCTCCTACGGCCTCGACTGGCCGTGGCCGGTCTGGGCGGCAATCGGCCTCGCGCTGATGGGCGTGCTGGGCTACCGGAAGATCGACTTCAGCGCCCGCGTACTCGCCGTCCTGATGATCGCCGAGGTCGCGATCCTGGTGCTGCTGGACGTCGCGGTGCTGCTCCGGCACGGCGGTGGCGCGCTGCCCGCGGCCTCGTTCGACCCGGCGACCATCGTCGGCGCCGGGCTCGGCGTGTCGCTCATGTTCGCGCTGATCTCCTTCATCGGCTTCGAATCCGCCGCGCTGTACGGCGAAGAGTCGCGCAACCCGCGGCGCAGCGTCCCGCTCGCCACCTACTGGTCGGTGATCCTGATCGCCGTCTTCTACGCGCTGACGAGCTGGGTCGCGGTCGGCGCCGTCGGGCCGGGGCAGCTGCGGGACGTCGCCGGGCAGCAGCTCGGCAACCTCTTCGGCGGGCTCACCGACGACTACCTGGGCTCGGCGGTCACCACCGCGATGCAGATCCTGTTGTGCACCAGCCTGTTCGCCGGGATGCTCGCGATGCACGGCGCCTCGAACCGCTACCTGTTCGCCCTCGGCCGCGACCGCGTGCTGCCCGCCGGGCTCGGCGCGGTGCACCGCAAGCACGGGTCGCCGCACCGCGCGAGCCTGACGCAGACGGTCTTCACCGTCGCCGTCACCGCGATCTTCGCGATCGCCGGCGCGGACCCGTACGTCAACCTCGCCACCACCATGACGGGGCTGGGCACGCTCGGCATCGTCGGGCTGCAGGCGGCCGCGTCCCTCTCGGTCATCGCGTTCTTCCGCCGCCGCCCGGACCGGCACTGGTGGCGCACCGGGGTCGCGCCCGTCCTGGGACTGCTCGGGCTGGTCGCGTCCGCGGTGCTGGTCATCCAGAACTTCGACCTGCTGACCGGCACGACGAGCACGCTGGTCAACTCGCTGCCGTGGGCGTTCGTGGTCGTCGTGGCGGCCGGCGCGGGCTTCGCGCTGTGGCTGCGTGCCCGCCGTCCCGAGCGTTACGCGGCGCTTTCCCGGATCGCGTCGGAACGCGGCGGGCTGGCGGCGGTCCCGGATCCGCAAGAGCCCGGTGACCGGCGGGCCGAAGCGGCCTGAGCGGCACTGCGGGAGATGTCCGCACCGCTTCGCGCCCATACGATTTTCCCTTGGCGGCTGAAGAAAGTCTCCCGCCGACACGTCCTGGAGGAGCCGAAACAATGCGTGTGCAATTCGCCATCTGGCCGGCCCCGGCGCACACCTTCCCGCTGGCGCCGCTGGCCTGGGCGCTGAAGTCCGCGGGGCACGAAGTCGTGATCGCCACGCACCCGGGCGGGGTGGAGACGATCGCGTCGATGGGCATCACCCCGGTCGCGGTCTGCGACATCGACAGCATGCCGATCCCGATGGGCCCCGGCCGGGCCTACGAGAAGGAGCGGGCGGACCTCGCCGAGATCACCGCGGCCCTCGAAGCACTCGGCTTCGACGCCGACGACCCGGACCGCGAGCACTGGGACGTCTACAGCCAGTACTACCTGCCCGCGCAGTGGGACTTCGCGCCGTGGAAGGGTGACCCGAACGAGCCGCTGCCGTTCCTCGACGGCCTCGTCGAGTTCACCAAGGCGTGGAAGCCGGACCTGGTGATCTGGGACGCCTGCCTGCCCGCCGCCGCGGTGGCGGCGAAGGTCGCCGGCGCGGCGCACGCCCGCTGGTGGACCGCGCCCGACGTCTTCTGCCGCAGCATCGACAAGTTCAAGGAGTTCACCAGCAAGCCGGGCGCCCCGGAGCTGCCGAACCCGGCGGTCGAGACGGTCCGGGCGGCGGCCGAGCGCTACGGCGTCGAGATCGACGACGAGCTGCTGTGGGGCCAGTGGACGATCAACTCGCAGCCGCAGGAGATCGGCCCCGAGGTGTCCGCGAACGTCGTCCCGATGCGCTGGGTGTCGTACTCGAGCCAGCAGCCGATGCCGGACTGGCTGTACCCGGTGCCGGAGCGCCCCCGCGTCGCGGTGTCGCTCGGCCTGTCCGAGCGCGCGTTCATGGAGGGCGGCTGGGACCACATCCCGGTGCTGCTGAACGCACTGTCCGAATTGGACGTCGAGGTCGTCGCGACGCTCGACGACCAGCAGCTGGCGAAGGTCGAGCAGATCCCGGAGAACGTCCGCGTGCTTCCGTTCGTCCCGCTCGACCAGCTGGTCCCGACGTGCTCGCTGCTCATCCACCACGGCGGCGTCGGCACGGTCATGCCGGCGATCCTGAACAGCGTCCCGCAGCTGCTGGTCGACTTCGTCGGCCACAGCATCCGCGCGAACCCCTCCGGCGCGGCCCGCCTGGCCCGGTCGCGCTACAGCCTCGGCCCGGCGCTGGCCCGCTTCACCCTGGCGAAGGGCGCGGGCCTGGTGCTGAACGTGGCCGAGCCGGACGCCGCGGTGATGCGCGAGCAGATCCGCCGGGTCCTGGAGGAGAAGTCCTTCAAGGAGAACGCCCAGCGGCTGCTGAAGGAGATCAACTCGGTCCCCGGCCCGGCCGAGTACGTGAAGATCCTGGAGCAGCTCACGCTCGACCACCAGAGCTGAGCGGGGTCCCGAGCGCCCCAATGTGGCGTTGGTTGCGTCTGACGCACCGAACGCCACATTGGGTGCGCTGGACGCACCGAACGCCACATTGGGGCGCATGAGGCGAGGAGCGCGAAGGCCGCGGGCCGGGTGCCAGTCACCCGGCCCGCGGCCGTTTCGCGTGCGGGGGTCAGCCCGCCCGGCGGAGTTCCGGTCGCAGCGCCAGGGGAGTCAGCGTCCGCACGACTTCGGCGGGCGACGGCTGCGCGGCGTTCTCCGCGGCGACGGCGGCCGCGACTTCGGCGAACCGGGCGTCGGCCAGCAGCCGGGCGCACCCGGCCGCGACGGCCTCGGGCGTGATCTCCCCGGGCGAGAGCCGCAGCCCGGCACCCGAGCGCACCACGGCTTCCGCGTTGCCGATCTGGTCGTCGAAGTGCGGCAGCACCAGCTGCGGGACCCCGGCTTCGAGCGCCGCCAGCGACGTCCCGTTGCCGCCGTGGTGGACCACCGCGTCGCACGTCCGCAGCGCCTGCGCGAGCGGGAGCCGCCCCGCGTGGAGCACCGACGACGGGAGCGTGCCCCACGCCGCCGCCGTCTCGTCGGCCACCGCGACCACCAGCTCGATGTCCAATGTGGACAACTCTTCGAGCAGGGCCAGGAAGAGCCCGGCCGTCCCCAATCCGGGCAGCACGGTGCCCAGCGTCAAGCACACCCGCGGCCGCCGCGGCGGGACCGCCAGCCAGTCCGGCAGCCGGGCGTCGCCGTTGTAGGGCACGTGCCGCATGCTCGACTGCTCGGCCGCGTGCAGGTGGCGCAGGCTCGGCGGCCAGGTGCCGACGACGTGGTCCGCGCGCGGCAGCCCGGGCAGGCCCAGCGCGGACAGCTCGCCGGCGAGCACTTCGTCCGCCGCGGCCCGGTACTCGCGCAGCGCCGGGACGCCCCACTGCAGTTCGACGCCGGGGACGCCGTGCACCGCCGCCGTGATCGCGCCCGCGGCGGCCGCGCGTTCGTACACCACGAGGTCCGGCTGCCAGCTCTGGGCGAGCCGGAGCGTGCCGACCAGGTTGGCGGCGGAGACGCGGGCGAACACCCGGCCGTGGGCGAGCAGGTGCTCGGCGGCGTCGTCGTAGCCGTGGCCGGCGAGGCCGGTGAAGTCCGCCGCGGGCCCGGCGGGTGTCGCGGGGAGCCCGGCGCGCAGGACCGTCGGCAGGTAGTCCGCCGACGTGGTCACCACGACCTCGGCGCCGGCGGCCCGGTAGGCCCACGCGAGCGGCACGAGGGGGAAGAAGTGTCCCGAGAGGGGCACCGTGGCGAAGAGGATCCGCATCGTTCGAGGTTCCCAGCCGCCCGCCGCCGCCAGCGTCTCGTCGATTGCTTGCGGACTTCGTGACGCAGAGCAATGAGAAAGATGCGGCCGTCATCGAGAGTGACCGACGATCAGTGTTGGACGAGTCACGCCACGTGATTCTTGAAACGATTCAGACAAAACACTCAAAGGGGATCATGACCACCAACAGCTCGACGCCCCCAGGCGAGCTGGCGGGCAAGAAGGAGTGGATCGGCCTTGCCGTCCTCATCCTCCCGACCCTGCTGCTGTCACTGGACCTGAGCGTCCTCATCCTGGCGATTCCCCACGTCACCGCGGACCTGCACCCCAGCAGCGCGCAGATGCTGTGGATCGTCGACATCTACGGCTTCACCATCGCCGGGCTCCTCGTCACCATGGGCAACCTAGGCGACCGCATCGGGCACCGGAAGCTGCTGATGATCGGCGCGGCGCTGTTCAGCGTCGCCTCGGCGGTGGCGGCCTGGTCGTCCAGCGCGGAGATGCTGATCGCCGCCCGCGCGGGCCTCGGCATCGCCGGCTCCACGCTGATGCCCACGATGCTGGGCCTGATCTCCACGATGTTCCGCAACGCGAAGCAGCGCGCGGTCGCGATCAGCGTCCAGACGAGCTTCTTCATGGTCGGCATGGCGATCGGCCCGCTGGTCGGCGGCGTGATGCTGTCGGCGTTCTGGTGGGGTTCGGTGTTCCTGCTCGGCCTGCCGGTGATGGGGCTGCTGCTGGTCGTGGCGCCGATCCTGCTGCCGGAGCACAAAGCCGCCGGCGCCGGCGGCTTCAAGCTCGACCTGGTCAGCATCGTGCTGTCGATGGCCACCATCCTGCCGGTCATCTACGGCCTCAAGGAACTCGCACGCGGCAGCTCGGTCGTGGTGTCGCTGGTGGTCCTCGCGGCGGGCCTGCTCTTCGGGGTGGCGTTCGTCCGGCGGCAGCGCCGGCTGGCCGACCCGCTGCTGGACGTGCGGCTGCTCGGCCGCCCGGCCTTCAGCGGCGCGCTGGGCATGATGCTGCTCGGCGGGTCCACGATCAGCGGCATCATCCTGCTGTTCAACCAGTACCTGCAGCTGGTGCTCGGCCTGTCGCCGCTGAACTCCGGCCTCTGGCTGATCCCGTACACCGTCGGCATGGTGGCCGGGTACATGGTGTCGCCGGGCCTGGCCCAGCGGTTCCGCCCGGCGGTCGTCATCGCGGCCGGGATGATGGTCTCCCTGGTCGGTTTCGTGCTGCTCACGCAGGTGCCGGCGAGTGGCGGCCTGGTCATCACGGTGCTCGGCACGGTGCTGGCGACCGCCGGTCTCTCGCCGATGCTGGTGCTGGGCATCGGCCTGGTGATGGGCTCGGCGCCGCCGGAGAAGGCCGGGGCGGCGGGCGCGATCTCGCAGACGAGCAACGAGCTCGGGGTCGCGTTCGGCATCGCGGTGTTCGGCTCGATCGCCACGGCCGTCTACCGCGGCGTGGCCGAGGTCCCGGCCGGGGTGCCCGCCGACGTCGCCGCGGCCGCCCGCGAAGGCATCGCCGAGGGCACGGCCGCGGCCGGCACCCTGCCCGGTGACCTCGCCGGTTCGCTGCTGACCGCCATCCGCGAGGCCTTCACCAGCGGGTTCGCCGGTGCGGCGATCGTCTGCGCGGTCCTCATGGTGGTGCTCGCCGCGGTGGCGCTGCTGCTGTTCCGGCACGTGCCGAAGAGCGGCCAGGAACCCGCGCCGGCCGCGGAGTCCATTCCGGACGAAGTGCCGGCCGGCGAGACGGTGTAGCTCAGACGACGACGGGTTCCGGGAGCGGGACGATGAACCGCCCCCGGAACCCGTCCGCGCGCAGCAGCGACATCAACTCGTCGGCGATGTGCCAGGACAGCAGCAGCGCGTACTCCGGCTGGTCCGGTCCGCACAGCCGGTCCTGGGCAACGACGGGCAGGTGCGCGCCCGGTGAGAACCGGCCGATCTTGCGCGGGTTGACCTCCGAAACGAACTCGAGTTCGGCCGGTCCCAGCCCGCAGTAAGTCAGCAACGTCGTCGCGCGCGCCGGTGACGTCGCGGCCGCGACGCGCGAACCGTCCCGCGTCACCTCGGCCAGCAACCCGCGCAGGCGTTCGCGGTGCTCCGCCACGCGCTCGGCGAACTTCCGGTAGACCGCGTCGTCGGTGAGCCCCAGGGACGCCTCGGACTCCCGGAGCGCGGCGACGGAACCGTCCACTTCGGACCGGCCTGCGACACCGGCGTGGACGCGCAGCGATCCGCCGCGCGTGGGAACCCGTTCGACGCGGAACACTTCGAGCCCGTGCGGGGCGAACGCCGCTTCGAGCGCCGTCAGCGAGTAGTACCGCGGGTGCTCGTGGTAGAAGAAGTCGTACTGCAGGGTTTCGAGGAGATCCGGCAGGTAGTGCGACTCCGAGACGAAGAGCCCGTCGTCGCGCAGGATCGCGCGCACCCCGCTCAGGAAGTCGGCCGGGTCGCCGACGTAGGCCAGGGTGTTGACCGCGGCGACGATGTCCACTCGCGACAGTCGCCGGGCGACCGCGGCACCGAAGAACTCCTTGATGACCGGAGCCGGGCCGAAACCGTTCGGGTCGACGCCGAGCACGTCGAGCCCCCGGGCGGCCAGTTCGGCGAGCAGAACCCCGTGGTTGCTGCCGATCTCGACGACCGAGGCGCGCGGGTACGCGGTGGCGAGGTCCGCCGCCAGGTCGCGCAGGTGCCGCCGGTAGCTGCCGGTCACCCCGTCGAGGTGGTGGTAGTCGCCGGAGAACAGCACGCGTTCGCTCACCGGCTTCACGATCTGGACCAGGCCGCAGCGCGGGCAGAAAGCGACGTCGAGGGGCCACGCGGGCTCGGCCGCCGCGTCCGCGGGGAACAAGCAGGCCGGCTGCGGCCCGAGCGCGAGGAACTCACGGACCTCGACGCCCGGGCACGTACGACAAACGGTTACCGCGCACCGCCCGGCGTGAAGGCCACCGGCAGGCGCTTGATCCCGTTGATCATCGGCGAGGTCAGCCGCGCCGGCTCCGCCGTCGAGTGCAGGTCCGGGATGCGGGTGAGCAGCTCGCGGAACATCACGCCGATCTCCAGCCGCGCCAGGTGCGCGCCGAGGCAGAAGTGCGGGCCCGGGCCGCCGTAGCCGATCTGCGGGTTCGGGTCGCGCCGCACGTCGAAGCCCGCGGGGTCCGTGAAGTACTTCGGGTCCCGGTTGGCCGCCCAGTAGTACATCATCAGCTTGTCGCCGGGGACGAGCAGCTGGCCGGACAGCTCGACCGGTTCCGCGTCCTCGGCGATCGTGCGCCGCTGCGCGATGACCGGGGTCGTCCAGCGGACGATCTCCTCCACCGCGGTCGGCGTCACGCCGTCGAGGTCGGCCAGCCAGGCTTCGCGCTGCTCGGGGTGCTTCGTCAGCAGGTGGATGCCCCAGGCGATCGCGTTGCGGGTGGTCTCGGTGCCGGCGCCGGTGAGCAGGATGAAGAACTGGGCCAGCTCATCCGGCGTGAGCGCCTCGCCGTTGACCTCGGCGGTCATCAGCTGGGAGATCATGTCGTCGGTGGGGTGCTCGGCGCGCTCGGCGGCCAGCCCGTTCAGCAGGTTGGTCAGCTCCTGCACGGCCTTGAACAGCGCCTCGAACGCGTCTTCGCCCTCGGGGACGTACTCCGGGTCCTGGACGCCCATCATCTTGTTCGTCTGGTCGAAGACGAACTGCTGGTTGGCTTCCGGCACACCCATCATGTCGCAGATGATGCGCAGCGGCAGCTTCGCGGCGATGTCCTCGACCGCGTCGACCTCGCCGCGGTCGATCACCTCGTCGACGATCTCCTTGGCCACCTGGGCCACGTTGTCGTGCAGCGACTTGATCTTCTTGTTGGTGAAGCCGCGCGAAACGATGCGGCGCAGCCGGGCGTGGCGCGGGTCGTCCATCGAGATCATCGACTGGCCGAGGAACTCTTCCGGCATGTCGACCGGGGTGGCGTTGCCCTTGCCGGAGATGAACGTGCCCGGGTTGCGGCTGGCGAAGAGGATGTCGTCCATCTTGGTCACCGCGTAGTAGCCGCGGCCGCGCGGCAGCGAACCGAACTCCGGCTCCTCGAAGAACGGCAGCCCCGGCCGGGCGCGCAACTCGTCGAACGCGGCGTGCCGGAAATCCAGGGGCTTGGCCCAGAAGCCTTCGAAATCGGAAAGGTCGATCGTGGTCATGATTCCGGCCTCCACGCCAAAAGTACGGTGTACCGCCGACTATCGCAGACACCGCCGGGTCCGCGCGCCTTCGAGGTTGCGCGCGAGGGCGGCACGCGGGGAGACGCCCCTGCCGGAGGGCACGGGAAGAGTGAAAAAAGGAATATCAGCTTCGGCTGCCTCGAGCGACCCCAAGAGCAGGAGCCGGCATGGCGCAAACTGTGGAAGTACCCCTCGAGCCCCACCACCTGGGGGCGCCGAGGAAACTCGATTCGTTGACCGGCCTGCGGTTCTACGCCGCGTTCGTCGTGTTCCTCTTCCACACGGGGATCATGATGAACCCGGCGCTGCCGACCGGGCCGATCAACCCGTTCGCCGACGTGGACGTCGCGAAGTGGTACGGCGCGATCTTCGGGACCGGCGGCTTCGTCGGCGTCTCCTTCTTCTTCGTGCTCAGCGGGTTCGTGCTGTCCTGGTCGGTGAAACCCGGCGAGCGGGCGCGGGCGTTCATCCGCCGCCGCCTCGTGAAGGTGTTCCCCAACCACCTGGCGATGTGGGTCGCGGCGATGGTGCTGTTCGCCGCCGCGTACACCAGCTGGAAGGCGTGGCTGCCCAACCTGTTCCTGGTGCACCCGTGGTTCCCGGACTTCAGCATCGCGATGAGCGTCGACACCCCGTCGTGGTCGCTCGGCGGCGAGCTGCTGTTCTACGTGCTGTTCCCGCTGATCATCCGCCCGATCCTCCGGATGGACGTCCGCCGCCTGTGGCTGTGGGCCGGGCTCATGGTCGCCGGGTTGTTCGCCTACCAGCTCGTCGCCACGTTCGTCGTGTCGAGCGACGGCGCCAACCCGAACATCCCGATTTCGCCGCTGCAGTACTGGTTCGGCTACTTCCTCCCGGTCGGCCGGCTGTTCGAGTTCGTGCTCGGCGCCGTCCTGGCCCGGATCGTGCTGGCCGGCAAGTGGATCGGCATCAAGCCGGCCGTCTCGGTCGTGTTCATGGTCGTCGGCTACGTCGCTTCGATGTTCGTGCCGTTCCAGTTCTCGCTGAACTTCGCCACGCTGATCCCGATCGCGGTGATGGTGGCGTCGTTCGCCAACGCGGACCTGCACGGCACGCGCACGCGGCTGCGCGGCCGGGTCGCCGTCTGGCTCGGCAACGTGTCCTTCGGGTTCTACCTGTCCCAGGGCGTGACGATCTTCTACCTGCGGTCCCTGATGGGCAACGCCGTGCTGAGCACCCCGCTCGCGATCCTGGTGCTGATCGGCCTGTTCGTGGTGACCCTGTTCGTCGGGTGGCTGCTGTACCGGTTCGTCGAGACGCCGATGATGCGCCGGTTCAGCCGCGCGCGGACCCCGCGGATCCCGGCACCCCGGGCGAGCTAGCGCGTTCCCCCGAGGTTCGGTGACAGCGCGGCGGTGAGTGCGAACGTCTTGAATGAGTCATTCAGGTCTTCGGAGGTCCTGAATGACTCATTCAAGACCTTTGGTCCGTGCTAGGCGAGCGCTCCGGCTCCTGCGGTCCGAACGTCAAGCAACCTGCGATGCGCGGCACCAGCGCGTTCCCCCGAGCGGCCCCGTCACCCCCGCGGTGACGGGGCCGCTTTCGTGCCGCCATCTCCCGCCGGGGCGCGGGAAAGCCACTGGCCCCGCCCCTCCGGAGAGGGACGGGGCCAGTGGGCGCCCGTACGGCGGTGCGGCCTCAGCGCTCGAGGATCCGCGGCTCCGGCAGCGGCTCGATGAGCGTGCCCCGGAAGCCTTCGTTGCGCAGGTTGGTGATGACCTCGTCGGCGATGTGCCACGACATCAGCAGCGCGTACTCCGGCTGGTTGTCCCCGGCCAGCTCCTGCTGGCTGATGATGGGGATGTGCGTGCCGGGGAACAGCTTGCCGATCTTGCGCGGGCTGATCTCCGAGACGACGTCGATGTCGTCCGGGCCGAGGCCGCAGTAGTTCAGCATCGTGACCGCGCGGCCCGGTGCGGACGCCGCCGCGACGCGCGCGCCGGTGTTCTTCAGGAACCGGACCAGCTCGTTGAGCTTCTCGCGGTGCTGTTCGACGCGCTCGGCGAACTGCGTGTAGATCATCGAGTCGCGCAGCTTGAGGGAGTCCTCGAGCTCGCGCAGTTCGATGACCGACTGGTCGACCTCGTGCTCGCCCACGAAGCCGGCGTAGACCCGGATCGACCCGCCGTGGGTCGGGATCCGCTCGATCTTGACCGTCTCCAGGCCGTGCCGCCGGAACGCCTCGTCCAGCGCCGTGACCGAGTAGTACCGGGAGTGCTCGTGGTAGGCGAAGTCGTACTGGAGGGTCTCCAGCAGGTCCACCAGGTAGTGCGACTCGGTGACGAACAGGCCGTCGTCCTTGAGGAGCGCGGTCACGCCGTCCAGCACGTCGTGCAGGTTGGTGACGTGCGCGAACACGTTGAGCGCGACGACGAGGTCGGTCTTGCCGCGGGTGGCGGCGAGGTCGGCCCCGACGGTCGAGCTGAAGTAGTCCTTGACCACCTGGGACCCGGCCGCGGTCACCTGACCGACCGGGTCGACGCCGAGGACGTCGAACGAACGCGCGGCCAGCTTGTCCAGCAGGCTGCCGTCGTTGCTGCCGAACTCGACGACGGACCGCCCGTCGGTCGAGTCGAACAGACCCGCGAGCGTGTCGGCGAGACCTTGCAGGTGCTCGTGGTAGCCGGCGGTCAGCCCGGCGAGGTGGTGGTAGTCGCCCGAGAACAGGATCCGTTCGCTGACCGACTCCAAGACCTGAACCAGGCTGCACTGTTCGCAGAAACCCAGCTCGAGCGGCCAGAGGCGTTCGTTCTCCGCTTCTTCCCGATTCGCCGGGAAATGGAACGAAGGCTGCTGGCCGAGTGAGAGGAACTTGCGGACCTCCACGTCCCCACACGTCTGGCAGAGCGTTTTACTCACGACCTACTCCTTCGGGCTAGCCGTACGGTGCTCCGGTGGACAAACGTACGGCGCCCGCTTCCGCGGCGGCGTCTCCGCGATTGCGCGCTACCGCCCGAGAATGCCGTACCTGGCCTCGGTGTCCGCCTTCCGCGGTTTCCACCACCATTCGTTTTCGCGGTACCAATCGAGGGTGGCGGCCAGCCCGGCGCGGAAATCCGCGTACCGCGGCCGCCAGCCGAGTTCGGTGCGCACCTTGGTGGAATCGTTGGAATAGCGCAGATCGTGGCCGGGACGGTCCGCGACGTGGTCGTAGGCGTCGGTGGGCAGGTCGGAAAGCTCGAGGATCAGTTCCACGATTTCCTTGTTGCTGCGCTCGTCCCCGGAACCGATGAGGTAGGTGTGGCCGATGCGGCCGCCGTCGATGATCCGGTGCACGGCGTCGTTGTGGTCGGCGACGTGGGTCCATTCCCGGACGTTCGCGCCGGCGCCGTACAGCTTCGGCCGGGTGCCGGTGAGCAGGTTGGTCACCTGGCGCGGGATGAGCTTCTCGACGTGCTGGTACGGGCCGTAGTTGTTGGCGCAGTTGGACAGCGTCGCCTCGACGTCGTACGAGCGCACCCACGCGCGGACCAGCATGTCCGAGCTCGCCTTGCTCGCCGAGTACGGGCTCGACGGGTCGTAGGCGGTTTCCTCGGTGAACTGCTCGACCGCGTCGAGCGGCAGATCGCCGAACACCTCGTCGGTGGAGATGTGGTGCAGCCGCCGTCCGTGCTTGCGAACCGCTTCCAGAATGGTGAAGGTACCGAGGATGTTGGTCCGGACGAACGGCGACGGATCGTGCAGCGAATTGTCCACATGGGATTCGGCCGCGAAGTGGACGACGGTGTCGGACGCGGCGACCAGCCGGTCGACGAGCGCCACGTCACAGATGTCGCCCTGCACGAACCGGATCCGGTCGGCGACCGGGTTCAGGCTGTCGCGGTTGCCCGCGTAGGTGAGCGCGTCCAGCACGGTCACCTCCGCGTCCGGCCGCCTCGCGATCGTGTCCAGCACGAAGTTCGCGCCGATGAACCCCGCTCCGCCCGTGACCAGCATCCGCCGCATGCGGGCACGGTTCCACAGTCCCGCCCGCCGCCGCGTCTCCTCACGTGCGGGTCACGCCGCCCGCCGCTCTTGCTCGAGCAGTTCGGCCACGACGTCCACTTCGGACCGGTCGAGCGCGCTCATGTACCGGCGCAGCAGCACCCGTTCCGCGTCGGACGGCCGCGCTCGTTCGTCGTGGACGCGTTTCATGGTCGACCGCGCCCGCTGCAGCGCGCTGTTGGCCGAGGCGACGCTGATCGCGAGCACCTCCGCGCACTCCTTGGCCGGCCACCCGAGCACGTCGCGCAGCACGAGCACCGCGCGCTGCCGGGGCGGCAGGTGCTGCAAGGCGGTGAGGAAAGCCTGCTCGAGCACCTCCCGGGCGAGCACGGCGGCGTCCGCGCCCGGCGTGCTCGGCTCCGAGCCGTCGGCTTCGAGCTCGCCGGCCTCGGGCTGCCGGGCGAGGTGGTCGAGGCAGCAATTGGTGGCGATCCGGTACAGCCAGGCCCGGAAGGTCGAGCGGCCCGCGTACTGGTCCCGCTTGTGCCACGCGCGGAGGAAGGTCTCCTGGACCATGTCCTCGGCCTCGTCGTAGGAACCGAGCAGCCGGTGGCAGTGGACACGCAGTTCGTGGCGGTGCCGTTCGAGCAGCCGCCCGAACGCGCGCTCGTCACCGGCGGGGACGGCACGCGCCCGGTCCGGTCTGTCGTCCACTCGTCTGGCTCCCCTCGCATCCCCGGTCCAGGCTCGCAGCGCGGTGGACGGCGCCCTACTCCTCGGTTGCGGTCCGCCGCCGGCGTTCGGAGCCCGCCGCACCTTCTCCCGTGTTGCGTTCCGCCCCTCGGCAACGCGGGAGATGTGCCGGTCGATCAGCTCCCGCACGATGAGGTGGTTGACGCCGATGGCCGGGAGGAAGTCGTGTCACCAGGACTGGGAGCAGCCGGAGCAGCGCCGGCCGACACGGCGACCCGCGCCGAGATCTCGGCGCGCCGCCGCGGGATGATGGCGCTGTTCACCACCGCCACCCTGATGAACGCCGCGATGGCGGCGGTCGCGCCGACCAGCACCATCTGGGCCGAACCCTACGTCGGCGTCATGTGGAGCGCGTTCCCGCAGACGCTGACCATCCTCGGCACCGGCCTCGGGGCGCTGCTGCTCGTGCGCGCGACTTCGTGGCTGGGCTGGCGGGCGAGCCTGATGGTCGCCTTCGCCGTCGGGACGCTCGGCGGCCTGATCTGCTTCACCGCGACGCTGATCGAGAGCATCCCCCTGCTGGACGGCGGGATGTTCGTGCTCGGCCTCGGCGTCGGCGGTTCGATCGTCTCGCGGTACGCGGCCGCGGAGCTCTACCCCAGCCATCGCAGCGGGTACGCGCTCGGCCTGGTCGTCGCCGCCGGCGCCGTGGGCTCGGTCGGCGGGCCGCTGCTGCTCTACCCCATGAGCTCGCTGATGGGCTCCTTCGGCCTGCCCGAGCTGTCCGGGCCGTTCCTCCTCGCCGCGGTGGTCAGCGCGGTCGCCGGCCTCGGCGGGATCACGCTGCCCCGGCACAAGGCGCCGCGCCCGACGGGTTCGCAGCTGGCGGTGCTGGGCTCGGTGTTCCGCTCCGGCTCGGCGCGGATGCTGCTGCTGGTCATGATCGTCAGCCAGCTCATCATGGTCGCGATCATGACCGCGGCCCCGATGGACATCATCCTGAAGGACGGCACCCTGGTGGTCGTCGGCGCCGCCCTCGCCGCGCACGCCGGCGGCATGTTCATCTTCGCCCCGCTCACCGGCTGGATGATCGACCGGGTCGGCGCGCGCAAGGTGATGTTCGCCGGCCTGGCGGTGCTGGTGCTCGCCGCCGCGATCGGCGCGGGCTCCACGATGTCGCACACGGTGCTCGGCTCCATCTCGCTGTTCCTGCTCGGCTACGGCTGGAACCTCGGGTTCATGGCGGGCAGCCGCACGCTCGCGACGACGCTGTCCTCCGGCGGCCAGGGGCAGGTCGTCGGCGCGGTCGACGCCGTCGTCTGGTGCGTCTCGGCGACCGGCACCATCGGCGGCACCGCCTTGCTCGGCTCCGGCGGGTACTCGATCATGGCGGAGATCATGGGGATCCTGCCGATCGTCACCTTCCTGCTGCTGCTCCGCAGCCGTCCGGTCGCGGCGGTCTCGCCGGCCGCCGCCCCCGCGGGCGAGGCCGGTGCCCCCGAACGCGCCGACGAAGCTGCCTGACCGCGAGGAAGGACGACCCTGGTGCGCTGGAACGCGCTGGAGCGGCGCCTGGCGGGTGAGCTCCTCACCCCGGCTTCGGCCGGCTACGACGAGGTCCGCCGCTCCGAAATGGCCCGGTACGACGCGGTCCGCCCGGCCGTGGTGGTCCGCTGCACCACCGACGCCGACGTGGCGGTGGCGCTGGCCGCGGCCCGCGAAACCGGGCTGCCGCTGGCCGTCCGCGGCGGCGGCCACGACTTCGCCGGGCATTCGTCCACCGCGGGGATCCTCCTGGACACCCGCCCGATGGCGACCGCGGCGGTCGAAGACGGCCGGCTGGTCGTCGGCGCGGGTGCCCGGCTCGCCGACGCCTACGACGCGCTGGCGCCGCACGGCCGGACGATCCCGGCCGGCTGCGGCCCGACCGTCGGCCTCGCCGGGCACGCCCTCGGCGGCGGCATGGGCATCCTCGGCCGCCGGTACGGCCTCGCGGCGGACCGGCTGCGCGCGGCGACGGTGGTCCTCGCGGACGGCCGCGTCGTGGACTGCTCCGAGCACCGGGAACCGGACCTGTTCTGGGCGCTGCGCGGGGCGGGCACCGGCAACTTCGGCGTGGTGACGCGGCTGGTCTTCGAGCCCGTGCCGGCGCCGGAAGCCACCAGCTTCCACCTCACGTGGGGCCGCGAGCACGCGCCGGCGCTGGTGCTCGCCTGGCAGGAGTGGCTCGCCGGCGCACCGCGCGAAGTGGCCCCGAGCCTGATGGTGACGGCGTCGGCGAACCCGGCCGACGAGGCCGTCACGCACCTGTTCGGCACGCTTACCGGCGGGGCGGAGTCGGTGGCGGAGTTCGTGCGCTCGCTGCCCGCGCCGGTCACCGACACCCGCGTCACCCTGCCCTACCGCGAAACCAAGGCGTACCTCGCGGAGAACGGGCCGGGCGAGGACCACCCGGGCGCGCACCTGTACAGCCGGTCGGAGTTCATCGGCAGGCCGCTGCCCGCCGACGTCGTCGAGGCGCTGCTCGCCGAGTTCGACGACGGGCGCAAGCCGGGGGAGGGCCGCTCCCTGGAGCTGCTGCCCTCGGGCGGCGCGTACAACGACGTCGACCCCGCGGCGACGGCGTTCCCGCACCGGACCGCGCGGTACCTGCTCAAGCACGCCGCCGACCTCGACGCCGACCTCGAGCCGGGCGACGCGCGCAAGTGGCTGAACCGCTCGTGGGACCTGACGCGCCCGTGGGGCACCGGCGGCGCCTACCCGGGCTTCCCCGATCCCGACCTCGAGGACGCCCCTTCGGCGTACTTCGGCGCCAACCTCGCCCGGTTGCGGGCGGTCAAGGCGCACTACGACCCGGGCGGGCTGTTCCGGTTCGCCCAGTCCGTGCCGCTCGCGCAGCGGAACGGCCAGGAAGGAGAGCACGCATGAGTCAGCCGACCCCCGCGCCGCGGGTGTGCGCCGGGACGCTGTTCACCCGCGGCGACACCGTGCTGCTGCTGCACCGGTCGATCTACGAAAACGGCTGGGACATCCCGGGCGCGCTGGTGGGCCACGGCGAGTCGCCGGCCGCGGCCGCACGGCGCCAGCTGGGTGAGGACCTCGGCCTCGAGCGGGAGCCGGCCGGGCTGGTCGTCGTCGACTGGGTCCCGGGCGACGACGGCGACGAGTTCCTCTACGTCTTCGACGGCGGTGAGCTCGCCGACGACGACATCCGGCTCACGCTCGGCCGCAACGGCCTGGACCGCTCGGAGTGGGTCCCGGTGGACCGGCTCGCCGAGTACCTGCCGCCGGAGCTGGCGGCCCGGTTCACCGTCGCGCACGGCGCGACCGGGACCCTCTCGCTGGAGCGCGGAAAGCCCGCCGGCAACGGCTGAAATACCGCACGTGTGAGGAAGAGCCCGGCCGAGGCTGGGCTCTTCCTGGCTCCTGACCAGGAAAATCGTGGCAGTCAGGGGATTTTTCGCCCGGTACCGATGAGTTCTGCACGCCCGAGCCGTCACACAAGCAGGGGAACACACACTGGGTGGAAACGAAAACGAGGTGCGGTCATGACGATCGAGCAGGCGAGCGCGACGCTGGTGCCGGCGGCGCGATCGCGGCTGCATCAGGCGTTCTCGGCGTTGTCGGAACCCGAGCTGCGGTCCCGGCCCGGGGCCAAGTGGCAGGTCGTGCGCCCGGACGTGGTGCCGGCGTGGGTGGCGGACATGGACTTCCCGGTCGCCGAGCCGATCCGGGAATCGCTCCACGGCCTGATCTCGAGCGGCGACTTCGGCTACCCGGACTGGCCGACGGGCGCGCGGACCGTGCGCGAAGCCTTCGTCGACCGGATGGCCGACCGCTACGGCTGGTTCGTCAACCCGGGTGACGTGCGCGAGTTCACGAACGTCGCGCAGGCCGTGCGCGTGGTGCTGGAAGCGGCGACGCGGCCGGGCGACGGGATCGCCATCCACACCCCGGCGTTCGGCCCGCTCACCAAGATGATCACCAGTCTCGGCCGCCGGGTCGTGCCGATCCCGATGGAGGACACCGAAGCCGGCTGGCGGTTCGACGCCGGGCAGCTGGACTCGGCGCTGGCCGGGGCCAAGCTGCTCCTGCTGGTGAGCCCGCACAACCCGACCGGGCGCGTCTTCACCCGCACGGAGCTCACCGCGCTCGCCGCCGCCGTCGAGCGGAACGACATGCTGGTCGTCTCCGACGAGCTGCACGCCGACCTCACGTTCGCGCCGCACCGGCACATCCCGTTCGCTTCGCTGAGCCCGGAAATCGGCGCGCGCACGGTGACCGTGTACGGCGCCAGCAAGGCGTTCAACCTGGCCGGGCTGCGCTGCGCGGTGGCGCACCTCGGTCCGAAGTGGATGCACGCGGTGGTGGACGTCCAGGCGGGCCTGCTCGGTTCGGTCAACATCTTCGGCGCGGCCGCGACGGTGGCCGCGTGGACGCAGGGCGACGAGTGGCTCGACGCGACGGTCTCCTACCTCGACCGCAGCCGCTACATGGTCGCCGAGACGATGCGGACCGAGCTGCCGATGGTGCGCTACCACCTGCCGGAGGCGACTTACCTGGCGTGGCTGGACTTCCGGGCGTTCGGCTGGAAGGACCCGACGTCGGTGGTGCGCGAGAACGCGGGGATCGAAATGAGCCCCGGCGAGTCGTTCGGGCGCGGCGGGCAGGGGTTCGCGCGGCTGAACTTCGCGACTTCTTGGCCGTTGCTCTGCGAGCTGAAAGGCCGGGTGGCGCGCAGCGTTCCGTTGCTATCGTCCGTGGCATGACTGCTCCGGGGCCGCTGCTGATCGAGGTGAGCAGGCTCCTGCGGGGCCCGCTCGGCGAATGCGTCCCGGACGCCGCCGTCCTGGTGGTGGACGGGAAGATCGCCGAAGCGGGCCCGCGCGAGTCCGTGCCGGCGCCGGAATCCGCGCGGCGCCTGGCTTTCCCCGGCGCGACGCTGGTGCCCGGCCTGATCGACGGGCACGTGCACCTGGCCATGGACGGCGGCGCCGACCCGGTCGGGGCCCTGCTCGCCGCGGGCCCCGGCGAAGTCGAAGCCGGGATGGCGGAGCGAGCCGCGCGGCTCGTCACGTCCGGCGTGACGACGGTCCGCGACCTCGGCGACCGGCCCCCGCGGGTGGCCGGTCTGCGCCGCGAGATCGACGCCGGCACCCGCCCGGGCCCCCGGATCCTCGCGGCGCTGGCCCCGCTGACCCCACCGGGCGGCCACTGCTGGTTCTTCGGCGGCGAGGTCTCCGGCGAAACGGCGATGCGGAACCTGGTCCGCGCCAACGCGGAAGCGGGCGCGGACGTCATCAAGGTGATGGCCAGCGGCGGCAGCCTCACCCCGGGCGGCGCGGCGATGTGGGAGTCCCAGTTCACCCAGGCCGAGGTGAAGGCGGTGGTCGCGGAGGCGCACGCGCTCGGCCTCCCGGTCGCCGCGCACGCGCACGGCACGGAGTCGATCGAGTTCGCGGTCGACGCGGGCGTGGACACGATCGAGCACTGCTACTGGCTGGCCGGCGACGCGCAGTGGCACCGCCGCGAGGACGTCGCCCGCCGGATGGCTTCGTCGGGCATCGCGGCGTGCTGCACGGCCGGGCCCCGCGACTGGCTGGTGCAGCGCGCGACGCTCGGCGAGGCCGCGGCGCGTCCGCTGTTCGACCGGATCGCGTGGCTCGACGCGCTCGGCGTCCCGATCCTGCCGGGGTCGGACGGCGGGGTGCGAAACGCGGTGTTCGGGGAGTACGCGGGGCTGCTGGGGATGTACGAGTGGCTGGGTTTCAGCCCGGAGCGGGTCCTGGAGCTGGCGACGTCGAGCGCGGCGGACATCCTGGGGTTGTCGTCGGTGACGGGCCGGGTCTTGCCGGGGCTGGACGCGGACTTGCTGGTGGTGGACGGGGATCCGCGGACGTCGACGTCGGTGCTGGCGAACGTGCGGCTGGTGGTGGCCCGCGGCCGGGTGGTGGGCTGAGCCGTCTTGTCTTGAATGAGTCATTCAGGACCTCTGGTGACCTGAATGACTCATTCAGGACGTCGGCGCGAGTGCTGCCAGCGCGGCTGCCGCGACCTCCGGCGCAAGCACGAACACCCAGACACCCGCCCACGCCGAAAGGGGCTTCCCCCGCAAGGAAAGCCCCTCCGGCACCACCCAAGACCTCAGGAAAAGTCGGGCTCCGAAATCCGTGCCCGCTTGACCTCCGAAACGTGCTCGAACCCCGCCAGCGTCGCCAGCGCGTCGAACAGCCGCCCGGCGTCCTCACCCCGCGCGATCTTCGAGACCACCGGGCCGAAGAACGCCGCTCCGTCGATGCGGATGATCGGGGTGCCGATCTCGATGCCCACCGCGTCCATCGCCTCGCGGGTGCTCGCGCGGACCTGGTCGTCGGCCGCGTCCGTCGTGGCGATCTCGTTCAGCTCGGCGGGCAGGCCCAGCTCGTCCAGTGCCGCCGAGATGACCGCCGGGAAGTCCTTGTTGCCCTCTTCGTGGATGCGCTTGCCCAGCGCGGTGTACAGGTCGCGCAGCACCTTCGGGCCGAGCTGCTCGGCGGCCGCCGTCGCCACGCGGACCGGGCCCCAGGCCGCCTGCATCCGCTTCAGGTAGGCCTCCGGGTCGTCGAGGTACTGCTCGGGGATCTCGCGGTCGGCGTTGACCACCGAAACGCTCATCACCCGGAACCGCAGGTCGATCTCCCGGACCTGCTCGACCTCCAGCAGCCACCGCGACACGACCCAGGACCACGGGTCCATCGGGTCGAACCACTGTTCCACGGTGTTCATCCTTACCCCTTCCGCACTTCGATGCCGGCGAACAGGTCGTCCTCCGGCCCAGAGCCGCCCACCCGGGAACGGGCGAGCTCGAAATCTTCGGTCGGCCACAGCTCCCGCTGGAGTTCGAGCGGGACGGCGAACCAGTGGCTGTCCGGGTCGATCTGGGTGGCGTGGGCGAGCAGCGCCGCGTCGCGCCGCGGGAAGTGGTCCGCGCACGGCACCCGGGTCGTGATCCGGGCGTAGACGTCCGGCTTGGTGTCCCACTCCTTCAGCCACTCGTGGTACGGCGAATCCAGGCCCGCCTCGAGCAGCGCTTCGTGGAAGATCGCCATCTTCTTGCCGCACCACTCGTGCACGTAGTACAGCTTCAGCGGCTGCCAGTCCGGGTCGTCGCCGGCCGCCTCGAACGCCGCGGCCGCGACCTCGTGCGCCCGGATGTGGTCCGGGTGCGGGTAGCCGCCGTTCTCGTCGTAGGTGATGACCACGTGCGGCCGGAACTCGCGCATCTCCACGAGCAGCCGTTCGGTGCACGTCGCGAGCGGCAGGCTCGCGAACCGGCCCGGTGGCACCGGGGTGCCGTCCGGCCAGCCGGAGTCGGCGAACCCGAGCCACCGCTGCTCGACGCCGAGGACCTCGATGGCGCGGGCGATCTCGCCCCGGCGGACCGCGGTGAGGTCGGCGCGCACCTCCGGGGTGTCCATGGCCGGGTTGAGGATGCTGCCCTCTTCGCCGCCCGTGCACGTGACGACCAGGACCTCGTGGCCCTCGTCGACGTACCGCGCGAGCGTCGCCGCGGCCTTGCTCGACTCGTCGTCCGGGTGCGCGTGCACCGCCATCAGCCTCATCGTGCCCTCCGCACCAGGGTCGCGCCGCCGTCGACGTCCAGGCCCTGCCCGGTGATGTGCGCCGCGGCCGGCGAGCAGAGGAACGCCACGACGTCGGCGACGTCCTCCGCGGTCTGTTCCCGGCCGAGCGGGACGCGGTCGGCGACGACCTCGTCGAACTCGGCGCGGCTGACGTCCTGCCACTGCCGGCTCCAGACGAACCCGGGCCGGACGGTGTTCACCCGCACCCCGGCCGGCGCCAGCGCGACGGCGAGCGAGGTGCTCCAGTGTTCGAGCGCGGCTTTCGCGGCGCCGTACGCGGGGGAGACGACCCACGGCATGTTCGCCGCGATCGAGCTGACGTTGCAGATCGCCGAACCGCGGCCGAAGCGCTCGCGCAGGGCCTTCGTCACGCGGTAGGCCGTGGTGAGGTTGAGCGCGAAGATGTCGTCGAACACCGCTTCCGGCGGCCAGGTCGCGTCCTCGACGGGTTCGAGGTGCGGCCGCCGTTCGCCGCCCAGCACGTTGACGAGCACGGTGAGCTCGCCGGGCAGCGCGGCCGCCAGCTTGTCCACTTCGGACGCTTCGCGGAGGTCGCAGACGAAACCCTTGGCACCGGCGGGAACCACCGGCTCGACGACGTCGACCGCCACGACCTCGTCGACGACGCCGGCCGCGAGCAGCCGCTCCGCCACCGCCGAGCCGATCCGCCCGCCCGCCGCGGTGACCACTCCGGTCCTCATCGTGCCGCCCCTTCCGGAAGCCGTGCCGCCACCGCGCGGTAGTCCGCGACCAGGCGGTCCATCAGGTAGGTGGCCGCCGCCGCGGCCGCGGCGGCCGCGCCCATGCGCTCGCGGTCCCGCAGGCACGAGAGCAGCCCGTTCACGGCGTCGACGACGGCCGCGGTGTCCGCCGGGTCGACCAGCAGCCCGGTCCGGCCGTGCTCGATCTGCGCGCACAGCCCGCCGACGCGCCCCGCGACCACCGGCCGCCCCTTCGCCATCGCCTCGGTGACGGTGAGCCCGAACCCTTCGGCGAGGCTCTTCTGCACGACGACGTCCGCCCGCCGCTGCAACGCGTTGATCAGCAGCGCGGCCCGTTCGGGGTTCCGCTGCGAGGTGCGCAGCAGGTGCACCCGGCGCCGCACCGAGGCGGGCAGCCCGGCCCGCAGCCGTCGCACTTCGGCGAGCACGGCGAGGCCTTCGGGGTCGTCGGGGATCTCTTCGGGGTCGTTGCCCGCCAGCACGAGGTGGACGTCGCCGGGCAGGCCGGGCAGCAGCCGCAACACGCCGGGCATGTCCTTGAGCGGGTCCCACCGCGAGACCTGCAGCACCATCCGCGCCCCGGCGGGCATCGGCGCGTCCTGCTCGACAGCGGCGAGTTCGCTCGCGGTTTCCGCGGTCAGCCCGGCTTCGGCCAGCAGCTCGTTCGTCTCCACCGCGTCCATCGGCCGGTTCTTCGCCGCCTTCGGGTCGAAAGCCGGCGCGCACACCGCGACCGGCCGTCCCGGCGGGGCGTACTCCGCCAGCGCCGTCACGACGACGTCCACTGTGGACAGTTCCGGCTCGAACGCCCGCCACACCGCTTCGGGCCCGGCACCCGGAGCGTCGGTGCCGATGTGGCAGTGCCACACCACCCGCGCGCCGGCGGCCGCCAAAGCCGGGGCCAGGCCGAGCACCTGCGGGTCGTGCAGCACCACGGTGTCACCGGGGCCCACCCGCGCGGCCAGCCACTCCGCCTGCGGGGCCAGCACCTCGCGGTAGTGGTCCAGGTCGGCGGCGGAAATCCGAGGCGTGCCCTGGTCGTGCAGCAGGTGGTGCAGGGACTTGGTGAACGCGAAGAACCCGTCGTCCCCGGCGATCACCGCCCACCCCGCGTCGACGCCGGCCGCGAGCTGCGCCGGCACCAGCCCGTGCAGCAGCTCGGCGACACCGCCGCCGGTCGCGGTCGCGTTGACGTGCACCAGCCGCGGGCCCGGGCCCGGCTCGCGCACCCACGCGGGCCTCACCACGTCCGCCCTTCGGCCACCGCGTCCGGCACCATCGACCGCAGGACGCCGAGGCCGCGCTCGATGCTGCGTTCGCGGGGGAGCAGCGTGTCTTCGTGCTCGAGGTAGAGCACGCCGTCGAAGCCTTCGTCCTGCAGCGTCGCCACGATCTCCGCCCACGGCAGCTCGCCGAGGCCGAGCGCGCGGAAGCGGATCGGCGGCTGCGGGCCGTAGCGGCCCCAGCCGGCGCCGGAGGGCAGGCCGCGCCCGGTCCAGCGCTGCAGGTCCTTCGCGTGCACCGCGCCCATGCGCGTTTCCCAGCCGCGCACGGCGTCCACCGGGTCGTGGCCGGTCGCGGCGAGGTTCGCCGGGTCGACGCACAGCCCGAGCACGTCCGCCCAGTCCTCGGTCGCGGCGAACAGCAGGTCCGCGCTCGCCCGGTCGTAGACGACCTGCTTCGGGTGCGGCTCCACCAGCAGCCGGACGCCGGCCTCGCGCGCGGCCCGCACCAGCGGCTCGGCGGCGGTGCGGAACTCGGCGATGTTGTCCGCCCAGCTCACGTCGCTGTGCCACCACGACAGCCAGCGCCCGAAGTCGGGACAGCCGGGCAGCAGCCGGACGTCCGGCGCGCCGAGCCGCTCGGCCAGCCGGATCGCGCCGAGCGCGCAGGTGAGCGCGTGGGCGCGCTTGGCGGCCGCGTCGCCGCGGTGCACCGGGTCGGTGTGCCGGTCGTGCGGTCCGAGCAGCAGCTGCGCGTCGCGGCTGTTGCTGACGCAGCCGATCTGCTGCCCGCGCAGCACATCCGCCACTTCGTCGCGGTAGGTCGCGTCGTCGGCGCACCGCACGGCGTCGATCAGCCCGAACGTCGTGTCCGTCGGGACGTCCAGCCACAGCGGGCCGAACTTCTCCGCGTGCCGCAGCGCGGTGGCCAGGTCGAGGTCACCGAACGCCGCCAAGCACAGTCCCAGCTTCATGTCGCCTCCTCGGGGGCAGCGCCGCGGCGTAGGCGTCGAGCCCGCCGGGCAGCGCGGGTTCGCCGGAGCCGGCGAACCGGTCGAGCGCGGTCAGGACGACCGAGGCCGTGTCGGTCACGAGGTCGGCGCTGCCGGCGCCGACCGGCCCGGTCAGGTGGTGGGCGAACTGCTCGTACAGCTCGGGGCAGCCGGTGAACACGCCACCCGCCGCGGCGACGGCGAACCCGTCCGGCAGGCCGAGCGCGTCGCGGACCGCGTACACGCCTTCCGCCAGATCGCCGACGGCCTGGTCGACCACGCCGAGCGCGACCTCGTCGCCGGCCAGCCAGGTCGCGCAGACCACCGGCGCGAGCGCGGCCAGGCCCTGCTTGGGGAACGGCTGCGCGGCCAGCCGGCGCGCGAGGCCGGCGACGGTCGTTCCCGCGTATTCGCTCAGCGCGTCGACGAGCGCGGTCTCGGGGCCGCGGCCGTCGGTGGCCCGGACGGCCGCCCGCAGCCCGCGCAGGCCGATGTCGACGGCGCCGCCCTCGTCGCTGCCGAGGTACTCGCAGCCGCCCGCGTTGGCCACGCGCTTCCCGTCGGTGCCGAAGAACCCGGAGCCGGTGCCGCACACGGCGACCACGCCGACGCCGGACAGCGCCGGGACGCCCCACAGCAGCGGCAGCACGTCGTTGGAGACGACCAGCCCGGCGTCCAGGCCTGCGGCGTCGGCGGCGGCCCGGGCCCGCTCGAGCTCCGGGCCGATCCCACCGGGCCCGGCCGCGGCGCTGGCCAGCCAGCCGACCGAGGGCCCGGACCCGAGCACGGCGCCGATCTCGGCGAACGCCTCCCGCAGGGTGCGGCCGGCCTCGTCGCCGGTCGCGTGCGGGTTGATCGACGGGAATTCGAACGTCCGCCGCGGGCCGCCGTCCCCGGGCACCACCAGAACCCGGGTGCGGCTGCCGCCGGCGTCGATCGCGAACCGGCCGACCATCAGACCGCGACCACGGGGCCGGTCCGCAGCATCCGCCGCAGCCCGTCCTCCGGCGTCATCGGCGTCCAGCCGGCCAGCCCGGGCAGGTGCCCGAAGTCGTCGCAGGCCAGCGAGGAGTGCCGGGGGCGCGAGGCCCACAGGGTGTCGCGGCGCAGGACCGGCCGCACCAGCGCGGGGTCGGTGCCGGTGAGCCGGTAGGCCACCGTCGCGAAGTCGTACCGGCTCAGTTCGGCCGGCCCGGCCAGGTGGGCGATGCCGGTCGGCAGCTCCGGCACGCGGCACAGCGCGGCCAGCACTTCCGAGACGTCGTCGATGTGCACCGGCGTGAACGACTGGTCGGTCGGCGCCTCCAGCTCCTCGCCGCCGGCGGCCGCCTGCAGGCAGCGCTGGCCGTAGGTGGCGCGGTGCGCCGGGCCGGTCCAGCCGTAGACGAGGCTGACGCGCAGCGCGAGGTTCGGGCCGGTCAGCAGCTCCTGCTCCGCCAGCGCCTTGACCCGCCCGTAGACGTTGTGCGGGCTGATCGGGTCCGCGGGGCGGTGGCCGCCGCGCGAACCGTCGAAGACGTTGTCGGTGGAGACCAGCACGGTCGGCACCCCGGAGCCGGCGAGCAGCTTGGCCACGCCGTGGTGGACCGCCTCCGCCCGCTGCTCGTTCGCTTCGATCCACGTGACGTCGCTGGGCCCGTGGGTCAGGATGACCCGCGCGGGGCGCAGGGTGTCGACGTGGCTGCGCAGGCGTTCGCGGCCCGCCGGGTCGTCGAGGTCCACGGACAGGTGCCCGGCGTGGGGAAGTGGCGTGGTCGACACGGTCGCCACGTCGTGGCCGTCGGCGCGCAGCCGGTCGGCCACCGAAGCGCCGATCAGCCCGCGGCCGACGACCAGCACGGTCTGGTCAGACATGGGTTTCGCTCCTCCTCGTCAGCGCGATCGAGCCGGTGCCGACGGTGGCCGCCACCGCGGCCAGGTCCGGCACCAGGATGTCCACATCGGACGGATCACCGAGCAAGGGCCCGTCGATGCCGATGACCCGGCAGCCGGCGGCCCGGGCGGCGAGCACGCCGGGCCGGGCGTCCTCGACGACGACGCACGACTCCGGCGCGAAGCCGAGCCGGGCGGCCGCGGCGAGGTAGCCGTCGGGCGCGGGCTTGCCACGCGGGACCTCGCCCGCGGCGATCAGGACGGCCGGGACCGGCAGCAGCACGCTGGTCAGCCGCGCGGTCGCGAGCGGCCGCGTCCCCGACGTCACCACGGCGTGCCGCGTCGGCGGCAGTGCGGCGAGGATCTCCGCCGCACCCGGGCACGCCACGAGTTCGCTGGTGTCCGCCGCCTGGAGCAGTTCCAGCGCGGCGGCCTCGGCGGCGGCGTCGAGGTGCGGCGCCACCGCCGCGATCGTCTCGGCCGACGGGCGTCCGTGGCAGGCGGCGACCACGGCGTCCGCGTCGAGCCCGTGGTCCACCGCCCAGGCGCGCCACGACCGTTCCACGGTGCTGCCGGACTCCACGAGCACCCCGTCGAGGTCGAACAGCACCGCCGCGCACGACAGCGCATCGGCCGGGGTGCTCATGCCGCCCTCACGCCCTCGCCGCTTTCGGCCAGCGCGGCGGCCCGGGTCGCGGCCATCGCCATGGCGACCTCGTCGTCGGTGACGTCGTCGGCGATCACCGTGCAGCCGTACTCGACGGGCAGCACGAACCGGATCTTCGAGTCGCGGATCTTCCGGATCTGGCCGAGCGCCGCGGTGACGGCACCCGGTTGCACCGACCGCGGGAGGTCCAAAGTGGACGTCGGCAGCCCGCAGCGGTTCAGCAGGCCGACCAGCCGCGAGCGGTCCTCCTCGGCGAGCATCCCGCGCCGCACCGCGATTTCGGCGGCGATCGTCATGCCGTAGGCGACGGCCTCGCCGTGCAGCACCGGGCCGTAGCCGGTCACCGTCTCCACCGCGTGGCCGACGGTGTGGCCGAAGTTCAGCGGCCGCCGCAGGTCCACTTCGTACGGGTCCAGCTGGATCAGCTCGGACTTCACGACGCTCGCCGCGCGCACGATCTGCTCCAGCGCGGGCAGGTCGCGGTTCAGCGCCAGATCGGCGTTCTCCTCGATGAGGTCGAACAGCGGGGGCGAGCCGATCACGCCTTTCTTGATGGCCTCCGCCAGCCCGGCCGCGATCTGCCTGCGGTCCAGAGTGGACAGATAAGCCACGTTCGAGACGACCGCCTTCGGCTGGTAGAACGCGCCGATGAGGTTCTTCGCGCTCGGGTGGTCGACGGCGACCTTGCCGCCGAGCGCCGCGTCGACCTGGCCCAGCAGCGTGGTGGGGACGTTGATGTAGGGCACGCCGCGCATGTAGGCGCTGGCGACCCAGCCGATGGTGTCGATGACCACGCCGCCGCCGACCGACAGGATGATGTCGCGGCGGGCGATGGACGTGCCGGCCAGCCAGTCGAGCATGCGGACCGCGGTGTCGATCGACTTGTTGGCTTCCCCGGGCGGGAAGGACGTCATGGCGACGTCGATCCCGTGTGCCCGCAACGAGTTCGCCAGCCGCTCGGCGTGCAGCGCGGAGACCGTGTCGTCGGTGACGAGCGCGACCCGGCGCCCGTCGATCTGCTTGAGGAGGAACTTTTCGGCGCAGGGTTCGGCCTTGCAGACGAAGACCGAGTAGATGTCGTCTCGGCTGGCGGAGGCGGTGAACGGCTCGGTATCGTCCGCGGCGGGAATCGGTACCAGATGCGGACAACGCACGTGCTCGAGCATGGTTTGACTCCCCTTGAAGTCCTTCGTTCGCGCAACCGCACCTTGCGGACCCGCTCGGTGTCCAAATCGTGGAACACCGTGCTCCGGCTGGTACTTTTGTAGTCACCCGGGATCGGGTTGCGGGCACCGCGGGCTGCGCCGTCGCTCATCGAACTCTCGCACCGGTCCTTGTCGTGCTCATCTCCGAGCGTGCCGCCTCGCTTAGTGCCCCCGCCTCGCCGGGATAGGCTTTTTCCCATGGAGCTGAGGATCTTCACCGAACCGCAGGAAGGGGCCGGCCACGGCGATTTGCTGCGCGTGGCCCGGCACGCCGAAGCGACCGGGTTCCCCGCGTTCTTCCGGTCCGACCACTACATGCGCACCGGAACCGCGGCCGCGCACCCCGGCCCGTCCGACGCGTGGGTCACGCTCGGCGCGCTGGCACGGGAAACCAGCAGCATCCGGCTCGGCGTGCTGCTGAGCCCGGTGACGTTCCGGTACCCGGGCGCGCTGGCCGTCACCATCGCGCAGGTGGACGAGATGTCCGGTGGCCGTGTGGAATTCGGCATCGGCTCGGGCTGGTTCGAGGGGGAGCACCACGCGATCGGCGCGCCGTTCCCGACCAAGGGCGAGCGCGTGGACCGGCTGGGGGAGCAGCTGGAGATCCTCACCGGGCTGTGGGGCACCCCGGTCGGCGACACGTATTCCTTCGAGGGCAAGCACTACCGGATCGTCGACTCGCCGGCGTTGCCGAAGCCGGTGCAGGGCCCGCACCCGCCGATCATCATGGGCGGCAAGGGCCCGAAGCGCCTGCCGCGCCTGGTTGCCCGCTACGCCAACGAGTTCAACAACTCGCTGTGGGACGAGGAGAACACGGCGGCGCAGTTCGACCGCGTCCGCGCGGCCTGCGCCGAGATCGGCCGCGACCCCGCGGAGATCACGTTCTCGGTGGCCCAGACCATCTGCGTCGGCGCCGACGAGGCCGCGGTGGCCGCTCGCGCGGAGAAGATCGGCCGCACGGTCGAAGACCTGCGCGAGAAGGCGCTGACCGGTTCACCCGCCGAAGTCGTCGACAAGATCGGCCGGTGGCGCGAGCGCACCGGGATCTCCCGGGTCTACCTCCAGGTGCTCGACCTGGCCGACCTGGACCACCTGGACCTGATCGCGGCGGAGGTCGTCCCGCAGGTCTAGTGGTGCGCCGCAGTGCGGAAAGGGGGCTTCCTCGGCCGGGGGAAGTCCCCTTCTTTCGTGCGGTCACGAAGAGTGCCGAAGCGAATCTTTTTCGCTAAGCGCACGACGCAAGATGCTCGTCAATCACCTGATCGGTTAATTTTCTCCTCTCAATTCTTGATTCGGCACTCAGTCGCGATCGCAGAGGAACGGCAGAAATGCTCAATGAGCGGCAGGTCACTGGTCGGAGAAAATTCCTCACTGGCGCAGTTCTCGGAGTGGGCGGGACGGCGCTCCTCGACAACGGTCTCCTCACCGGGGTGGCGGGAGCCGCCGAATCGACCGCGGCGGGTTCGGGTTACCCCGCCTCGGTCATCAGCCCCGCGGACCAGCAGTACCCGGACCTGGTGCGCGCGCTCAACGCCCGGTTCGTGGCGCACCCCGAGCGGGTCGCCGTCATCGACGCGCCGTCGCAGATCGCGCCGCTGGTGAACGCCGCCGTGAGCGCGGGCAAGCGGATCACCGTCCGCGGTGGCGGCCACTGCTACGAGGACTTCGTCTACAGCGACGACACCCAGGTCATCCTCGACCTGAGCAGCATGAACCGCGTCTGCTACGACTCGCAGCTCAACGCGATCGCGATCGAATCCGGCGCGACGCTGCTGGACGTCTACGAGAAGCTGTACAAGACCTGGGGCGTCGTCATCCCCGGCGGGGTCTGCTACTCCGTCGGCGTCGGCGGGCACGTCGCCGGCGGCGGCTGGGGCTGGCTGGTGCGCCGCAACGGCCTGGTCGTGGACCACCTGTACGCCGTCGAGGTCGTCACGGTGAACGCCGCGGGGCGGGCCCAGACGGTCGTCGCCACCCGCGAGCCCGGCGACCCGAACCGCGAGCTCTGGTGGGCGCACACCGGCGGCGGTGGCGGCAACTTCGGCATCGTGACGCGGTACTTCTTCCGCTCGCCGGGCGCGACCGGCACCGACCCGCGCAAGCTGCTGCCCAAGCCGCCCGCGCGGACGAACTTCACCGTGGCCGGCTGGAACCTGAACAACCTGTCGGAGCAGCAGTTCTCGCGCCTGGTGCGGAACTACGGGCAGTGGCACATCGACAACAAGTCCCCGAACAGCCCGGCCCGCGACCTGACCGGCGCCCTGTCGGTGAACCACAAGTCGAGCGGCTCGGTGACCGCGCTGGCGCAGCTCGACGTGTCGGTGCCGAACGCGCAGGCGATCATGGACAGCTTCATCGCCTACCTGGCCGACGGCGTGGCGCCGCCCGACTTCGTCGCCCCGCAGACGCTGCCGTGGCTGCAGTTCGTCGAGCTGACCGGGACCACCAACTCGGTCGCGAACGACCCGACGTCGCGCGCCAAGTACAAGGCGGCGTTCATGAAGGGCCTGTTCACCCCGGAGCAGACCGCGGCGATGTACAAGCACCTCACCCGTTCCGACATCAGCAACCCCAACATCAACATCATCTTCCAGCCCTACGGCGGCCAGGTTTCCGCGGTGCCCCAGGCGAACACGGCCATCCAGCACCGCGACGCCGCCTACCAGGTCCAGTGGTCCTCGGTGTGGAACGGCGCCGCCGGCGACGCCGCCAACATCGCGTGGGCGCGCGAGGTCTACGCCGAGGTCTACGCGGCCACTGGTGGCGTCCCCGTGCCCAACGACGTCTCCGACGGCTCGTACGTCAACCACTGCGACGCCGACCTGAGCGACCCGGCGTTCAACAAATCGGCCTCGGCCTGGTACGACCTGTACTACAAGGGTGCCTACCCGCGCCTGCAGGCCGTGAAGAAGAAGTACGACCCCCGCAACGTGTTCCGCCACCGCCAGTCGGTCGAGCTCCCGTCCTGACGGCTCCACGACGAAAGGCCCCGGACCACGCGGTCCGGGGCCTTTCGTCGTGCGTGGTCAGCTCGCGATGTCGATGGGCCGTTCTTCGCCCGGCTCGATGGTCCGGATGATGCGCGCCGGCGCGCCCGCGGCGACGACGTTCGCCGGGATGTCCTTCATCACCACGGAATTCGCGCCGATGACGGCGTTCTCGCCGATGGTGACGCCCGGGCCGACGATGCTGCCCGCCCCGAGCCAGACGTTGTCCCCGATGGTGATGGGCTTGCCGTAGCCCCACTTCGCGCGGCGCGACTCGGGCTCGATCGTGTGCCCGGCGGCCAGCAGTTGCGAGTACGACCCGAGCAGGACGTCCTCGCCGATGGTGATCTGCCCGACGTCGAGGAAGATGACGCCGAAGTTGGCGAAGCTGCGGGCCCCGATCTTGGTCTGGTAGCCGTAGTTGCAGTAGAACGGCGGGCGCAGGTAGGCGCCTTCGCCGAACTCGCCGAACAGCTCTTCGCAGATCTGTCGGCGCTTTTCGCCTTCCAGCACGGAACTGCGGTTGTACTCCTCCAGCAGCACCTGCGCGCGCCGGACCTCCTCGCTCAGGAGTTCCCCGTTGGCGAGGTGGTACTCGCCGGCCAGCATCAATTCCTTCATCGCGTGGTCATCAAGCTGCATGGCGACGCTCCTCGGAGTTCCGGTTCACCGTTCCACGGTGCCCGTGCGGCCGTGATCAGGACATCTCCCAGCGTGCCGATTCCCTTTCGTTCCGGCCGGAAATGCGGTGAGGTAGGGCAGGATGACTGTCGGAAAAGACGAGCGCGATCATCGTCGGCAAAGCGCGAAAGGATGACAATGATACTCGTTACCGGCGGCCTGGGTTCCATCGGGTCGCACACCGCACGGGCGCTGCTCGACCTGGGCGAATCGGTCGTGCTCACGTCGCACCGGTCCACCGAGCTGCCGGAGTACCTGGCGAACGAGGCCGAAGGCCGCGTCGTGGTCGAGCCGCTGGACACGACCGACGAGCAGGCCTTCCTCGACATCGGCAAGCGCCACGAGATCACCGGCATCGTGCACCTCGCGGCGAGCTACTTCGCCACCCCGGACCCGGTCGAGTACCTCCGGGTCGAGAGCCTCGGCCTCCTGAACGCCCTCAAGGCGGCGTCGGTCTGGGGCGTGCGCCGGTTCTCCGTCGCCAGCTCGATCGGCGTGTACGTCGGCGTGGACGACTCGGCCCCGTGGCGCGAGGACGCGGCCCTCCCGGTGCTGCCGCTGCCCCAGATCCTCCAGTTCAAGAAGACGGCGGAGCTGTTCTCGATCGCGGCCGCGGCCGCCGGCGGCTTCGAGGTCGTCAACCTGCGGATCGGCACGATCTGGGGGCCGCTGAGCCTGCCGGACTCGCCGTTCTTCGCCTTGCCCCGCCTGCTCAGCTCGGCCGTGCTGGGCGAGGACGCGGACCTGACCCCGCCCCGCCCGGACGCCTACGCCGAGGACGCCACGGACCTCTGCTACGTCAAGGACTGCGGCCGCGCGATCGCCCTGCTCATGACGGCGAAGCACCTGAACCACACCACCTACAACGTTTCGAGCGGCCGCCTGGTGCCGTACGCCGAGGTCGTCGACGAGATCAACAAGGCCGTCCCGGGCGCGAACATCACGCTCCCGCCGGGCCGCAGCCCGGAGCGCCCGTCGCCCAACTACCTCGACATCACCCGCCTGCGCGAGGACACCGGCTTCGAGCCGGAGTACGACTCCGCGCGCACGGTGCAGGACTACGTCGCTTGGCTGAAGACGCACGAACGCTGAGCCGGTCGATCTGAAAGAGCCCCGGGGTGGTGTGCCACCCCGGGGCTCTTTCGCTGCGGTTCGTCAGCCTTGTGCGGCCCGGTAGATCCCGTAGCCGTAGCCCGCGACGTGCAGACCGGCGGCGTCATAGCTCGTGCCCTGACCGAGAACCAGCTCACCGGGCGCGGCGACGTCCACGGTCGCCGACCGCAGCGCCGGGTTGACCACCACGGTGAATTCACCGCGGCGGTAGACGAACGGGTACCCGGCCCGCACGATCGAGACGTCCCCGCGGGCGCCCAGCGCCGGGTTGGCCTTGCGCAGCGCGATCAGCTCGCGGACGAGGTTCAGGTTCGACTCCGGGTCGGTGCGCTGGGAAGCGACGTCCGGCCGGGTCGGCGACGGGTTCGCGGGCAGGTAGGTGACGTCCGGATCGGCCGCGTCCCACTGCATCGGCGTGCGCGAGCCCGCCCGGTTGAAGCCGTCTTCGAAGACCTGCAGCAGGCTGCCCTCGTGGTCGGGCAGGCCGGGCTGGTACTGCGTGCCGATCTCGTCGCCGTAGTAGATCGCCGGCAGCGTCGGCCAGGTCAGCAGGAACACCAGTGCGCTGCGCGCGTGCTTGGCCGTGCGCGAGCCCGCCACCAGCCGCGGCCAGTCGTGGTTCGCGGTGGGCAGGATGACGTGCCCGCGGTCGCCGATCGACGCCACCGTCGTCGCCCATTCGGCGAGGAACACGTCGATCGAGCCCTGGCCCGCCGCGTCGAAGTAGGCCGGCCGCGGGTCTTCCCACGTCATGTCGTGGACGGCGCGGTTGTGGAACAGCGAACGGAAAGCGCGGCTTTCGCCGTAGTGCATGAAGAAATCCGCGTCGAACCCGGCCGGCACGGCCAGTTTCGGGTCGTTCCACTCCGACAGCAGCACGGTGCCGGGGTGCGCGCGGTCGATCCACGCGCGCACGTCACGCCACAGCTTCGACGTCTCCACCAGGCCAGGGTCGTCCTTGATCAGGAACGGCGCCATATCGACCCGGAACCCCGAGATGCCGTAGCCCAGCCAGAAGTCCATGATGTCCCGCAGCGCCTGGCGGTTCGCCCGCGGCCCCTCGGCGTCCACCGGCTGGCGCCACGGCTCGGCCTCGTTCGGCCGCCCGTACCCGAAGTTCAGCGCGGGCTGCACGGGGAAGTAGTTCGGCAGGTAGAAACCCTCCCGGCTGCCCGGCGACGGCTGGAAGTTCGGCCCCTGCTCGGTGGCCCAGATGTACCGGTGGTCGTCCGGGTCGTTCGCCGACCGCACGAACCACGGGTGCTCGTTGGAAGTGTGCCCGGGCACGAAGTCCAGCAGCACCCGGATCCCGTGCCTGCCCGCCGAGTCGACCAGCTTGAGCAGGTCGTCGTTGCTGCCGTACCGCGGGTCGACGCGGAAGTAGTCCGCGATGTCGTACCCCGCGTCGAACATGGGGGAGGCGAAGCACGGGTTCAGCCAGACCGTGTTGACACCCAGCCACGCCAGGTAGTCCAATTTGGACTCGACGCCGCCGAGATCGCCGATCCCATCCCCGTTCGAGTCCGCGAAGCTCTGCGGATAGATCTGGTATAGGACCGCATCCGCCAACCAGTCAGCCATGCTTGCCAAGTTACAAGGAACGCCGGCCGGCCCGCGTATCCGAACGTGCGGGAACGCGCCCGCGCGCGACGCGCACGAGGCACGCAGATCGCCGAGAGCTGTCGTGCTCCCGGCGACCTGGTAAACGTTTTCCGCGGCGCGGGTCAGCGCTTCACGTTGTAGTGCAGGTGCAGCACGCGGTCGCCCTGGATGACGACGTCCGGGTCTTCCAGCAGCACGGTCCCGGAATGGCTGCCGAAGTACCGCTTGCCTTCCCCGAAGACGACCGGCGCGACGTCCAGCGCGACCTCGTCCACGAGCCCGGCCGAGAACGCCTGCCCGGCCACGTCCCCCGCGGCCACGCAGACCAGCCCGTCACCGGCCAGCTTCTTGGCCAGGTTGATGCCGTTCTCGATCGAGTCGGCCGTGTGGAACGGCGCGTCGGGGAACCGGGCCAGCCACTCGTCCGGCAGCGGCCGGTGGGTGACGACGACTAGTTCGTCGGCGGAGGCCGGCTTGCCACCCCAGCCGTCAAAGGTGTCGAACAGGTGCCGGCCGATCACCGTGACCTTGATGGCGTCCCAGAAAGGCTGCACGTAGTCCGCGGACGCCTTGCTCACGTTGAACGACCACTCGTCGTTGGCGCGGATCGTGGTGTCGCCGTTCCCGTACCAGTCGAACAGCGGCCCGACGGAGTCATCGGGGTAGGCGATGTAGCCGTCCAGCGAAACCACTGCGTGTACGACAACTCGGGCCATTGCATCCGCTCCTTGACTTCATCGGCGGCGCAGGACATTCCTGCGCCCGTTGGCGATGCTATCGACCGGGTCGCGTCCCGCATCTTCCTAATTGCTCTCCTCGGCGAGTTCGACGATGAGACCTTCGGGCCCGCGGACGTAGCACATCCGGAAGATGTTTCCGTAGTTGACGATTTCGCCGACGGTGTCCAGGCCTTTCGCCCGGATTCCCTCGATCGTGCGGTCGAGGTCCTCGACGATGTAGGCGATGTGCCGGAACCCCAACCGGTTCACCGCCGGCGCCGGTGCGGCCGCCGGGCCGGCCGGGTGGTGGAACTTGGTCAGCTCGAGCTTCCCGCTGCCGTCCGGCGCGCTCACCATCACCATTTCCATGCGCACGCCTTCGAGCCCGAGGATCCGGTCGACCCACTCCTCTTCGATCCGCATCGGCGGGGCGACTTCGAAGCCGAGGCCGGCGAAGAAAGCCGTCACCGCTTCGAGGTCGTCGACGACCACGCCGACGTGCTCGAATCGCCGCACCCCACCTCCGGCGGCACCGCCCACCATGATTCTCCTCGGTTTTCTCCGATTTTCCCGGCTGGACGCTAGGCCGCCGCCCGAATTCCCGGCCACGGCGACCGGCGGCCGACGTGACCCAGGTGCGCGGTCAGCACGTCGGCGTCCGCCCCGACTTCCACCGGCGGCCCGAACATCCCGAGCGCCCGCGCTTCGGGCCCCACGAGCGCGGCGGCGAACTCCCGCGCCGCGGCGACGACCTCGGCGTCGGGAGCGTAGGCGACCCCGCCGCCGCTCGCCAGGTCCCAGCCGTGGGTGAGCACCTCGTTGAGGCACATCAACGCGTGCACCGAACCGGGGGTGTCCGCGCCGCCCTTGCCCGGGGTGAGCCGGTCGAGGGTTCCGGGCTCGGAAAAGGCGGCGACGCTCCGCTCCCCGAGCGCGCGGACAGCGCCCGCGGGGTCAGCACCGAGTCGTTCCGTGTACGCCAGCTGCGCCAGCCGCTCCGGCTCCGTTTCGGCGGGGTCCAGCGGCTGCCCGCTCGCGACGTGCGTCGTCAAGCCGACCATGCCGATCATGTGGTTGCCGACCTGGCGCACCGACCACCGCCGGCACGGGCTCGGCCCGTCCCAGGCCGCCGGTTCGATGGCGGCCACGACGCCCACCGTCGTCCGGAAAGCGCGCTCGAGCAGCGTCGGCAGATCCATGTCCGTCCTCTCGTCGGTGGCTTTCCTCCAATCTGGGACAAGATCACGTTGACGATCATCTTGTTGCGTGCGAAATTCCTGTTTGCGGTGGTCAGCGGCCTGGCGTGAAGTACTTGGGGTACCGGGGAACGGTGCAGTGTCGGCAAGTGACGGTCAAGCGGCTTCCGATGCTGGCTGCGTGCCCGCCGGCCCCGGATCCGAACTGGACAGTGCGGCCGGTGGTGGTCCGGTGCCGGAAGGCTCCGCGGCCGTGCGGAAGGCCAACTGGTGCAGCTTCCTCAGGTGCCGCTGCACCAGCCCGGCCCGGCGCGCGTCGGCGAACAAGGTGCGCGCGGCGCTGTTCTCGCGTCGGCGGCGGTGTCGCGGGGTGGATAAGTGGTCCGCCACGATGGTGTCCTCCACAGGGTGCGCCGGATCGGGTCGGCGTGTCGGGTTGACGGGTTTCATCGCTGGGTGTGACCGCGCGATCGCGCGCAAGCACGACAGCCGGTTCGCCGCCCGGGTAACAAGGTTGTCTCGACTGGAACTCGGCCGGGCGCCGTTGGGCCACCTGGCCGCTCGCACGGTGCGTCGTCTGGACCTTCGCGCGCTGCGGGGAAATGCGGGCCGCCACCGTCCACTGTGGGAGTACCCGGGGTACGGAAAGGTGCCCGGGTGTGGGGCCGATCACGTGGCCAGGGCACGTCGTGCGCAGCCGCGCACGACGTCTTCCCTGGTGGCGCCCCCGGCAGGACTCGAACCTGCGACCTAGAGATTAGAAGGCTCTTGCTCTATCCAGCTGAGCTACGAGGGCCCGCGCCGACGGCTGCTGCCGATCGTGCCGGTCGCCCGGCACCGGCAGCTTAGTCGTCGCCATCCTCTCGATCGTTCGACACCGGCGAATCGTTTCAGGTCTCGTTCGACGTAATTCCGGAGTTCGGTGGCGACACCGTCACCGCCCGCGATCCGACCCGTTCGGGGGACATGTGGCGGACCTCCCGGCGCCGGGAGGTCCCGTGGGCGCGCCGTGCCGCGGAGGCGCGCCCACGGGGTGGGGCCGCTGTCGGGGGAGCGGCCCCGGTCGGGCCCGGCCGCCGCCGCGAGCCGGCTCCCCCTTGGAGCGGGCGGCGAGCTCGGACCCGGGTCGGGGATCACTCCCAGATCTGGACCGCGCGGACGAGGAAGGGCGCGTTCGGGACGTACGTGCCGCCACCCGGGTAGGTGATGAAATCGCCTTCGGTCGAGCATTCCTCGTCCTGGTACACCGTGACGTCACGGCTCATGAGATTCGCGAACGACGAACCCGCGAATCCTTCGGGCAGCGGAATGCATTCCCCGGGATTCGCGGTGCGCAGGTCGAGCCGTTCGGATTCGCCGCCGTAGGCGTCGGCCGACCACAGGCAGAATTCGCCCTTCTGGCAGGCCGGATCCGGCGGCGCCGAAGCGGCCTGCGCCGCTCCGGCACTGGTCAGCAGCCCGAGCACGGCCAGGACCAGCAACTGCGGCAGCCGGGAACGGAGACGGCTCGAAGACATGGTGGATTCCCCTCTGGAGTCGCGGCCCGGAAGGCCGCGGTGAATGTGTGATTCCAGATTGACCGGCCGGGGAACGGTTGTCAGCCCGTGATTTCGATTCTGTGGACAACTCGGGGAAGCGGGATCGGTTGTCCACAGGGCCGCCGCCGGGGCTTGCGAGCGGGGCGTTCCGGTGTTACGCGCGCCGTGTCAAGCTGAGGGGCGCGGAAGGGGGAACCATGCGGGACCGGATCGCGGTGTTCACCGTGTTCGCCCTCAACGGCCTCGCGATCGGCTCGTGGGCGACGCGAACGCCCGCGCTGGCCGCCCAGGTGCACGCCTCACCCGGCGTTTTCGGGCTCGCGCTGCTCGGCGCCAGCGTCGGCCTGCTCGCGGCCGCCGCGGCGGCCGGGCGGGTCGTCGAACGCTTCGGGGCCAGGGCGGTTGTGGCGGGGAGCACCGGCCTGGCCGCCGTCGCGCTGGCGCTGATCGGGTTCGCGCCGGGCGTCCCGCTCCTGGCCGGGGCGCTGTTCGTGGTCGGCGCGAGCGTCGGGATGCTCGACGTCGCGATGAACGTCGCCGCGGTGGCCGTCGAACGCCGCACGCGGCGGCCGCTCATGCCGGTCTTCCACGCGGGGTTCAGCGTGGGCGCGCTCGCCGGTTCGCTCGCCGCCGGGCTCGCCGCGGGCCACGGCTGGTCGCCCGCACGCCACCTGACCACGGCGGCCGTCGTCGCGGTCGTGGTGCTGCTGCTCGTGGTCCGCGCGGTCCCGGGCAGCCGCCCCGAGCGCACCGCCACGGCGGTGCCGGCCGCCGGCCGCCGGGCCCCGATCCGCCGTCCGGCGCTGTGGCTGCTCGCGGCGGTCGCGCTGTGCTCGGCCGTCGCCGAGGGCGCGGCGGCGGACTGGTCCGCGCTGCTGATGACCGCCGAACGCGGCGTGGGCCAGGGGGCGGCGGCACTGGCGTTCGCCGGGTTCCAGCTGGTCATGGCGCTGGCGCGGCTGGCGGGCCCCTGGGTGCAACGGTGGTTGGGGCCGACCCGCTGCCTGCTCGCGGGCGCGGCGCTGGCCACGGCCGGCTTCCTCGCGACGGCCACGATCCCGGCCGCGGCGGTCGCCTACGTCGGGTTCGCGCTGGCCGGAGCGGGTCTCGCGGCGTCGTTCCCGCTCGCGTTGAGCCTCGCGGGCGACGCGGGGAAGCGCGGCGACGGCACCGGCGGGGAGCGGGAGATCGGGTTCGTGTCGGCCCTCGCGTACACCGGGTTCCTCGCCGGGCCGCCGATCATCGGGGGCATCGCGCAGGCGGTCGGGTACGGGGCGGCGTTCGTGTTCGTTTCGCTGGTCGCGGCGCTGATCCTGCCCGCGGCGGTCGCCTCCCGGCGGTCGCGGCGCCGGGAGGAGGCGGGGCGGGCCGCGGTGGGGTGAGTTTCGGCAGGAAGCCAGTGCCGCGGCAAAGGTGCGTTGGTGCGGTCCGCAGCGTTCCGCCAACGTCTTGAATGAGTCATTCAGGACCTCCGAAGACCTGAATGAGTCATTCAAGACGTCGGGCGGGCCGGTCACCGGCGGCGGAGCGGTTCCGGCTGCCACCGACGCCGGTGCCAAGAGCCTCAGCCGTGCGGCATCGGGTCCCGGTTCAGCTCCGCCTCCGCCAACGGCTCTGGATGCCAGCCCAGCCGCGCCCCGAGATCCTGGACCCGCCCCAGGCCGAGCGGCGGATAGGCCGCCGGGGCCGTGCCGACCGTGCCCGGCACCAGGACCCGCACCACCCGCACCCCCTCCTCCGCCGCTTCCGGCGTGGTCAGGTCGACGTACAAGACCTCATGCCCCGCGGCCGCCACGCGGGCGTGGAGGGCGTCGAGCGAGTCGTCCACCGGCCGCGGGATCGAAGCCCACTCGACGGCGGGACCGCCCGCGGCCCAGGCCAGTGCGGCGTCTCCGGCTCGCGGGTCGAGGTGGAACTGCTGGTGGCACAGCAGCTCCACCAGGTCGGCCGGACCGTAGTGATCGGTGTAGTCCCGCGCCGCCCGCCAGGGCCGCAGGGGACTCCGGCGGTCGCCGATGAGGGCCGACACCGCGTCCCGGTCGTCGAGCGTGCGGCAGGTGATCTGCAGCGTGTACGCCTCCGCCAGCGCCTTCAGCGCCGCCTGCTCGGGGTCGGCCCGCATCGCCGTACCTACCGTCAGCCAGCCCTCGGGCGACCGCACCGCCGCCGCGATCACCGGTACGCCGAACGCGTTCGCGATCGACCAGAAATGGACCTCGTCCGCGCCGGCGAGTTCGGCCAGGCGCGGGGTCGGGGCCAGGGTGGGCTGGGGCGCGCCGTTGAGCCACCAGACCGCCGAGGCGTCGTGTTCGACGATTTCCTGCAACCCGGACCGGATCGCGGCTTCGAGGCTTTCGCCCGCGGCCGTGCCGCCGATCGCCGGGAACGCGTAGAGGGGTTCCCCGACCGCCTTCGGCACGTGGGGCCAGCCGGTGTGGACCAAGAACGCCGGGACGTGGACGTCGCCGCCGCCGAGGGACGTGGCGCGCACCCAGTGGACCGGCGACGAGCCGAGGAACGGCGTGAAGGGGAACCCTGGGGTGGCGTGCTGGCGGGGCGAATACAGGGCGAGGCGCGCAGGGGACAGCGCCGTCAGCCCGCGCGCGACGAGGTCGTCGTGGCTGCCGTGGACGAGCTCACGGGGCGGCCAGGTCCCGCAGTACCGCTCCACCGCCTCGCCCCAGGCGGACACGCGCGCCGGGCCGGGGTCGTCCCACGACGTGCCGAAGCCCTGCGGGTCGGCCTGCCACGGGAGGTCCGCCCGCACGTCGCGGATGTCCGCCACCGCCAGGTGCAAGCTCTCCGGGGTGCCGGCCAGGCCGGCGAAGGACCGCAGCCGCGTGACGATCGGGCCGGGGCCCGGCGCGGAGCGGCGCTCGCCGCTCCGGCCGGGCAGCCCTTCGTGCACAGCGGTCATCAGCGCTCCGGGAGGTACGCCGCGACGCACGTGTTGACGGTGAGGCTCGCGGCCACGCACGTGTTCACGACGAGGCTCGCCGCGACGCAGGTGTTGACGACCAGGGCTTCCGGGGCGGTCTCGACGGAGAACTGCTCCTGCTTCATGGTGTTGCCCTTTCCATCGACGGCCCACCACCGGTTCCGGTGGCGGGTGCCGGGGATCGCTCCCCGTTCCGCGCGTCGGAGGCGCCCACCTCGCGCGGAAGCTTGGTACCGAACGCGAACCCCGCGGCGGCCAGCACGCCAAGAGCGGCGCACGCCGTCCAGACGGCCGCGGGGCCACCGCGATCGAGCAGCCAGCCGCCGCCGGCGGGCCCGAGCAGGGCCGCGGCCGACCACGCGCCGGTGTACAGCGCCGCGTACCGGCCGCGCTGCGTGCCGGGTGCCCGGTCCGCGGCCACGGCGCTGCCGACGGGCAGCTGCAGGATTTCCCCGACGGTCCAGACCAGGGCGATGACGGCGAAGCCGAACAGCCCCTCGGCGAACAGGTTGAGCCCGAAGCCCCACCCGATCAGCAGGGCACTGGCCACCAGGACCGGCCGTCGCCCGTGCCGCCGGCCCCACCGGGTCAGCGGGAGCTGCAGGAACGCGATGAGCAGCCCGTTCAGGGCCTGCACGAGACCGAACGCACCCACGGTGAGCCCGGCGCCGACCATGACGACCGGCAGCGTCGTCGCGCTCTGTTCGTAGACGGAGCCGATCGCGAGCGTGGCGAGCAGGAAGACGGCGAACCGCCGGTCGAACCGCAGCGGCGGCCGGGGGACGCGGGTCCGCGGCGGGCCCGGCGGCCGGGTTTCGGGCACCTTCAGCAGCACGACGAGCGCGCACAACGCGGTCGCGGCGGCGTCGGCGACGAACACCACGGGGTAGCCGAAGCCGACCATCACGCCGGTGAGCGCGGCGGACACCGCCACGCCGACGTTGACCGCCCAGTAGTTCAGCGAAAAGGCGGCAGGCCGGTCGGCGGGCGGGACGACGTCGGCGAGCGCGGCGTTCATCGCCGGCCGGGCCGCCACCGAGCCGGCACCGACGGCGAAGGCCGCCACTTCGAGCTGCCAGCGTCCGCTCGCCGTGCCGAGCGCGACCATCGCCACCGCGGTGACGACGTGCGCCAGCACCAGGGTGGGCCGCCGGCCCAGCCGGTCGGCGAGGACGCCGCCGGCCACGGTGCCGAGCACACCACCCAGCCCGATCAGGGCGATGACGTACCCCGCGTAGGACACCGGGTACCCGTGCCCGGCCGTCAGGGACAGCGCGAGCACGGGCCGGGTGAAGGCGCCGGCCCAGTTGACCAGGAGGCTGATCCAGATCCACCAGAACACCGGCGGCAGGTTCCGGGGGCTCCGGCGGGACGTCATCGTGTGCGTCACCGCCGGCCCCCTTCCCCGTTCCACTGGTTCTCGTCCCGAGCCGGGTGCCGTGACCGTCTGGATCGCAGCGGCGTGGGCGTACCCGGGGCTCCTCGCAGGAGAGCCTGTTGTGCGGTTCTCCCATCGAGCCGGGTGCCTTCCGCTGGGTCTCAGCTGGGAGGCGCACCCCCGGACTCATGGATAAATCATGGCTTCCGGCATGGAGATCGCTCCTCTCCTCGATTGCCCGCTGATCGGCGGGCACCCGTTGACAGTGCCGAACCGGTTGGGGCAAGCCCGCTCACGCTGGGCCGCGCCGCGGTCCGGGCTCGGGTGCCGCGATCGGCATAGGTCTGGAATGAGTCATTCAGGACCTCCGAGGTCCTGAATGACTCATTCAAGACGCCGACTCGCCCGCCGGCGCCGCTGAAAGATCCACGAGCGGGCCCGGCGGCACCCGTTGACAGTGCCGAACCGGTGGGGGCAAGCTGACCCTGTCGGTAAACTGAAATGAATGCGGCGACGCCTCCATTTCAGGTCGGCTGATCGGGGTAGGGGCCCCGATCCGGGGAGGACGTCGTGAGGGTTGTGCTGCTCGGCGGAGCGGGGGCGCTCGCCGGCGGGAGCGGTCGGTGGGGTGCGCTTTCGCTGGTACAGGGCGCCGTTCCGCGGCTCGTGCTGGTGCCGGTCGTGTTCCGGCTGGCGTTGTTCCTCCAGGCGCTGTGGGCCGGCGGCGGGCCCGCCGCGCCGGTGCTCTGGCTCGCCGTGGCGTTCTTCCTGGTGCCGAACCTCCTGGAGGTGGCCTGGGTCTTCCGCCGCGCCACCGGCATCCGGCCGGTGCTGGTCGCCGACACCGCGTACACGCTCGTCACCAGCCTGGCCGCGGCGGCGTTCGCGCCCGGCCTGCTGGCGCTGACCTGGCCGAACATCATGGGCACGGTCATGGTCTGGACCCTGCTGCGCGGCGCGCCCGCCGGTGCCGCGGCGATCGCCGGCGCCGTGCTCCTGCGCTACGGCATGGCCGCCGTCTCGGGCACCTCCGCGCCGGCGACGTGGATCCTGCTCGCGCTGCTCGCGGCCCTCGTCACGGCGCTCGCGATCGTGCTGCTGGTCGCCGGCTCGATGCGGTTCGCGCACCGGCTGGGCGAGCAGCGCGGCCGGGCCGCCGAACGCGAGCGGCACCGCCGGGACGTCCACGACACCGTGCTGCAGGTGATGGAATCCCTCGCCCTGCCGGCGCCCCGTGACGCCCTCGACCCCATCGGCAGCCTCGACGAAGTCCGGCGCACCGCCCGCGCGCACGCCCTGCGCCTGCGGCTGAGCCTCGACGGCGACGCGCCCGCCGAGCCGGGCGGGCTCGAACACCGCCTCGGCGCGCTGGCGGTCGAGATGACGGCGGACGGCCTGCGCGTCGACCTCGTCGTGCTCGCGAAGGCCGCCGACGTCCCCGAAGCCGTCGTCAACGCGCTGCACGACGCAGCCCGCGAAGCACTGCGAAACACCCTGAAGCACGCGAAGACCACCAGAGCCGTCGTCTGCCTCGAAGAGCGCGAAGGCGTCGTCACGGTGTCCGTGCGCGACCACGGGACGGGCTTCGACCCCGGCGCCCGCCGCGCCGGGTTCGGCATCGACAACTCCATCCACGCGCGCCTGGCCGAGATCGGCGGTGCCGCGCGCATCGATTCGGCGCCCGGGCAGGGCACCCGCGTCGTGCTGACCGTGCCGCTAGAGCTGCGTTTCGCCGTCGGGTGAGTCCCGCCACTGGGCGAACGGGCGGTCCAGCGACCACTTGCCGTCCTGCTCTTCGAGGACGCGGTACTCGCACGTCCCGGGGTTGGACAGCGACTCGAACAGCTCGATGCTCCAGCCGAAGAGGCGGCGGCACAGCAGCCGCAGCGTGAGCCCGTGGGAGACGATGAGAACCGTCTCCGGGTGACGTTCGTCGCGCAGCCGCAGGTCCGAGAGGAACGCCGCGACGCGGTCGTCGACGTCCGCGCCCGACTCGCCGAACGGCAGCCGGTAGAAGAAGTGCCCGAACTCGTTGCGCCGCGCCTTCTGGACCTCCTGGTCGGCCGGGTCCTGCAGGTTCCCCCAGTCCTGCTCGCGCAGCCTCGGCTCCTGCAGCAGCCGCTCGCAGGACGCCTCGATGTCCAGCAGCCGCAACGTTTCCCGCGTGCGCAGGTACGGGCTGACGTAGACGGCGGGCCGCTCGCCGCCGAGCAGCCGGGCGATCTCCGGACCCGCCGCGCGCGCCTCGCGCTCGCCCTTCGGCGTCAGCGGCAGGGCGTGGTCGGGGATCCGCGTGTAGGCGAGCTCGTCGACGTTGCCGAGCGACTCGGCGTGCCGCACCAGGATCATCTTCACGTTCCCATCCTGCCCGTCACACGGGCCTGACCGGGGCTGGGCATACCCTCAGGGGCGTGTCCGAGCAGTCCGTGAAGGAACCCGACGTCCCCACGCAGCGCCGGGCGAGTGTGCTGCCCCTGCTCTCGGTCGGCGTGCTGCTGGCCGCCGTCGTCGCGGTCGGGCTGATCGCCCTCACCGGCGGGGCCGGGTACGTCATCGCCGGCCTGCCCGATCCCGGCCTGGTCACGCAGTACGGCGTCACCGTCGTGCGCGTGCTGTCCGAGGCCGCGTCGGTGATCTGCGTCGGGTCGCTGCTGCTGGCCGCGTTCCTGGTGCCGCCGCAGCAGTCCGGCACGCTCGGTCCCGAGGGCTACGGCGCCCTGCGCGCGGCGGGGATCGCCGCCTGGGTGTGGTTCGCCGCCGCGCTGCTCTCGGTCGCCTTCACCGCCGCCGACACCGCCGGGAAGCCGTTCGGCGACGTCCTGGACCCGCAGACGCTGCTCGACCTCGTCGGCGCCATCGAGCAGCCGAAGGCCTGGCTGTGGACGGCGCTGATCGCGGTGCTCGTCGCGCTCGGCTGCCGGCTCGCGCTCACCTGGGGCTGGACGGCGGTGCTGTTCGGCCTCGCCGTCGTCGGCCTGGTCCCGGTCGCCGTCACCGGGCACTCCGCCAGCGGCGGCTCGCACGACGTCGCCACCAACAGCCTGCTGTTCCACCTGGTCGCCGCGGCGCTGTGGGTCGGCGGGCTGATCGCGCTGCTGGCGCTGGGCTACCGGCGCGGGAACCACCTGAGCCTGGCCGCGCGGCGGTTCTCGCGGCTGGCGCTGGTCTGCTGGATCGTGATGCTGCTCTCCGGCGTGGTCAACGCGCTGGTCCGGATCGGCCTGAACGACCTCTTCACCACCGATTACGGCCTGCTGGTGGTCGCCAAGACCGTCGCGCTGCTGCTGCTCGGGGTGTTCGGCCACCAGCAGCGCGAAAAGGGCGTCGCGAACCTCGTGGACGGCAAGGGCGGCGCGCAGCTGCTGCGCCTCGCGTCGGTCGAGATCCTGATCATGTTCGTGACGATCGGGATCGCGTCCGGGCTCGCGCGGACACCGCCACCGGCGGACGCGATCACCCAGCCCTCCACGACCGAGCTGCTGATCGGCTACGACCTCGACGGTCCGCCGACGCTGTGGCGGCTCCTGTTCGACACCCGCTTCGACCTCGTCTACGGCGTCCTGGCGCTGGTCGTCGGCGGGCTGTACCTGGCGGGGGTCCGGCGGCTGCTGCGGCGGGGCGACACGTGGCCGGTCGGCCGCACGGTCGCCTGGATCAGCGGCTGCGTGGTGCTGCTCATCGCGACGTCGTCCGGCATCGGCCGGTACGCGCCCGCGATGTTCAGCGTCCACATGGGCAACCACATGCTGCTGTCGATGGTGGCGCCGGTGCTGTTCGTGCTCGGCGGCCCGGTGACGCTCGCCCTGCGCGCGCTGCCCGCCGCGGGCAAGGAGAACCCGCCGGGGCCGCGCGAGTGGCTCGTCGCCTTCGTGCACTCCCCGGTGTCGCGGTTCCTCACCCACCCGGTGGTCGCGCTGCTGCTGTTCGTCGGCTCGTTCTACGCGCTGTACTTCTCCGGCCTGTTCGACAACGCGCTGAACTACCACTGGGCGCACCTGGTGATGAACGGGCACTTCCTGCTCGCCGGGTACGTCTTCTACTGGCCGGTGATCGGCGTCGACCCGGCGCCGCGGCGGATCCCGTACCTCGGGCGGCTCGGCATGATGTTCGCCGCGATGCCGTTCCACGCCTTCTTCGGCGTGATCCTGATGAGCAAGCAGACCGTCATCGGGCAGTCGTTCTACAGCCAGCTGCACCTGCCCTGGGTGTCCGACCTGCTCACCGACCAGCGCCTCGGCGGCGGCATCGCCTGGGCCGCCGGCGAGGTCCCGGTGCTGCTCGTCCTGATCGCGCTGCTGGTGCAGTGGGCGCGTCAGGACGAGCGCGAGGCGAAGCGGCGTGACCGGCGCGAGGCGGTCACGGGCGACGAAGAGCTGAACGCCTACAACGCGATGCTCAAGAACCTCGCCGAGGGCAAGCGACCCTCGGGTTCCAGTTGAGGTTGAGGGCTGGTCGGGACGCGGCGAAAACCACGCTCGCGGTGATCCCGGCCTGACAATCGGTAGTCCGGTGGTGACCGGCGTCGAGACGCGATCAGGCGCGCTCTACGATCGTGGGTATGGCCGAGTTCATCTACACCATGAAGAAGGTGCGCAAGACCGTCGGGGACAAGGTCATCCTCGACGACGTCAGCACCGCGTTCTACCCCGGCGCCAAGATCGGCGTGGTCGGGCCGAACGGTGCCGGTAAGTCCACCGTTCTCAAGATCATGGCGGGGATCGAGCAGGCCAGCAACGGCGAGGCGTTCCTCCAGCCCGGTGCCTCCGTCGGCATCCTCATGCAGGAGCCGGAGCTCAACGAGGACAAGACGGTCCGCGAGAACGTCGAAGAGGGCCTGGGCGAGGTCAAGGTCAAGCTCGACCGGTACAACGAGGTCCTCAAGCTCATGGAGACCGAGTACACCGAAGAGCTGATGGAGGAGATGGGGCAGCTCCAGGAGGAGCTCGACCACGCCGACGCCTGGGAGCTCGACTCGACCGTCGAGCAGGCCATGGACGCGCTGCGCTGCCCGCCGCCGGACGAAGGCGTCTCCCACCTCTCCGGTGGTGAGCGCCGCCGCGTCGCGCTGTGCAAGCTCCTGCTCTCGGCGCCCGACCTGCTGCTGCTCGACGAGCCCACCAACCACCTGGACGCCGAAAGTGTCCTGTGGCTGGAGCAGTTCCTGGCCCGCTACGCCGGCGCCGTCCTCGCCGTCACCCACGACCGGTACTTCCTCGACAACGTGGCCCAGTGGATCATGGAGCTGGACCGCGGCCGCGTCGTCGGCTACGAGGGCAACTACTCCACGTACCTGGAGAAGAAGCGCGAGCGCCTCGAGGTCCAGGGCAAGAAGGACGCGAAGCTCGCGAAGCGCCTGAAGACCGAGCTCGACTGGGTGCGGTCCAATGCCAAGGCGCGCCAGACGAAGTCGCGCTCGCGCCTCGACCGCTACGAAGAGATGGCGGCGGAGGCGGACAAGCACCGCAAGCTCGACTTCGAAGAGATCCAGATCCCGCCGGGCCCGCGGCTGGGCAACGTCGTGGTCGAGGTCGAGAAGCTCAAGAAGGGCTTCGACGACCGCGTTCTCATCGACGGCCTGTCGTTCGACCTGCCGCGCAACGGCATCGTCGGCGTGATCGGCCCGAACGGCGTCGGCAAGACCACGCTGTTCAAGACCATCGTCGGGCTCGAGGAGCCGGACGACGGCGTGGTCAAGATCGGCGAGACGGTCAAACTGTCCTATGTGGACCAGAACCGCGGCGGGATCGACCCGAAGAAGACCGTCTGGCAGGTCGTTTCCGACGAGCTGGACTACATCCACGTCGGCCAGACCGAAATGCCGTCGCGCGCGTACGTCAGCGCGTTCGGCTTCAAGGGCCCGGACCAGCAGAAGCCGGCGGGCGTGCTCTCCGGTGGTGAGCGCAACCGGCTCAACCTGGCGCTGACGCTCAAGCAGGGCGGGAACCTGATCCTGCTCGACGAGCCGACGAACGACCTGGACGTCGAAACCCTGGGCTCGCTGGAGAACGCGCTGGAGCAGTTCCCCGGCTGCGCCGTCGTGATTTCGCACGACCGGTGGTTCCTCGACCGGGTCGCGACGCACATCCTGGCCTGGGAGGGCACGGACGAAGACCCGGCCAAGTGGTTCTGGTTCGAGGGCAACTTCGAGGGGTACGAGAAGAACAAGGTGGAGCGGATGGGCGCCGAGGCCGCCCGCCCGCACCGTGTCACCCACCGCAAGCTGACCCGCGACTGAGGGGGCGGGTTTCCCCGTGGAAGCCAGCAAAACGCACCGGACGGGCCCGCTCTCGCAGGAGAGCGGGCGCGCCGCCAATGCCGGGGGAACCCTCTCCGCAGTCGGCAGGCTGATCGAACGCGCGGACGCGCTGCACCTGCGCGCGCCCGAGCTCGCGCTGGTCCTCGGCGAGCGCGCGGCCGCGCTCTCGGAGGCCGCCGGCGCCGACGAGCAGTGGATCCGGGCCGAGAGCCTGGTCGTGTCCTCGCGCGTCCGGCTCGGGATGCGCCCCGCCACCGTCGGGCGGGCGGTCGCGGCCCTGCGCGCGGCCGAGCACGCCGGCTACGGCGACATCGCCGCACGCCTGCGCATCGACCTCGCCGTGTGCGCCCGGAGCCTGGGCGTGCCGTTGACCGGCCTCGCCGCGTTGCGGCCGGTGCTGACCGATCCCGTGGTCTCGCCGGTGCACCGCGCCGCCGCGCTGAGCCACCTGGTCGGCTGCCTCGGGCTGCTGGGACGGAAGGCCGAGCTGGACCGCGTGCTCGTCGAGGCCGACAAGCTCGTCCTCGGCGACGAGTCGGCGGGCGCCGACACCCAGCTGCTGGTCCGGGCGCTGCTGCGCGTCGGCACGGCGGCGCACCGGCGGCGCCACGGCGACCTGACGGCCGCGGCCGACGCGGCCCGCACCGGGCTGGGTTTCCTGGAGAAGCTCGACAACCCGGCCGACGACGGCGGCCTCGTCCGCATCCGGCTGGTCCTGCTGCTGGTCAGCACGCTCCTCGACCGCGGCGACACGGAAATGGCGTACGAGATCGCCGAGCCGGTACTGGCCGAGCCGGTCCGGGCGGCGGGCGTCGCCCCGATGGGCTGGCTGCGGCTGGCCGTGGCGACCCGCATCCACCTGCCCGCCGGTTCGGGCGAGGCGGCGATCGAGCTGGTCCGCGAAGCCGTGGCGAGCACCGAACGCCACGGGCTCCCGGCGGTCACCGCGCGGTTGTGGCTCGAGCTGGCGCAGCTGGAGGAGCGGTTCGGCCGGGCCGAGGAGGCCATCGCGTGCCTGTACCGCTCGCGGGCGGCCGAACAGCTGCACGCGCGCGCCCGGCGGCAGGCGTGCAGCGTGCTGGCCGGCGAGTTCGGGACCGGTGAGCCGGCTTCGGTGGACCTCGACGAGGTGTTGAAGGCGGTGCCTTCGCGGCCTGTTCCGGTGGTCGAGCCTTCATCTTCGGCGCCTGCGTGGTCGTTCGGGCGCGAGGAGAAGGCGACGCCCGCGTGGTCGTTCGAGCGGCCGCGGGTGACGGCGGACGCGGCCGAGACGACGGTGATGCCGGCGATCCGCGACGAGCCGGCGCGCCCGGAACCCGTCGTGGTGGAGCGGCGTCCGGAGCCCGTGGCTTCGCGTCCTGAGCCGATCGAGGTGCGTTCGGAGACCCGGCCCGCGGTGCGTGCGGTGCCGAAGCGTGGTCGCGAGGCGGCCGAGGTCCGGGCTGCCGTGGAGCGTGAGCCTGAGTTCCGTGCGGCGCCGGTGGAGACGCGGCGCGAGCCCGTCGAGGTGCGTTCGGAGCCGGTCGAGGTTCGGCGGGAGCCGGTCGAGGTGCGGCCAGTGCGTGCGCGGGCGGTGGAGTCGCGGGCGGAGCCGGTTGAGGTGCGTTCGGAGCGTGCGCGGGGAGCGGAGCCGGTCGAGTCGTTCGAGAGCGAGCGGCGTCGGTCCGAGCCCGTGCAGGTCGAACGTGGGCGTGCGGACTCGCGGCCGGAACCCGTCGAGGTGTCCGAGCCCGTGCCGACCGGACGTCGCCGTGAAGCGGAGCCGATCGAGGTGCGGTCCGAACCCGCGCCTGAGGTGGGCGGAAAGACGAAGTTCTCCTGGGCCGCGCTGGCCGAAGCCCGGCTGAAGGAGACCGCCGCCGAGCGGGAGTCGGCGCCCACGCGCGTCACGCCCGCGCTGCCGCTCGCTCCGGAGCCCGCCGCCGAGCGGGAGCCCGAGCCGCGGTCGCGCCGCGAGCCGCAGCCCTCGACCCGGCACGACTCCGAACACGGGTCCGTCGCCGCACGGTCGGTGCTGGACCGCCTGGGCATTTCGTCGTCCGGTGGTGCCGGGGGCCGTCGCCGCGCGGAGGATTCCGACACCGCCCACGCCGACGAGCGGCCGGAGCCGCAGCTCGCGCCGCCGCCGCGTCCGGAGGACCAGCCGCCGTCCGCGCCGGATTACCGGGACGAGGCCGAGCCCTGGCTGCCGCGGCTGCGGATGCCACCGTCGCTGGAGCCGATGGAGGACTTCGGCCACTGGACCCCGGCCACGGCGCCGTTCCCGGAGAGCTACGCCCGCGCCATCGCGGAGGACGAGCCACCGCCGGACGCCGGCCTCGCCGACCTCCTCGCCCGCGCACTGGCCGAACACCAGGCGGGCACCGCCAGCGCGGCCGCGCTGGTGAAGCAGCTGGGCTCCGAGGACACGGGCCGCCGCAACGGCCACGGCCGCAACGGCCACGGCGCCGAGGTGTCGGACTCCCGCCGCCACGGCTCGGGCGACTGACTCGCTGCTCGGGGCCGACTCACGCCGCTCCGCTGCTGTCTTGAATGAGTCATTCAGGGCACCAGAGGTCCTGAATGACTCATTCAAGACCCTCGTGCACCGCCAAGCCGCTCCGAGCGGGAACCAGCACGCGCGGCGTCCGGCGAGCAGAGCAGCGTTCGGCCGATCCCCGCCCGGGTCGCCGAGACGTCCCGTTTCGTCGCCGACCTGTCCCCACCCCCACCCCCGCGGGACCCGCCTCCGTCCGGGGTCGCCGACCGGCCGACAACGTTCGCCGAGCGGTGCCGGACCCCCACAGCTGAACCGATCACGACGCCCCGCCGCCGGACTACCGCCCTCCCGCGTGGCTGGTCAGCGCCACGCGAGCGGCTCCTACGCAACCCGTCGGTAGCTTTACCGATACCGCGAATCCGCTGGCCCAAAAGGGTTTTCACCGTCGATCCAACCTCCGGGTCTTCGTGTGGGCCGACGGCCCGGCGCATTAGTGTGGGGTGGGTCCGGCTCAACGACGAGCCGGCGCGGTGCCACCTCACGCAAACTGGAGAGTTGTCTCAAATGAGCTCGACCGGAGTCTCGTCCCCATCCGGAACCGGCGCGGAAACCGAACCCGAGTTCGGCCGGCGCGCCCCGGCCAGTCCGGAGCAGATCAGGGACGACCTGATCGACGCCGCCGCGGGGCTGGCGCCGGAGATCGGTGAGCTCATCCGGCTGTACTACCGGCACATCCCGGCCGAAGAGATCGTCGGCGACGAGCCCGTCAACCTCGTCGGCGCGGTCCGCTCGCACCTGCAGCTGGCGAAGCACCGGATGCCCGGCCGCCCGGCCGTGCGGCTGCTGAACCCGACCGTCGCCGAGGACGGGTGGGCTCGCGAAGCCACCGTCGTGCAGGTCGTCACCGACGACATGCCGTACCTGGTCGACTCGATCGCCGCGGAGTTCGCGCGCGACGGGGTGCAGGTGCAGCGGATCGTCCACCCGATCGTCGTCGTCACCCGCGACCTGACCGGTGAGCTGCAGGAAGTGCACCCCGACGCGGACCCGGGCGAGCCGCCCGCGAACTCGGCCGCCGAGTCGTGGATGTACATCGAGATCGACTTCGTCACCGATCGCAACCGCGCGCGCGAGCTCGACAACCGGCTCTCCAGCGTGCTGGGCGACGTGCGCGAGGTCGTCGAGGACGCCGACAAGATGGCCCAGACGGCCTGCCAGCTGGCGAGCGAGCTGGAAACCGACCCGCCGAAGCTGCCCCAGGCCGAGGTGGCCGAGGGTGCGCGGCTGCTGCGCTGGCTTGCCGACGGCCACTTCACCTTCCTCGGCTACCGCCGCTACGAGCTGGTCGACAACCCGCACCCCGACTCCGACGACCCGGCCCTGCGCGCGGTCCTGGCCTCCGGCCTCGGCGTGCTGCGCCAGGACAGCCTCGCCGCCCGCGGCCTCACCGCCGGGCCGGACACCGCCGCCACCGCTCTCGCGCCGTCGCTGCTGGTGCTGACCCAGGCGAGCGCGCCCTCGACCGTGCACCGGCCGGTCTACCCCTACTACGTCGGCGTGAAGACGTTCGACGCCGAGGGCACCGTCACCGGCGAGCACCGCTTCCTCGGCATGTTCACCACCACCGCGCTGCACGAGAACGTCCTCGACATCCCGGTGGTGTGCAAGCGGGTCCGCGAGGTCATCCATCGCGCCGGCTTCCCGATGGAGTCCTTCTCCGGGCAGCGGATGCTGGAGGTGCTGCAGAACTGGCCGCGCGCCGACCTGTTCTCCGCCGACACCGACTCGCTGTACGCGACGACGACCGGCGCGATCACGCTGTCCGACCGCCGCCGGCTGCGGCTGTTCCTGCGCCGCGACCCCTACGGCCGCTTCTACTCCTGCCTCGTCTACCTCCCGCAGGACCGCTACACGACGCGGTCGCGGCTGGCCATGCAGGAAGTCCTGCTCGAAGAGCTCGAAGGCACCCAGCTCGAGTACAGCGCCCGGATCGGGGAAACCGTGCTGGCGCAGGTGCACTTCATGGTGCACACCGATCCGGCGCGCCGCCTGGAGCCGGACACGCAGCGGATCCAGGAGCGGCTCAACGCCGCGGTCCGCAGCTGGGACGACCGGATGGTCGAGGCGGTGCTCGACGAACGCCGTGAGCGCTCGGACGGCGGGGTCGCGGTCGGGATCGTCGGCGAGGAGTCGGCGACCGAGCAGGGCCAGCGCTACGCGGGCGTGTTCCCCGAGGGCTACAAGGAGGACTTCACCGCCGAAGAGGCGCTGGGCGACCTCCGCGCGCTCGACTCGCTGACCGACGAGGGCGACCTCGCGCTGTCGTTCTACCTGCCGGCCGGCGCCGAGCCCGGCGAGCGGCGCTTCAAGCTCTACCTGCGCGGCGAGGGCGTGACGCTGTCCAAGGTGCTGCCGGTGCTGCAGGCGATGGGCGTCGAGGTCGTCGACGAGCGGCCGTACGAGCTGCACCGCGAGGACGGCGGCGCGTGCTGGATCTACGACTTCGGCCTGCGCATCGACCAGAAGGTCATCGCCAAGACCGACGCCGGGGCGATCACCGAGCTGCGCGACCGCTTCCAGGACGCCTTCGAGGCCGCCTGGCGCGGCGAGGCCGAGGTGGACGGCCTCAACGGGCTCGTCCTGCGCGCCGGGCTCACCTGGCGGCAGGTGGCCGTGCTGCGCGCGTACTCGCGGTACCTGCGCCAGGCCGGCAGCGCGTTCTCCCAGGACTACATCCAGAACACGCTGCTGAACCACACCCAGGTCGCCACCAAGCTGCTGCGGCTGTTCGAAGCCCGCTTCGACCCGCAGCTGGGCGAGACCGACCGCGAAGCGGCCACCGAAGCGCTGGCGAGCGAGCTCGGCTCGATGATCGACGAGGTCACCAGCCTCGACGAGGACCGGATCCTGCGCCGCCTGATGGCCGTCATCCGGGCCACCCTGCGGACGAACTACCACGTCACCGACGCCGCCGGGGCCAACCGGCCGTACCTGGCGATCAAGCTCGACCCGGCCGGCGTGCCCGAGCTGCCCGAGCCGCGGCCGAAGTTCGAGATCTTCGTGTACTCGCCCCGCGTCGAGGGCGTGCACCTGCGCTTCGGCGAGGTCGCGCGCGGTGGCCTGCGCTGGTCGGACCGGCGCGAGGACTTCCGCACCGAAATCCTCGGCCTGGTCAAGGCGCAGGCGGTGAAGAACGCGGTGATCGTGCCGGTCGGCGCGAAGGGCGGCTTCGTCGTGAAGCGCCCGCCGGCCGCGACCGGTGACGCGAGCATCGACCGCGACGCCCAGCTGAACGAGGGCATCGCCTGCTACCGCATGTTCATCTCCGGCCTGCTCGACCTGACCGACAACCGGATCGAGGGCAAGACCGTGCCCGCGCCGGGCGTCGTCCGGCACGACCCCGACGACTCCTACCTGGTCGTCGCGGCCGACAAGGGCACCGCGAAGTTCTCCGACATCGCGAACGAGGTCTCCGGCCAGTACGGCTTCTGGCTGGGCGACGCGTTCGCCTCCGGCGGCTCGGTCGGCTACGACCACAAGGCCATGGGCATCACGGCGAAGGGTGCCTGGGAGAGCGTCAAGCGGCACTTCCGCGAGCTGGGCAAGGACACCCAGACCGAGGACTTCACCGTCGTCGGCATCGGCGACATGATGGGCGACGTCTTCGGCAACGGCATGCTGCTGTCCGAGCACATCCGGCTGGTCGCGGCGTTCAACCACATGCACGTCTTCCTCGACCCGGACCCCGACGCGGCGACGTCGTTCGCCGAACGCCGCCGGCTGTTCGACCTCCCGCGCAGCTCGTGGGACGACTACGACCGCTCGCTGATCAGCGAGGGCGGCGGGATCTACCCGCGCACGGCGAAGTCGATCCCGATCAGCCCGCAGGTGCGCGCGGCCCTCGGCCTCGACGAGGGGATCACCGCGCTGGCGCCGATGGACCTGATCCAGGCGATCCTGCTGGCGCCGGTCGAGCTGCTGTGGAACGGCGGCATCGGCACCTACGTCAAGGCGGAGACCGAAACCCACGCCGCCGCCGGCGACAAGGCCAACGACGCCATCCGCGTCGACGGCAAGCAGCTGCGCGTCAAGGTGTTCGGCGAAGGCGGCAACCTGGGCCTCACCCAGCTCGGCCGGATCGAGTTCGCCCGCAACGGCGGCAAGATCAACACCGACGCGCTGGACAACTCCGCCGGCGTCGACTGCTCGGACCACGAGGTCAACATCAAGATCCTGCTCGACCACCTGGTGCAGACCGGGAAGCTCGAGGAGGCGCAGCGCAACGAGCTGCTGGCGGAGATGACCGACGAGGTCGGCGCACTGGTGCTGGCGGACAACTACCGGCAGAACGCCGTCCTCGGCGTCAGCCGGGCGCACGCCGCGCCGATGCTTTCGGTGCACCAGCGGCAGGTCCAGGCGCTGGTGGCCGCGGGCGCGTTCGACCGGAAACTCGAAGCCCTGCCGAGCAACTCGGAGTTCCGCGAGCTGGAGAAGGCGGGCAAGGGCCTCACGTCGCCGGAGCTGGCGACGCTGCTGGCCCACGTCAAGCTGGAGCTGAAGGGCGAGCTGCTGGCCAGCGACCTGCCCGACTCGAAGGTGTTCGCGGCCCGGCTGCCCGAGTACTTCCCGCGGCCGCTGCGCGAGCGGTTCCCGGACGCGATCGGCGAGCACCCGCTGAAGCGCCAGATCATCACCACGCTGGTCGCCAACGAGGTGGTCGACGGCGGCGGCATCTCCTTCGTCTACCGGCTGATGGAGGAGATGAACGCGACCGCGACCGACGCGGTGCGCGCGTACGCCGTGGTGACGCAGGTGTTCGACCTGCCGTCGCTGTGGGCGGAGATCGACGCGCTCGACAACGTCGTGCACACCGACGTCGCCGACGCGATGGTGCTGGAGACCCGGCGGCTGCTCGACCGGGCCGCGCGCTGGTTCCTCACCAACCGCCCGCAGCCGCTGGCGCTGCTCTCGGAGATCAAGCGCTTCGGCCGCGTGCTCGGCGACCTGGTCCCGAAGATCGGCGACCTGCTGCGCGGCCGCGAGGCCGAGTCGGTGCAGAAGCACGTCGACGAGCTGATCGCGGCGAAGGTGCCCGAGGGACTGGCCCGCCGCGTGTCGCTGCTGCTGCACACCTACGGCCTGCTCGACGTCACCGAGGTGGCCGAGCTCGCCGAGCAGCAGATCGGCGTGGACGCCACGCACAGCCCGGCCGAGACGGCGGAGCTGTACTACGCGCTTTCGGACCACCTGGACATCGACAAGATGCTCACCGAGATCAGCGCGCTGGAGCGCGGCAACCGCTGGCACGCCCTCGCCCGGCTCTCGCTGCGCGACGACGTCTACGGCTCGCTGCGGGCGATCACGCTGGACGCGTTGCGGCACAGCGATCCCGGCTCGTCCGGTGACGCGAAGATCGCCCAGTGGGAGAAGACGAATTCCTCGCGCCTGCAGCGCGCGCGGGTCGCGCTCGAGGAGATCCACAACTCCGGCCGGCTCGACCTCGCGACGCTGTCGGTGGCGGCCCGGCAGATCCGGAGCACGGTGCGGTGACCTACGTTTCGCACGTCCGCCCGCGCTGGACGGACATGGACGTCTACGGCCACATCAACCACGCGAAGATGGTGACGCTGCTCGAAGAGGCGCGGATCCCGCTGCTGTTCAAGGGCGCCGTCGAGGCGGGGCTCGACCAGCTGCCGAAGGGCATCGTCGTGGTCAAGCTGGCGGTGGCCTACAAGGCGCCGATCGTGGTCTCCGGCCAGGAGCTGCGCGTCGGCATCGACCTGACCGAGCTGCGCGCGGCGACCTTCACGCTGGCCTACCGCGTGCACACCGGGCCGGCCGAAACCGACCCGGTGGCGGTCACGGCGGAGACGGTGCTGGCGCCGTACGACACGGTCGCGTTGCGGCCGCGTAGGCTCAGCCCGCCCGAGTCGGAGTTTCTGAAGCAGGGGTTCGCGGATGCCTGAGTTGTTCGTGCCGGACGCGGCGGACCGGGAGACCCTCGGTGCGTTCGTCGCCCGCGCGGTCCGGCTGGACGGCCAGACGGCCGTCCGACTGCGCCAGCGTGGTGACGGCGTGGTCGAGGCCTGGACGGCGACGCCGTTCGAGTGCTTCGCGACGCGCGCGGTCGCCGGGGACGTCACCCCCGGCGACGTCACGGTGTCCGGCAACGAGCTGCTCGCCGCGCTGACGGTGGCGGGCGGCCCGCGGATGGACCCGGGCCCGGCCCGCGACCTGCTGTGGCACGGCGAGCTGCCCCCGTCCGGCCGCTGGCCGCTGGTCGACGAGCTCCCGGCGCGGGTCGTCGCGGAGCTGGCCGATCGGGGCGTGACCCTGGCCAGGGACAACGCGGGCCCGCACGGCAACCCGCCGGCGTCGCTGATGGACCAGGCGGTGCTCACCGTGTCCGGGGACGCGGTGGAGGTCAAGGTCCAGATGCGCTGCCTGTTCGCGATGTCGGGCATGGGTTTCGTGGACTCGGACCTCACGGACGACGTCGTCCGCGTGTCGGCGACGGACTCGTGGCTGCGCCTGGACGCGCGCTACGGCGCGATCGTCCGGCGCCGCCACGCGCTGCTGCCGCTGCTGTTCTGACGGATTCCTTACGGCTGCCACCCGCGCCCGCCGCCGGTGGCAGTCTGGAGGGGTGAGCCCGGAAGACGACCCGACCGCGGAGTTCCTGGACGGCGTGCGCGCCGAGGAGACGCCGTGGCGCCGTGACCGTCCGGCGGGCGAGCCGGCGCCGGAGCGCGCCGAACGACCTGAGAGGTGGGGCCGCACGCGCGCGGCGGGCCGGGCGGCCGCCCAGGCGGCGCCCTACCTCCAGGCTGCCGCGTTGGCGGTGTGGCTGGCGAGCGGCGCCTTCGACGACGGCTCGGGGTCAGGCGACCAGAACGGCTAGAAGCACCCCAATGTGGCGTTGGTTGCGTCAGACGCACCGAACGCCACATTGGGTGCGCTGGACGCACCGAACGCCACATTGGGGCGCTTGAACCGGCCTCAGACCAGCCAGGCGGCCGAGTCGGCCGGGAGCTTCCCGTCCACCAGGGGGCTGCTCGACAGCAGCACCTCACCGGGCGGCAGCGCGATCGGGCTCGCCGACGTGTTCAGCGCGCACACCAGTCCACCGCCGCGGCGCCGGAACGCGAAACACCCCGCGGGCGCGCCGTACCACTCCAATTCGTCGCCGCCGAACGCCGGATGGGTCTTCCGCAGCTCGATCGCCTGGCGGTACAGGGACAGCGTCGAGTCTTCGTCCTCGATCTGCTTCTCCACCGTCAACCCGGCCCACGACGGCGGCATCGGCAGCCACGTGCGCGGGTTGCGCGAGAACCCGAACGGCGGAAGGTCGCCCTCCCACGGCAGCGGCACGCGTGAGACGTCGCGACCGAACTCGGCGCCGCTCGTCTTCGCGCGCGGGTCGGCCATGTCGGCCGGCGCCAGCTCGACGTTCGCCAGGCCCAGCTCTTCGCCGTTGTACAGGTAGACCGTGCCGGGCAGCGCCAGCTCCACCAGGGCCATCGCCCGGGCGCGCCGGACCCCGGCGTCGCCGCCGCCGTAGCGGCTGACCTGGCGCCAGACGTCGTGGTTGCCCAGCGTCCAGGTCGCGGGGGCGCCGACCTTCGCCGGGACGGTCAGGGAGCGCTCGATGGCCGTGCGCATCGCGTCGGCGTCGAAGTGGGTCAGCACCAGCCGGAAGTTGAACGCCAGGTGCAGCTCGTCGGGCCGCAGGTAGCGCGAGAGGCGCTCCTCGTCGGTCACCCAGATCTCGCCGACCGCCATCGCGTCCGGGAACTCGTCGAGCACCTTGCGGATCATCTGGTGGATCTCGTGGACGCCGTCGTTGTCCCAGCGCGGGTCGTAGTAGTGGCTAGGCCCGAGCGCGTCGGCGCGCGGGTCCATGTCCGGCAGGCCGGGCGGCTTCGCCATGCCGTGCGCGACGTCGATGCGGAAGCCGTCGACGCCGCGTTCGAGCCAGAACCGCAGCGTGCGCTCGAGGTCGGCGGCGACCTCCGGGTTGGCCCAGTTCAGGTCCGGCTGCTGCGGCGCGAACAGGTGCAGGTACCACTGGCCGTCCGGCACCCGGGTCCAGGCCGGGCCGCCGAACGCGCTGACCCAGTTGTTCGGCGGGTCTTCACCGGTCGGCCCGACGCCGTCGCGGAAGATGTAGCGGTCGCGCTCCGGGCTGCCCGGCTTGGCCGCCATCGCGGACTTGAACCAGGCGTGCTGGTTGCTGGTGTGGTTCGGGACCACGTCCACGGTGACCTTGATGCCCCGCTTGTGCGCCTCGGTCAGCAGGACGTCGAAGTCGCCGAGGGTGCCGAACATCGGGTCGACGTCACGCGGGTCGGCGATGTCGTAGCCGTGGTCGGCCATCGGGGAGCGGTAGAAGGGCGTCAGCCACAGCGCGTCCACGCCCAGCAGCTCCAGGTAACCGAGCCTGGAGTGGATGCCTTCCAGGTCTCCGACGCCGTCGCCGTCCGAATCGGCGAACGAGCGCACGTAGACCTGGTAAAAGACGGCGTCCTGCCACCAGGCTCCGGGTCTCATACGAAGCTGTTCATCATGCTGTGCGCCGCCATCTCCAGGTACGCCCAGAGCTGACCGCGGTACGGCTCTTCCAGGTTCTCCTCGTCGACGGCGATCCGGATGCAGCGCAGCCAGGCGTCGCGCTCGATCGGGCCGATCTTGAACGGCGCGTGCCGCATCCGCAGCCGCGGGTGCCCGCGCCGGTCGGAGTAGGTGTGCGGGCCGCCCCAGTACTGCATGAGGAAGAGGCGGAAGCGCTCCTCGGCCGGGCCGAGGTCCTCCTCGGGGTAGAGCGGGCGGAGGATCTCGTCGCGCGCGACCTCTTCGTAGAACCGCCCGACGATGCGGCGGAACGTCGGTTCGCCGCCGACCGCTTCGTAGAGGTTCGCCGGTTCGCTCACTGCAGACACGCCTTCCATTTTGCCCTCCTGGGTGCGGGTTCCCGACGCCGGTCCCGCTCCTTCCGGATGGTCGCGAACCCGCTTCCCAGCGTAACGGCGCTACTTTTCGACGGCCGGGGTCACGCTCGGGAACAACCGGCCGAGCGGCGGCTCGAAACCGGCCTCCTCCAGGGCCGCGAGCAGCTGCGCGCGCAGGGCGCGCTGCACGGCCCACTGCTTGCCCGGGCGCACCTTCACCGTCAGGCGCAGCTGGAGACCCTCGGGTGTGACACTTTCCACACCCAGCATCTCCGGCGGCTCGAGGATGTTGTCCTTCAGCGCTTCGCTCTCGGTGGCCGTCGCCGCCGCCCCCGCGAGCACGGTGGTCGCGCGCTCGACGTCGGCCGTGTAGCCGAGCGGGACGTCGACGACCGCGACCGCGAAGCCCTGGCTGGAGTTGCCGACGCGCAGCACCTCGCCGTTGCGGACGTACCAGACCGTGCCCTTGAGGTCGCGCAGCGTGGTGATCCGCAGGCCGACCGCCTCGACGGTGCCGGTCGCCTCGCCGACGTCGACGACGTCGCCGACGCCGTACTGGTCCTCGACCATCATGAAGATGCCGGACAGGAAGTCCTTGACGAGGTTCTGCGCGCCGAACCCGATCGCGACGCCGATGATGCCGGCCGAGGCGATGATCGGCCCGAGGTCCAGGCCCAGTTCGCCCAGCACGAGGATGAACGCGAGGCCGTAGACCAGGAACGTGGCCATCGACTTCAGCACCGAGCCGATGGTCTGGGCGCGCTGGCGCCGCCGTTCGATCACCGCCGAGCCGAGCACTTCGGGCGCGCGCTCGCGCAGGGGCCGCAGCAGGGCCGGGAGCTTGCCGCCGGAGCGCGGGAACGTCGTGACCCGGTTGATCATCCGTCTGATCAGCAGGCGGACCACGAACGCGATCACGACGATCATCAGGATCTTCAGCGGCTTGGTGAGCAGCCAGTTCGCCGATCCGGCCAGCCACGCGTTGCCGGTGGCCTCGTACACCTGGAAGCAGAATGTGCCGGGATCGGTCGCGCACGGCGGCGTCGCGACGGTGAACAAGGGGGACACGGGAGTTCGATCATCCTTCCGATCAGGTCGGTCTGCCCAACTTCAAGTGGATGTTGGGTCGCGCGGATGTGACACGTCTTGTAACACACGTGCGCTGGGGGGCTGTTTTGTGGTCGACTATGCCTACGCCCCTGGAGGTGGTCGAGTGCCAGACCGACAACCCAGCCCCCGCGGCGTCTCCGGCCAAGCCACGGCCGATGAGACGCCAGAGGTGGTCCTGCGCGCCTATCCGGGGGGTTCCGCATCCGGCGGAACCGTCCCGGCCGGGCCGGGGAACCGCCCAGGGGGAGTTACCCGCCCGCCCGGACAGCGTAGTAGAGGCCGGGATCCGGCTGCCCCGGCCTGGGGCCGGCGCCGGGTTCTCCTGCTCAACGCCACCTTCGAGCCACTGACCGCGCTCCCGCTGCGGCGGGCCGTGGTGCTGGTGATGTGCGGCAAGGCCGAAGTGGTGCACGGCGACCCCGGCGGCATCGAGCTGCATTCGGCGAAGGTGTCGCTGCCGGTGCCCTCGGTGATCCGGCTCAGCACGTACGTGCGGGTGCCCTACCGGGCGCAGGTGCCGCTCACCCGCGCCGGGCTGATGCACCGCGACCGGTACCGCTGCGCCTACTGCGGAGGGCGGGCCGAAACGATCGACCACGTCCAGCCGCGCAGCCGTGGCGGGCCCCACAGCTGGACGAACTGCGTCGCCTGCTGCGCCAAGTGCAACCACCGCAAAGCGGACCGGCTGCTCTCGGAGATCGGCTGGCGGCTGCGCGTCGTCCCGCGGGCGCCCCACGGCCCGCACTGGCGGCTGCTCGCCCACTCCAAAGAGGCCGACCCGCTTTGGCAGCCCTATCTGGGTTCGGCGGCCTAGACATGCCGGCGCCCCGGCTGCCTTGACGGCGGCCGGGGCGAGCCGGGGTGCTTGCGCGCGGTGCTCAGGTAGTGCGTGCGTCCCTGGAGTACGGGGTCAGGCAGCGAGCGCGTAGTCGCTCTGGCAGGTGACGCGGGTGCCCATGGTGACGCGCGTGCCGCGGGTGACCCGGGTGCCGCGAGTGACGCGGGTGCCGCAGGTGACTCGCGTGCCGGCCGTCACACGAGTGCCCATGGTGACGCGCGTGCCACGCGTGACGCGGGTACCGCGCGTGACCCGCGTGCCCGCCGTCACCCGGGTGCCCATGGTGACGCGGGTTCCGGCCGTCACGCGTGTACCGCGAGTGACGCGTGTACCCCGCGTAACCCTTGTGCCCGCCGTCACACGTGTTCCGGGCACAAATTCGATGTCGCTCGGTGACGAGAAGGTCTCGGTGATCGCCTGTGCGGGGGTCTGGGCGCTGTTCATGGCAAGGCCTCCTGGGACCGGTGCGTTACCTGCTGGGGCTGGGGAGCGGGGCGCAAGGCCCGTACAGGTGAAAAAGCTACGAGGATTTCAAGGCTGCGACAAGACGACAGCGGCGGGTGCGGCCGCCTGTACGTTGAGTTGCAACCTTTCGGCCCGACGGTCTTCGCCCCAACGTTCCAGTGGCCGCGAGCCAAGCGGCGGACGGCACCCGGCTTACGACGAACGGTCGAGTGCGGCGCGCGCGGTGGGCGCGGAGGTCATCCGATACGCTCAGCGCCGTGAACGTTGTCGAGACGATCGTGGTCTTCGCCGTGATCCCGCTGGCCATCTACGGTCTCGCCGGGCTCCTGACGCTCCGGCGCAGGTCCGGCGGCGCCCCGCGGTACCGGTCCGGCCAGCCTTGGGAGTACCCGGCCATGTGGTGGAGCGCCAACCCCGACGGGGTCGGCGAGGGGCACCGGCACGCCGGCGCCGAAAACAAGGCGCCCTCGGGCGCCGCGACCGCGGCGGGAGGCGCTCGTGGCAACTGGTGAGCTGACGAAGCGCGTCGACGAGTCCGAGCTGGCCTACGGCGAGGGCCTCACGTCGAGCGGCCGCGTGTCGGCGGCCAAGATGTACGAGCCGGCCGCGCCGTCGGGCCCGTTCGACACCCGCCAGCTGGCCCGCCTGGACGAGGCGCTGACGTTCGCGAGCCGGGAGACCGGCCTCGACTTCAGCCTGTACCTCGGCGAACTGGGCGAGGACAGCCGCGCGACGGCGGAGAAGCTGCACTCGACGACGGCGGACCCGGCGAACGCGGTCCTGATCGCGGTCTCGCCCGGCGAGCGCAAGATCGAGATCGTGACGGGGAAGACGGCGTACACCCGCCTGCCCGACCGCGGCGCCAAGCTGGCGGTGGCGAGCATGGTGGCGTCCTTCAAGGAGGGCGACCTGGTTCGCGGGCTGGTCAACGGCCTGGTGAACGCGCTGCGGATGCTGTCCGACCAGGCGGGTCCGGCGCCCCGCTGATCCTTCAGACACGCGAAGAGCCCCGCACCTCGGTGAGGTGCGGGGCTCTTTTACGTCCGGCCCCCGCTGGGGCAAGGGAGCGCTGGACGCCAGCGGGTGTCTTGAATGAGTCATTCAGGACCTCCGAAGACCTGAATGACTCATTCAAGACCTCGGGACCACCCCGGAACGCCGGAGAGCCCCGCACCCGAACCAGGTGCGGGGCTCTCCGCCGAACTCACTTCTGCGCGTCGAAGTCCCGTGCCGCCAAGGCCCGCACGATGCCCGCCCGGCCCTCCGACACCAGCCGGCGCAGGGCCTGGGAGTGGTCGCCCGCCAGCCACTCGTCCGACGCCGTCACCGTCTCCGGGGCCACCGCCCACGACGGGTACAGGCCGATCGCGATCGGCTGCGCGCGCTCGCTCGACCGCCGCTGCCACACCTCGTCGATCACCTCGAAGTACTTCGCCACGTACGAGCCCAGCAGCGCCTTCTGGCCCGGGTGCGAGAAGCCCGAGATGAGCGAGTCGCTGACCGCGTTCGGCAGCTCGTCGTCGTACACCGCGCGCTGCCACGCGTCCGCCTTGGCCTCGGCCGTCGGGCGCAGGGCGCGGGCGCGCTCCGCCTGGCGGCGGCCGGTGGCCGTGTTGTCGCGGGACAGTTCCGCGTCGATCTCCGCCGCGTCGGCCTTGCCGTGGGCCACCAGCGCGTGCAGCAGGCGCCAGCGCAGGTCCGTGTCCACCGTCAAGCCTTCGAGCGGGGCCGAACCGTCGAGCCAGCCGGACACCACCGACAGGGTCGCGTCGTCCAGCACCGAGCCCGCCAGCGAGTTCACGAACGCCAGCTGGTGGTCCGAACCCGGCTCCGCGGCGCGGACCAGCTCCAGCAGCCGGCCGGTGAACGCCGGCCAGCCGGTCGAGGCCGCCCAGTCCTGCTCCGCGTAGGAGTTCAGTGCGGTCTGGGCCTGCAGCAGCAGCCGCTGGACCACGCCGACCTCGGTTTCGGTGTGGATGCCGCGCTGCACCAGCGTGACGAAGTCGCGGGCCTTCAGCTCGGCCTCGCGGGTCATCTCCCACGCCGCCGACCAGCACAGCGTCCGCGGGAGCGGCTCGGTGATGTCGGCGATGCGGTCGATCAGCGTGGTCAGCGACGCCGGGTCGAGGCGCATCGTGCAGTACGTCAGGTCGTCGTCGTTGACCAGCACCAGCTTGCCCGCGGGCAGGCCGACCAGGTCCGGCACCTCGGTGCGCTCGCCGTCGACGTCCAGCTCCACGCGGTGCGTGCGGACGATCTTGCCCGCGGCGTCCTCGTCGTACACGCCCACCGCGACGCGGTGCGTGCGCAGCTCGCCGGCACCCGGCTTCGCGCCGGACTGCACGACGGCGAACGCCGTGAACTTCCTGTCCGAGCCGATCTCGTAGCGCGGGCTCAGCGAGTTGAGCCCGGTGGTCTCCAGCCACTGCGCGCTCCACCACGACAGGTCGCGCCCGGACGCCTCTTCCAGCGCGCCCAGCAGGTCGGCCAGCGTCGCGTTGCCCCAGGCGTGCTTGCCGAAGTACACCTTCAGGCCGTCGAGGAAGTGGTCCAGCCCGACGTAGGCGACGAGCTGCTTGAGCACGCTCGCGCCCTTGGCGTAGGTGATGCCGTCGAAGTTGACCTCGACCGCGTGCAGGTCGACGATGTCGGCCGCGATCGGGTGCGTCGAGGGCAGCTGGTCCTGCCGGTAGGCCCACGACTTCTCGATGTTCGCGAAGCTGGTCCACGCGTTCTTGTACTCGGTGGCGTCGGCCTGGGCCAGGACGCTCGCGAAGGTCGCGAACGACTCGTTCAGCCACAGGTCGTCCCACCAGCGCATGGTGACCAGGTCGCCGAACCACATGTGCGCCATCTCGTGCAGCAGCGTCTCGGCGCGCCGCTCGTAGGCGTAGCGGGTGACGCGGCTCCGGAAGACGTAGTCCTCCAGGAACGTCACCGCGCCGGCGTTCTCCATCGCGCCCGCGTTGAACTCCGGCACGAACAGCTGGTCGTACTTGGAGAACGGGTACGGCGTGCCGAACTTCTCGTGGTAGAAGCCGAAACCCTGCTTGGTCTCGGTGAAGAGGCGGTCGGCGTCCATGTGCTCGGCCAGCGACGCGCGGCAGTAGACGCCGAGCGGGATGGTCTTGTGGGCGTCGGTGTACTCGTCGCGCCACTCGGCGTACGGGCCGGCGATCAGCGCGACCAGGTACGTCGAGAGCCGCTCGGACTCCTTGAACACCGTCCGGACGGCGCCTTCCGGCGTCTCCTCGGTGGACTCGGCCATCGTGTTCGAGACGACCTTCCAGTCCCGCGGCGCGATGACCGTGAGCCGGTAGACGGACTTCAGGTCCGGCTGGTCGAAGCAGGCGAACATCCGCTTGGCGTCGGCCGTCTCGAACTGCGTGTACAGGTAGACGCCGTCGTCGACCGGGTCGACGAACCGGTGCAGGCCTTCGCCGGTGTTCATGTACCGGCAGTCGGCGGTCACCGTGAGCTCGTTCGCCTCGGCCAGTCCGGCGAGCGCGATGCCCTTGTCCTCGACGTACGCGCTGACGTCGACGTCCGCGCCGTTCAGGGTGGCCGCGTGCACGCGGTCGGCGACGATGTCGATCCACGTGTTCTCGCCGGCCCGGGCGCTGGAGAACCGGACGGTCGTCGTCGACGCGAAGGTCTTCTCCCCGGGACCGCCGTGGCCGTCGGTCAGATCCAGCTCGATGTCGTAGGCGGTGACGTCGAGCAGATCCGCGCGCAGCTTGGCTTGGTCGCGGGTCAGGTTGGGGGCGGGCACAGGCACCTCTGGTCGTTGGTATCGGTTTTCAACTCCCCGCATCCAATCATGGCGACGGGGTGCCCGGCGATAAGGGAACAAGCTCGGGTGCGCCGGTGTTGGCCCGTCGTGTGGGGGTCCGCCCACATCGAGACGTCACACAGGAGTTCCCCGATGACCGCTGCCGAGCAGCCCACGAAGGTCGATTTCTACTTCGACCCGATCTGCCCGTTCGCGTGGATCACCTCCCGTTGGATCCTGGAGGTGGAGAAGCACCGCAACCTGGACCTGCGCTTCCGGATCATGAGCCTGTCGGTGCTCAACGAGGGCCGGGACGAGCTGCCCGAGCAGTACAAGGAGCTCCTGTCCCAGGGCTGGGGCCCGGTGCGCGTGGCCGTGGCGCTGTCGCAGCTCAAGGGTGAAGAGATGCTGCGGGAGTACTACACCGAGTTCGGCACCCGCTACCACAACCAGGGCAACAAGGACCGCGACCAGGTCATCAAGGAGGCCCTGGCCGCGATCGGCGCGCCGGCCGAGCTCTTCGACGCCGCGGACTCCACGGAGTACGACGAGGCGCTGAAGAAGAGCCACCACGAGGGCATGGACCCGGTCGGCCAGGACGTCGGCACCCCGACGATCCACATCGACGGCGTGGCGTTCTTCGGCCCGGTCCTGAGCTCCATTCCGCGCGGCGAAGACGCGCTGAAGGTGTTCGACGGCGCGGTGGCGCTGGCGAGCTACCCGGACTTCTTCGAGCTCAAGCGCACCCGCACGGGCGAGCTGAACTTCGACTGAGCGCCGCTTTCACGTGAAAGCGGCGCCCCCAGGTGGGAGCTTTCACGTGAAAGCGACGCGTTAGGGCGTGGCGAGGGCGGCCAGGGTGACGTCGCCGGGGTAGCGCGAAGCGGCCACGGCGGCGGCCTCGGTCGTCTCGCCGCGGCCCATCGCCGCCTTCAGGGCGATCAGCTCGTGCAGGCCGTGGCGGTGGTAGCGGACGAAGTCGGCGTCGACCGGGTCGCCGTGGCCGGGCACGATCACCCGCGGTTCGAGGGCGAGGATCGCGTCCAGGGTGTCCGGCCAGGCGGTCAGGTCCGACTCGCCGCTGAAGGAGAACGCGCTGAAGCCGTGTTCGGCGTTCTCGACGACGTCGCCCGCGAAGACGACGTCCGCGTCGGGCACGTGCACGACCGCGTCGTGGTCGGTGTGGGCGCGGCCGGGGTGCAGCAGGACGGCGGTGCGGCCGCCGAGGTCGAGTTCGGCCCGGTCGGTGAACAGGTGGTCGGGGACCACGAACGTCGTCCGCACGATGGCGTCGGCGATCTCGGCCTTGCCCGCTTCGCGGTAGTAGGCGATCCACTTGGCCCGGGCGTCTTCGGCGTACTCGGCCAGCTCGGCGCGGCAGCCTTCGTGCGCCCAGACGGCGCAGGGCGTGAACGCTTCGGTGCCCCACGTGTGGTCGAAGTGCGCGTGCGTGAACGCCACCGACCAGGGCAGCGGCGTGATTTCCCGTACCGCCGCGGCGAGTTCGGCGCCCTGCTCGAGGTCGCCGCGCGTGTCGACGACCAGGCAGCGCTCGGCGCCCACCACCAGCCCGACGGTCAGGTCCAGCTCCTCGTAGCGGCGCGCGTGCACGCCGTCGGCGACGTCGATCCAGCGGCCGGTCATGCGAGTACTCCTTCGTTCAGGACAGGGGCAGCCTGGCTCACGTCGAGCTCGGTGGCCAGCGCGACGTCCCCGCCGTGGCCCGCTTCGGTCAATTCGCGTCCGGACACGCAGGCCGCCACGGCTCCGACGTCGACGCCGCGCGCGGCGAGGGCGGCTTCGGGGGACAGCGACGCGCCGAGCCGGGCCAGCGCGGCGGCGATCGCGCCCGCGCCCACCTGGTCTTCGACGCACGGGCGCAGCGGCCCGAAGGTGTCGCCGTCGCCGAAGATGTCCACGCCCCAGCGTTCCCCGGCGGCGATCAGCCCAATCGGGCCGCCGAGTGCGAGCGCCTTGGCGGCGATGGCCGAGGCGTTGCGCAGGCACCCGGCGAGGACGGCGGCGCCGGTCCGCGCGGCCGCTTCGCACAGCGTCGCGCCGTTGGGGGAGGGGAGCGCGAGCAGCGTCCCGGGCGGGATCTGCGTCACAGACGAGGGCCGCAGCGTGAATTCGGCCTCACCGGCGACGACCGCGCCCGCCGCCTTCGCCCGCGCGACGCCGCGTTCGTCGCGCCACCGCACCGGCAGCACGCGGCCGCCGCGGCCGACCACGAGATCCGTGGTGGTGCCGAAGGAAAGCACGTCGACGACCACCAGCACCGCGCATTCGCGGCCGAGCGCGGCCACGCCTTCGCCGCCCCAGTCGAGCCGCACGTCGTGCCCCGATTGCTCCCAGATGCCCACCCCCGGAGCATGCCCGAAACCGGGCGTGGTGGCAGACTCCCAGCCGTGCGTGTCTACTTGGGATCCGACCATGCCGGTTTCGAGCTGAAGAACCACCTGGTGGCTCACCTGGAGAAGCAGGGCCACGAGGTGACCGACGTCGGCCCGCACGTCTACGACGCGGCCGACGACTACCCGGCGTTCTGCGTCGAGGCGGCGCTGCGCGTGGTGGCCGACGAGGGCAGCCGCGGCATCGTCGTCGGCGGCTCCGGCAACGGCGAGCAGATCGCCGCGAACAAGGTGCCCGGCGCGCGGGCCGGCCTCGCGTGGAGCGTCGAGACCGCGAAGCTGTGCCGCGAGCACAACCACGCCCAGCTGATCGGCGTCGGCGCCCGGATGCACACCGCCGAAGAGGCCACCGAGATCGTCGAGGCGTTCCTGGCGACCGAGGTCTCGCCGGAGGAGCGGCACGCCCGCCGCGTGCAGCAGCTGCTCGACTACGAGCGCACCGGGACCCCGCCGGCGTTGCCGGAGGCCTGATGCCCGAGGGGCACACGCTCCACCGGCTCGCGCGGCTGCACAAGCGCCGGTACGCCGGCGCCCCGGTCGAGGTCAGCAGCCCGCAGGGCCGGTTCGCCGCCGAAGCGTCCCGTTTGGACGGTCAGGTGTTCGTCGGTGCGCAGGCGTACGGCAAGCACCTGTTCCACGACTACGGCCCGCACGGGATCGTGCACATCCACCTGGGCTTGTACGGCACGTTCGGCGAATCCCCGCTGCCCGCGCCGGAGCCGGTCGGCCAGGTCCGCCTGCGGCTGGCCGGCCGGACACATTGGACGGACCTGCGCGGGCCCACCCGCTGCGAGCTGCTGTCCCCGGACCAGGCGGACGCGATCAAAGCGCGGCTGGGCCCGGACCCGCTGCGCCGCGACGCGAAGCCGGAGAAGGCATGGGAGCGCGTTTCGCGCTCGAAGACGTCGATCGCGGCGCTGCTGATGGACCAGGCCGTGCTCGCCGGGGTCGGCAACGTCTACCGCGCCGAAGTGCTGTTCCGCCACGGTGTCGCGCCGCTGACGCCGGGCCGCGCGCTCGACCGCGCGCTGTGGGACGACCTGTGGGCCGACCTGGTGACCCTGATGCGCGACGGCGTCCGCGTCGGCCGGATCGACACGGTCCGCCCCGAGCACCTGCCGGAGGCGATGGGCCGCGCGGCACGGGTCGACCGCCACGGCGGCGAGGTCTACGTCTACCGCCGGGCGGGCGAGCCCTGCCTGGTGTGCGGGACGCCGGTGGCGAACTCGGAACTGGTGGGCCGCAACCTCTACTGGTGCCCCACCTGCCAGCCCGCCTGACCGCCCGCGAAAGCCGTGAAGGCCTCCTTACCGGCATTTCGAGCCGGTAAGGAGGCCTTCACGGACGTTCGGGGTCAGAAGTCGAAACCGCCGCCGTCGAAACCGCCACCATCGAAGCCGCCGCCGTCGAACCCGCCGCCGCCCCAGTCGCCGCCGCCGTCGCCACCGAAGTCGCCGCCGCCGTCACCGCCCATGTCACCGCCGCCGTCGCCGCCCATGTCGCCGGACTCGAGCGCGTCCTGCTGGCCCGCGTCGTAGCCCGACTCCCAGGCCGACGCGCTGGCGATGCCGCCCATGCCGGAGAACATCGCGCTGAACAGGAACATCGACCCGAGGCCCCAGGCACCCGCGACGAGCGCGGGCTTCCACCACGGCTCGCTGTACCAGCCCTGCGGCACCGGACGGCCCGCGACGCGGCCGCCGGGGTAGTAGTACGGCGTGTCCTGGCCGGCTTCGGGCGAGGCCGCGTAGTGCTGGCCCTCGACGTCGACCTCGCGGCGCTCGGTGACCTTGCCGGCGCGCTCGCGCTCGGCTTCCTCCGGCAGCTGCGGGCCGGGGTCCATGCCCATCGCGACGCGCGCGGCGCGGACGTAGTAGAGGCCCTCGACGGCGGTGTCCTTCACCAGCCGGGCCTGTTCGATCGTGCGTGCCTGCTCCAGCTGCGAGCCGGCGGCGTTGTAGCGCTCGCTCGCGTCGGCCATCGCCTGCATCGACGCGGTGTCGTTGCCGTTGAGGTTGAGGACCTGGCCGCCGAGCCGTTCGACGAGGCGCCGGGCGTCGGCCTTCGCGTCGTCGAGCTCCCGCTGCCGGGCCGCGGCGCGCTGCCGCGAGAAATAGAGGCCGCCACCGACGATCACGACGACGAGCACGATCAGGAAGATCGCGGTGCCCATGGACCACTCCCAGAAGTTCGGGGCTCGGTGACCGGTAGTCACCTTTGATTTGGACAACGCGGACGCTACGCGGAGGGTTCCCGGGCCGTGATCCGGCACACCCCGAGGCCTGGCTCAGCAAACTAGAACACGTTATAGTTCGACACCATGAAGTTCACCCTGTCGATCGCGATGAACCCCCTCGATCAGCTGGGCGAGCTCGCCCGGGCCGCCGAAGAGGCCGGCTTCGCCTCCATCGCCCTGCCGGACTCGCTCTTCTACGCCGAAACGGTGGACACGGACTACCCGTACACCCCCGACGGCAGCCGGTTCTGGACCGCGGACACCCCGTGGGTGGACCCGCTCGTCGCGACCGCGGCGATGGGGGCGGTCACCAGCCGGATTCACTTCTACACGTCGGTGCTCAAGCTCGGCTCCCGCAACCCCGTGCTCCTGGCGCGCCAGGTGGGCTCGGCGAGCGTGCTCACCGGCGGCCGGTTCGGCCTCGGCCTCGGCGTCGGCTGGCTGCCGCAGGAGTTCGAGTACTGCGGCGTGCCGTTCGAGCGGCGCGGCAAGCGCGTCGACGAGGCCATCGACGTGCTGCGGCTGATTCTCGACGGCGGCATGGTCGAGTACCACGGCGAGTTCTACGACTTCGACAAGATCCAGATGAGCCCGGCGCCCCCGTCGCGGGTGCCGTTCTACATCGGCGGCCACACGGAGGTGGCGCTGAAGCGCGCCGCGCGGGTCGCCGACGGCTGGTCGTCGGCGATGATGAAGCTCGAGGAGCTGCGCGACACCATCGCGCGGATCAAGGAGCTGCTGGCCGAGCGCGGCCGCGCCGACGACCCGTTCGAGTACCAGGCGGTCTGCATCGACCGCTTCGGCCTCGACGGCTACCGCGAGCAGGCCGAGGCGGGCGTCACCGACGTCATCACCATGCCGTGGGTGTTCGACGGCGTCGGGTTCGACGCGCCGGTCGAGCCGAAGCTGGAAGCGATCCGCAAGTTCGGGGCCGAGATCATCGCGAAGTTCGAGGAGTGATCGCCGTGGGTGTGCAGGTCAGCTGGGACACGACGGCGGAGCAGCCGCTCGCACGGCGCGCGGCGCTGGCGTCGATGACCGCCGCGGCGGCGGGGGACAAGGAAGCGTGGCTGGCGCTGTTCGCGCCGGACGGGGTGGTCGAGGACCCGGTCGGGCCCTCCTTCTTCGACGAAGAGGGCAAGGGCCACCACGGCCGCGACGGGATCAGCGCGTTCTGGGACAAGACGATCGCGAACGTGGAGCGCTTCGAGTTCGTCATCCGCGACTCGCATGCGGCTGGTGACGAGGTGGCGAACGTCGGCACGATCACGACGTACCTGCCGGGTGGCTACCGCGTCGACACGGACGGGGTGTTCGTCTACCGGGTGGGCGAGGACGGGCTGATCCGGTCCATGCGGGCGTTCTGGGAGACCGAGCGGGCGATGGCGACCGCCCGTCAGGTGACGGAGTAGCGCTCGCTGCTGCCCCGGCCCCGGCAGAGGTCTTGAATGAGTCATTCAGGACCTCCGGCGACCTGAATGACTCATTCAAGACACCGCGCCCGCTGCCGCCCGGCTCCGAAGCAAGGTGAAGGCCGCCCCGCGGACACCCCGGGGCGGCTTTCCCATTTCCCGGGAAATGATCGACACGTACCGCAACCGCTCGAGTGCGGAAAGACGGCATTCTGGCGATTGTTTGCTCGACCATGCTACCTTTTGCTCATGCAAGCAAAAACGTTCACCGAGACCGCCCGGCGGGCGCAGATAGTCCGCGCGGCGATCGAAACCATCGGTGAACTCGGGTACGCGAAGGCATCGTTCGGGCAGATCGCGAAGCGGGCCGGGCTGAGCAGCACCGGCATGATCTCCTACCACTTCGACGGCAAGGCGGACCTGATCGCCGAGGTCGTGCGGGACGTGCTGACCACGAGCCTCGCGTACATGCGGGAGCGGATCGACGCGGTGGACAGCCCGGCGGCGGAGCTGCGGGTCTACATCGAGTCGAACCTGGCGTTCATCGCCGAGCACCCGGTCGAACTCACCGCGCTGCTCGAAAGCCTGCGCCATGGCGGTGCTCCCGGCGGCGAGGCCGACGGCGGCACCGGCGAGTGGTACCACGGCGCCATCGACGTCCTGGAGACCTGCCTGCGCGAGGGACAGAAGACCGGCGACTTCGGCCGGTTCGACCCGCGCGTCATGGCGATCACCATCCGCCAGGCCATAGACGGCTTCCACACCGAATCGATCCGCCGTCCGGGGATCGACGTCACCGCCTACGCGGCCGAACTCGTCCGCATCGTCGAACGTGCCACCGCGCACGACTGAACTGGGGGAACCATGGCCACCTCGTCTTCGACCGGCCGCGCGCTGCGGCCGGTCGTCTTCCTGCTCTACCTGAACCTGCTGATCAGCATCGCGTTCGCGGTGCTGACGTTCCTGAACAAGGAGGCCATCCTCGACTACCAGGTGCTGCACTGGGAGTCGACCGGCCAGGCCGACCCGGCCGACCACGCGGGGACGCGCGCCTCGCTCGAGAGCGTCCTGTGGATCCGCCCGGTGTCGGTCCTCGTCATCGCCATCGTCTACGTCCGGCTGGCCGCGCGGCTGAAGCTCGGCAGGCGGCGCACCTGGGTCCGGGTGATGCTGGTGACCGTCCTCGGGCTGGCCGGTCTCGTGTACCTCGTCGTCTCGGCCGAGTTCCCGGACTGGATGCGGGCCGGCCAGGTCGTCCAGGCCGTGGTGCTGCTCGTGCTGTTCCTGCTGCTCTGCTCCAAGGGCGTCCGCGGGTACTTCTCGAAGGAGGGCCGCGTTCCCGCGAAGGTCTGACCCCGGTGGGCGCCGCGTCCCGGTCCGTGGGCGCGGCGCCCGTCAAAAAACTGTTCACATTCTGTTTTCCTCCGGGCGATTTCAACTGCGCCGGAAATAAGTGCGCGCCGCGGCGCGCAACAAAGTGGTGCGGCTCATAACGCCCGCCTACTTTCGATCCTTGCCCGACGACCGGCGTTTCCCCGTGGTAAACGCTGGTCGGGGCGGGTTTGCGGAATGTCCCGCCGAACGGGACCAAACGGACATCACGGTCCGGGTGGACCCCCTTCGTGGCTCGTTGCGGCACGTAGGGGCAGGTGGTAGCTTCTGGTTCGTTATCTCCTCGCGGGAGACCGGGTGATCGGGGCAGTAATCACCCAACCGGGAAACTGCGGGGATCTGGGGTCTGGGGAAAGGTTCGTCTGATGAACGGTTACCGCTGTCCTTCGTGAGGGACACCGAATAGACGCTGAAGCCGGCTCATGCGCGAGCCGGCCGAGTTCGTAATCGCCGGCAGGCGCCGTTGGGGAGCGGTGTGCCGTGTGATTGCCGTGAAGCAATGCGTGCGGCGGCGTCATGCCCGCTCGCACACGTGCTGTGCTGGTGATTCACGGAACAACGGGAGCCGGCGGCCTGGGGGCCGTCGTTCCGGCCGTGGATCAGAGGAGTCCACCACACAGAGAATTTCTGGGGGAAGTTCCGTCATGCTCATCGAACGTGACTTCGAAACGGCGACACTGAGTCAGATGCTCGCCGACTGCCATTCCGGGGCCGGCGGTGTCGGCCTCGTGCTCGGTCCGGTCGCCAGCGGGAAAACGGCCCTGCTGGAGGAGTTCGGCAGGCAGGCCGCCGGTACCGGCGCGGTCGTCCTGTCCGCTTCCGGTGCCCGGTCGGAAACCGCCGTCGGGCTCGGTGTCGTTTCACAGCTGGTGCACACCCCGGGTGTCCGCGCGGACATCGTCGACCAGGTTTCGGCGTACGTGGAGGACGCCGAAGCCGACGCGACGCTGCTCGACAGCCGGTTCCTGCACCGCCTGTCCAGCGCGGTGATCGGCTGGTCGGCCGAGACCCCGCTGGTGATCTGCGTCGACGACGCCCACTACGCCGATCCCGCGTCGCTGCAGTTCCTGCAGCACATGGCCCGGCGCATCCGGCCCGCCCGGGTGCTCGTGCTGCTCGCCGAACGCGCGGACCCCGGCGAACGGCGCCCGGTGCGCCACGTCGACCTGATGCGGCGGCCGCACTGCCGCCAGCTGCGGCTGGCCCCGTTGTCCCGCAACGGCGTCGGCGTCCTGCTGGCGGGCAAGCTCGACGAGGGCAAGGCCCACGCACTGGCCGCGGAGTGCTTCGCGGTCAGCGGCGGCAACCCGCTGCTGGCCACCGCGCTGGTGCAGGACACCAGGGCGGCGGGCGCGGGCGGGGTCGTCGCCGGGGCCGCCTACCGGCACGCGGTGCTCAGCTGCCTGCACTCCAGCGAGCCGCGGGCGCTCGAACTCGCCAGGGCGCTCGCCGTCCTCGGCGACGGCGAGCAGTCGCCGATCCCGCTGGCGGGCGGCATGGTCTCCTTCGCGCCGGCCACCACCGAGCCGGTGCGGAAGGCGCTGGAGTCGGCCGGCGTCCTCGACGGGCACCGGTTCCGCCACGCCGAGGCCCGCGCCGCGGTGCTCGACGAGCTCGACCCGGCCGTCCGGTCCGCTCTGCACGGCCAGGCCGCGCGCCTGCTGTTCGACCAGGGCGCCCGGCCGACCGCCATCGCCGCGCACGTCGTGGCGGGGAACCTGGACGAGCCGTGGACCGAGCACCTGCTGTCCGAGGCGTCGGAAGCGGCGCTGCTCGAGGACGACGTCGAACTGGCCCGCGCCTGCATCGCGCTGGCCAGCCGCTGCTGCACCGACGACCGCGACCGCGCGATCGCCAAGGCGTCGCTCGCCGAAATCGAGTGGCGGACGACGCCGGCGAAGGCGATGCGGCGGCTGCCGGAGCTGGTGCACGCGACCCGCGCCGGGCACCTGCCGGGCATCCGGGTCGTCGGCATCTTCGAGTTCCTGCTGTGGTTCGGCCGGGTCGACGAGGCCGTGGAGATCGCGAACGCCTTCGGCGACCTCGTCGACTCCACCGACCGCCGCACCCGGGGCGAGCTGCTCACACTCGACTCGTGGCTGGCCAGCTCGGTGCCCGGGATGCGGCACCTTGTGGAGCCGATGCTCGCGACCTGCGCGGGGGACGCCGCGGCACCGCCGCTCGGGCTCGCGGTGAACTCGCAGCAGAAGGCGGTCGACGCGCTGACCAGCGCCGTGCGCGAAGGCCCGACCGAGGCCGCCGTGCTCGACGCCGAGCAGGTGCTGGAAGGCACCCGGATGACCGACACCAGCCTGCGGCACCTGGTGTTCGCCGCCACGGTGTTGATCTACGCCGAGCGCCTCGACAAGGCCGCGACCTGGGCCGAGCACCTGATGGCGCAGGCCGCCGGGCGCCCGGCCCCGACGTGGCAGGCTTCGCTGGCGGAGCTACGCGCCGAGGTCGCCCTCCGCCAGGGTGACCTGCCGCTCGCCGCCCGCAACGCGAAGATCGCGCTGACGAAGATGACACCGGAGGCCTGGGGCATCGGGGTCGGCGCCCCGCTGGCCACGCTGCTGGCGGCGCTGACCGAAATGGGCCGGTTCGACGAGGCGGCGGAGCTGCTCAACCAGCCGGTGCCGGACGCGCTCGGCGAGACCCGGTTCGGCCTGCACTACCTGCACGCGCGGGGGCACTACTACCTCGCGACGGGCCGGCTCCCGACCGCGCTGAACGACTTCCTCGCCTGCGGGGAGCAGATGGCGCGCTGGGGGCTCGACCAGCCGTCGCTGGTGCCCTGGCGGTCCAGCGCCGCCGAGGTCTACCTGAAGCTGGGTGACCGCGAGAAGGCCAGGGAACTGGCCGAGGCGCAGGCGGCGAAGCTCGGGCCGGACTGCGGCGACCGCACGCGGGGCATCACGCTGCGGACGCTGGCGCTCGTGGCCGACCCGGCCCGGCGGCCGAAGCTGATGCAGGAAGCGGCCGACGCGCTCGAAAAGTCCGGTGCCAAGCTGGAACTGGCCCGGACGCTGGCCGAGCTGAGCCGGGCCGGCGGCGATCCCGTCACGGCGCGCACGGCGAGCCGGGACGCGCGGGCGCTGGCCAAGGAGTGCGGGGCGGAGCTGCTGCGGCGGTCCTTCCTCGACGGCGGGAACGACGACGTCGTGGTCTCCCTCCGCGGCGCGGTGGCGCCCACCGACGTCAAGCTGCTCACCGACGCCGAACAGCGGGTCGGCTGGCTGGCCGCGCGGGGCCACACCAACCGGGAGATCGCGAGCCGGCTCTACATCACCGTCAGCACCGTGGAGCAGCACCTGACGCGCGTCTACCGCAAGCTGAGCGTCACCCGGCGCCGCGACCTGGCGTCGGAACCGCAGCTGCGGGTGCCGGAGCAGCAGGAGCGGGTGCCGGGCACGTCCCGTCAGCCCGTGGCGGTCAACCACCAGGGGGTGCCCCCGGTGCGCCGTCCGCTGCGGCCGGTACCGCCCGGCCGCTGACCTTCGGGGTACTCGAAGGAGCCGGGACCCGCTTCGGCGGGCCCCGGCTCCTTCGCGCGTTTCGGGGCCACCCCTAGGTTTTCCGCTCCGCCCCTAGGCCACTTCGGACGGGGTAGGGGCGGCCCATTGACTTGGCGCCGATCTCCTTGACTTCGAAGCGGCCTGCCGCGAGCGTGGACGTCGTTGCCGACCACCGGACGCGGATTCGGCGGTACAGCGCGATTTTCGCGGCGGCAGGGTTCACTGAAGCTGCTCGCAAGGCGGCCGGACGACGCCACGGCGGGGGCTCTACTCGTTACGTGGCAAGGAAGGCACACATTCATGGCGAAGCGTGCGTTGATCACGGGCATCACCGGGCAGGACGGGTCGTACCTGGCCGAACACCTCCTGGCCGAGGGTTACCAGGTCTGGGGCCTGGTCCGCGGCCAGGCGAACCCGCGCAAGTCGCGGATCAGCAGGCTGGTCTCCGATCTCCACTTCGTGGAAGGCGACCTGATGGACCAGGTCAGCCTCGTGGCCGCGGTGGACCTGGTGCAGCCGGACGAGGTCTACAACCTCGCGGCCATCTCGTTCGTGCCGATGTCTTGGCAGCAGCCCGAACTCACCACCGAGGTGAACGGCATGGGCGTGCTGCGGGTGCTCGAAGCGGTCCGGATGGTGTGCGGGCTGGACAAGTCGCGGCCCACCGGTGGCGGCGGGATCCGGTTCTACCAGGCGTCGTCGTCGGAGATGTACGGCAAGGTCGCCGAGACCCCGCAGAACGAGCAGACCATCTTCCACCCGCGCAGCCCCTACGGCGTCGCGAAGACCTACGGGCACTTCATCACCAAGAACTACCGCGAATCCTTCGGCATGTTCGGGGTTTCCGGGATCCTGTTCAACCACGAGTCCCCGCGCCGCGGCGCCGAGTTCGTCACCCGCAAGATCACCATGGCGGTGGCGGAGATCAAGCTGGGCCTGCGCGACAAGCTCTACCTCGGCAACCTGGACGCCGTGCGCGACTGGGGCTTCGCCGGCGACTACGTCCGCGCGATGCACCTGATGCTGCAGCAGGACACCGCGACCGACTACGTCGTCGGCACCGGCGAGATGCACTCGGTCCGCGACGCCGTCCAGATCGCCTTCGACGCGGTCGGCCTGAACTGGCACGACTACGTCGTCATCGACCCGGCCCTGGTGCGGCCCGCGGAGGTCGAAACCCTCTGCGCCAACCCGGACAAGGCGCGGGTCGAGCTCGGCTGGAAGCAGTCGGTCGACTTCGAAGAGCTGATGCGCATGATGGTCGAGGCCGACCTGCGCAAGGCGTCGAACGAGCACAAGTACAGCGAGCTGATGCTCGCCGGAAGCTGGTGAGGCGCCGTGGCCCCCATCCTGTTCGCGTCGATCGCAGACGCCGGCATGATCAACCCGCTGCTGGTCATCGCGGGTGAGCTCGCCCGCCGCGGTGTGCCGGACCTGTACTTCGCGTCCACAGAGGACCGCCGTGCGGACGTCGAAGCGATCTCCGCCGACAACCCCGTGAAGTTCGTTTCGTTCGGGGAGCGCCTCGAGCGCCCGCCGGGTGAGTGGAACCCGGACCTCTACGCCGCCGCGACGCAGCCGGCGAAGCCCGGCAGTCTCACCGCGCGGCCGCAGAACGTGATCGCCTACCTGAGCGGCGTCACCGACGCGAGCATCATGGTGACGATGTACGAGCGGGCGCTGGCCGTCGTCGACGAGGTGCAGCCGGCGCTGATGGTCATCGACTCCTCCAGCGTCTACCCGACCGACGCGGCGATCGCGCGGGACATCCCGTACGTGTACAGCGTGCCGATCTCGGTCAGCGAGGTCTTCGCCGACCGGTTGCCGCTGAGCTACCCGAGCCCGAACACCGGGCTGCCGCGCGAGCTTTCCGGCCGCCAGAAGCTCGCGAACCTCGGCTTCCGGCTGCGGCTGCTCCTCGGCATGCTGACGAAGGTGCCCGCGGTGCAGTTCACCAAGGCGCGCAAGGAAGCCGGCATCCTGAACGCGACCGCGGGCCAGTCCACCTACGCCGACCGCGCGCAGGCGATCCTGGCCTATTCGGTGTTCGGCATGGAGTACCCGTTCGCCGCGGCGCCGTCGCACCTGAAGATGGTCGGCCCGGTCGTGCCGCCGCTGCCCGAGGCCGTGACGCCGGACCCGGCGCTGTCGGCCTGGCTGGACGCGCACGAGTCGATCGTCTACCTGGCGTTCGGCACCCACATGCGGCTGACCGCGCCCCAGGTGACGGCGATCGCCGAAGCGGCGCGGAAGATCGGGCCGGAGCACCACGTGCTGTGGAAGCTGCCCAAGGCCCAGCGCGCGCTGCTGCCGGCCGACCTGCCCGCGAACGTGCGGCTGGAGAACTGGGTGCCGTCGCAGTTCGACGTGCTGGCCCACCCGCACGTGCGCGTCTACTACAACCACGGCGGCGGCAACAGCGCGTACGAAGGCGTCTACTTCGGCAAGCCCGGCCTCGTGCAGCCGTTCTGGATGGACTGCCACGACCACGCGGCCCGCGTCCTCGACAGCGGCTGCGGGCTGGTGCTGTCGCACGAGGAGACCGTGTCCGCGGACGCGATCGTCGCCAAGCTGCGCAGGCTGCTGGAGGAGAAGGAGTTCACGGCGAACGCCGAGGACTGGGCGGACCGCTTCCGGTCGGCGGGCGGCGCGTCGGCCGCGGCGGACGCCGTGCTGGCCGCGGTCCGGTGACCGGTCCGATCGTCGGGGAAGGGAAGGGCATGTCCATCAAGTACCCGGTGTCGCAGCCGTACTTGGACGAGGCGGAGCTGGCCAACGTCACCGAAGCCGTCACGAGCGGCTGGATCTCGTCGCAGGGCCCGTACGTGGCCCGCTTCGAGGAGGCGTTCGCGGCGTACAACGGGATCGAGCACGGCGTGGCGTGCTCGTCCGGCACGACGGCGCTCACGCTGGCGTTGCGGGCGCTCGGGATCGGCCCGGGCGACGAGGTGATCGTCCCGGAGTTCACGATGATCGCGTCGGCGTGGGCGGTGACGTACACGGGCGCGACCCCGGTGTTCGTCGACTGCGGCGACGACCTCAACCTGGACGTGTCGCTGATCGAAGCGAAGATCACCCCGCGCACCAAGGCGATCATGCCCGTGCACATCTACGGGCGGCGGTGCGACATGGACGCGATCATGGAGCTCGCGTACGAGTACAACTTGCGCGTGGTGGAGGATTCCGCGGAGGCGCACGGGGTGCGGCCGGTCGGGGACATCGCCTGCTTTTCGCTGTTCGCCAACAAGATCATCGCGTCGGGCGAGGGCGGCATCTGCCTCACTTCCGACGCGCGGCTGGCTGCGCAGATGAAACACCTGCGGGGGATGGCGTTCAACCGGGACCACACGTTCCTGCACAAGAAGATCGGGTACAACTTCCGGATGACGAACCTGCAGGCCGCCGTCGCGGTGGCGCAGGTGGGGAAGCTGGACTCGATCCTGGCGCTGCGGGCTTCGATCGAGGCGCGCTACGACGACCGGCTGCGGGACGTGCCCGGGGTGACGCTGATGCCGCGCCGGGACGTGCTGTGGATGTACGACTTGCTGTGCGAGCGCCGGGAAGAGCTTCGGGAGTTCCTGGCTTCCGAGGGCATCGAGACCCGGGTGTTCTTCAAGCCGATGAGCCGGCAGCCGATGTACCTCGATCCGGTCTGGCCGTCGTTGAAGGCGAACCAGTTCGCGGAGGAGGGGTTGTACCTGCCGACGTACACGTCGTTGACGGAGGCGGACCAGGAGTACATCACCGACCGGGTGCGGAAGTTCTACGGCTGCTGAGCACACCCTGAAGGGCACCTTCCCTGTCAAGTGCCGGGGAAGGTGCCCTTCAGCGCGTCCGGCGATAGGGCTCCGGCAAAATCGCCGGGCGGGTCCGCGGTGTCTTGAATGAGTCATTCAGGACCTCTGAAGACCTGAATGACTCATTCAAGACGTCAGCGAAGCCGCCCAGCGAGCGAGCCGCCGCAACATTGCCGGACCCTGGCCCCGCACGTGGTGAACGACTGCGGGCGTACTCCGCTAGGGCTTGGGCACCTTGCTGCTCAGGTAAGTCAGCACGGCCAGCACGCGCCGGTTGTCGTCCTCGTGCTGAGCCAGATCCAGCTTCGTGAAGATGCTCGCCGTGTGCTTGCCCACCGCGGCCTCGCTGATCACCATCCGCTGCGCGATCGCCGCGTTGGACCGGCCCTCCGCCATCAGCTCCAGCACCTGGCGCTCGCGGGGCGTCAACGCCTCCAGCGGGTCCCGGCGCGACCGGCTCGCCAGCAGCTTCGAGATCACCTCGGGGTCCATCGCGGTCCCGCCGGCCGCCACCATCCGCAGCGCGTCCACGAACTGGTCCGCGTTGAGCACGCGGTCCTTCAGCAGGTACCCGATCGCCCCGGTGCCGTCGGCCAGCAGCTCGCGGGCGTACGTCTGCTCGACGTGCTGGGAGAGCACCAGCACCGGCATCCCCGGACGCCGTTTGCGCGCCTCCAGGGCCGCGCGGATGCCCTCGTCGCTGAACTTGGGGGGCAGCCGGACGTCCACCACCGCGATGTCCGGTTCGTGGTCGTCGATCGCCTTCAGCAGCTCGGTCGCGTTGCCGACCGCGGCCACGACGGTGAACCCCTTCGCCTCGAGCAGCCGGGTCATGCCGTCTCGAAGCAGGTAGAGATCCTCCGCGAGGACAACGCGCACGAACCGCTCCTGGGTTTCCGGGCCGGGCGGGGCCGGGGCTGGGTGGTCCAACCGTACCGTCGCCGCACCCGCCCGGTTACCCCGCGTCAGTCCAGGGCGCGCTTCAGGAAGCCGCGGATCCCGAAGATCCCGAAGATCACCGTCGCGACCACCATGACCAGCACGGAGATCCACAGCGGGATCGACTGGACCTGGGTCGGCATCACCAGCCGGCGCAGTGCTTCCGACACGTAAGTCAGGGGATTCGCCGCGCAGATCACCTGGAACCACCGCAAACCGGACAGGCTGAGCCACGGGAACTGGCCGGAGCCGGTGAAGATCAGGGGGACCAGCAGGATGGTGAAGACGAGGTTGATGTGCCGGGGCGGGACGATCGTGCCGAGCACCATGCCCACCGCCGCGCCGGCCAGCGAACCCAGGGCGACCACGCCGGCGACGCCCGGCAGGGCCGCGGGGTCCCAGCTGACGCCGTCGAGGATGAGCAGGCCGATCGGGATCATCACCAGGCCGGCGATGACGCCGCGGATCGCGCCGAACAGCATCTTCTCCACCGCCACCAGGCGGATCGACAGCGGCGCCAGCAGCCGGTCCTCGATCTCCCTGGTCACCGAGAAGTCCAGCACCAGCGGGAGCGCGGTGTTCTGCAGCGCCCCGGTGAACGCGTTCATCGCGACCATGCCGGGCAGCAAGATCTGGGCGTAGCCCGCGCCCGCGTAGCCGATCTGCGAGAGCACCTTGCCGAAGATGAACAGCAGGAACAGCGGCTGGATCAGCATCTGCGCCAGGAACGGCAGCAGCTCGCGCCCGGTGACGAAGACGTCGCGGCCGAGCACGGCGAAGAACGCGCGGGCCTGGCCGGGGTTGGCGTCTTGGCCGGTTCCGGTGCCGAGGCCGGGCGGCGGGGTGAGCGTCGTGGCGGTCATCGGAGGTCCCGTCCGGTGATGGAGATGAACACGTCTTCGAGGGTCGGCTTGCCGAACGAGATCCCGGTGACTTCGCACCGTTCGCGGCCCAGCACGGCCAGCACGCCGGGCAGCAGCGACGCCGGCTCCGCTTCGGTGTAGAGGCGGAACTGGACAGCGTTTTCGTCGTCGGCGGCCCGGCCGGTCGCGGCGAGCCGCTCGACCCGGACGACGGCGGGCACCAGCTCCAGCTCCTTGGCGACGGCTTCGGCGGGCGCGTCGGCCACCTTGACGCCCACGGTGAGCGTCGTGTTGCCCGGCAGCGACCGGGTCAGCGCTTCGGTGGTGTCGAGGGCCAGCAGCTTGCCGTGGTCGACGATGCCGACCCGGTCGCACAGCTTGGCCGCCTCCTCCATGTCGTGCGTCGTGACGACGACGGTGACGCCCTCGGCCGTCAGCTCGGCGACGCGCTCGTGCACGAACAGCCGCGACTGCGGGTCCAGGCCGGTCGCCGGCTCGTCGAGGAACATCACCTTCGGCCGGTGCATCAGGGCCCGGGCGATCATCACGCGCTGGGCCTGGCCGCCGGACATCTCGTCCACCCGGGCCTTCGCGCGCGGGCCGAGGCCCATCCACTCGATCAGCTCGTCCGCCCGGCGGTGCCGCTGCGCGCGGCCCATGCCGTGGTAGGCGGCGTGGAACAGCAGGTTCTGCCGCACCGTCAGCGACTGGTCGAGGTTGTTGCGCTGCGGCACCACGGCCAGCACCTGGCGGGCCGCGGTCGCGTGCTTGACGACGTCGATGCCGGCCACCTCGGCCCGGCCGGACGTCGGCAGCGCGCGGGTGGTCAGCATGCTGACCGTCGTCGTCTTGCCCGCGCCGTTGGGGCCCAGCAGGCCGAAGACCTCGCCCGCGGCGATCGTGAAACCGAGGCCGTCGACCGCAGGCCGTTCTGCTTTCGGGTACCTCTTCACGAGGTCCCGCACCACCACAGCGTCCTGCACGCTGGTCCTCCAGGGAAATCAGGGTCGAAAGGGCAGACGGGGGTGAGGAAGGGCCGTGGTGCTGGGGGACAACCTCGGCCCTTCCCCACTGGCGGCTGGTCCGGAAAACGAACCAGCGGGTCAGGAAACGCGCTTGAGGTGCCGTTCGAGCTCGTCGGCCGCCCGGACGGCACCGCCGGCGGCGCGCACCTTCGCGCTCATCGCCGCGACCGCGGCGTCGATCCGCTCGTCGGCCGCCGTGGTGCGCACGGCTTCGCGCAGCAGCTCCGGAGTGGGCTCCTGGCCGGCGAGGCTGGTGCCGAGGCCGAGTTCCGCGACGCGCTGGGCGACGGCGGCCTGCTCGACGCTCTGCGGCAGCGACACCATCGGGGTGTCGAAGTAGAGCGCCTCCATCGTCCCGCCCATGCCGGAGTGGGTGATGAAGGCCGAAGCGTGCTTCAGCACCGCCAGTTGCGGCACCTGGGCGTGCGCCTCGAAGTTCGGCGGCAGCTCGCCCAGCTCCGCCGGGTCGAGCGTGCCGATCGACAGCACGACGTGCCAGTTCTCGCCGGTGAACGCCGTCACGACGGCGCGGAAGAAGTCCGGGCGGTCGTTGAACGCCGTGCCGAGGGAAACCAGGAGCACGGGCTTCCCGTCGGACGGCGGCTGCCAGTCGCCCTGGAACGCCCGGTCGCCCAGGCACGGGCCGACGAACGCGAAGTGGTCGTCGAAGGTTTCGCCGTGGTACTGGAACTCCTTCGCCACGAACGCGAGCGCGAACTCCTCGCGGCCGATGGCGAAGTCGGCGGGGGTGATCTCCGGGACGCCGTGCGCCGCGGTCAGTTCCGCGATCTTCTCGCGGAAGGCCACGCGCGCCGGGTGGTCCTCGCTGAAACCGTTTTCCTCCCCGAGGAACTTCGCCAGCGACCACTCGTCGTTGTAGGCGAAGGACGGGAACAGCTCCACCGCGGGCACGCCCCACTTCGCGGCGAGCACCCGCCCGGTCGCGTAAACCGTGCGGTCGTACAGGATCAGGTCCGGCACGTCGCCGGCGAAGGCCGCTTCGAACACCGGGATGGTCGCGGTGCTCTCCATGACCAGCACCAGCGGCAGCCAGGCGGCGAAGTCGGCGGGCGGGTCCTCGGTGCGCGGCTTCGGCGTCAAGGACGATTCGTAGCGCAGGACCCGGGCCCCCGTCGGCGCCACGAGGTCGGCGAACTGGTCCGTGGTGGCGTAGGTGACGCGGTGACCGCGGCGGACCAGCTCGGCGGCCACGTCCAGCGTCGGCATGACGTGCCCGTACGCGGGGATGTTCAGCAGCGCGATGTGTGCCATGGGAAAGCTCCTCGGAGTGCGGTGGTCGGCCGGGGGCCCTCAGGCACGCAGGTCGTGCTTGCGGGTGTAGTAGGCCATGAAGCCGATGAGCCCGCCGAGGACCACGATCCACTGCACGGTCGTCACCAGGTTGATGTCGTCGAGCGGCAGGGAGTAGGCGAGCACGACGCGGACGACCGCGTCGACGATCATGCCGACGCCGAAGACCACCGTCAGCAGGCGCAGCCCGTGGCGCATCTTGGGCTCGGTGTCCCAGCGGCGCTCCCAGACCTCCGCGCCGGCGCCGCCCCGCTTGGTGCGGGCGATGCTGACCCCGGCGTGCAGGAAGAACGGCTTTTCGAAGAACAGCGTGATCAGCATCCAGATGCCGAACATGGCGGTGAGCCAGCCGTCCTTGGCGAAGAAGAACCGGGCGTCGCCGGAAATCAGGGAAACCGCGGTGCCGATGACCATCATCGTCACCATGAAGAGGCCGAGCCCGTCGATCTTGCGGTACCGGGCGAAGACGTACACGGTGCGGACCACCGGGACGATGCCACCGATGATCGCCGCGGTCAACAGCGGGACACCGTTCTGGCGCAGGATGTAGTAGACGGCGAGGGGGACGATCAGGTCGAATGCGGCGGAAGCGAACAGCGCCAGCCGCGGGTTCCGGGGTTCCGCGTGGGACTGCGTGCCCGCTTGGGTGCGCTGGATGCCGGCTTCGTTCATTGCTGCTCCTGGGTCATCGCGAGTTCGGTCGCGTTTCCGGTGCCATTCGCTTGAGTCGTGGCGCCGCTTGCGTTGACAACGGTAGTGTCGCGATGCTGGTCGGCGTGAGCCTGTTAGACCGAACATAGGGGTAGGGCTGGCTATACCCCTATGTGTGGCCTAAGCCGATTGTCCCGTTCCCCGGGGCGCCCCAGACTGGGACGACCTCGAGTGCGAGCGGACCCCGCCGGGCCGCCCGGAGGCGGATGGGGGGCGAGATGAGCCGACCGGGAACACTCTCCCGCGGAGAGTATGATCTGCCGATGTCGACGATTCCCCAGCGGAGCGCGTCGGCCGTCCGGCGCGGCTTCGCCGGAATGGCGCGGCTGCTCGTTTTCGTGCTGTTCGCGGCCGCGCAGGTGTGCGTTCTCACGTTGCCCGCGGTGATCTGGCTGCCGGAATACGTCGCCGCGGCGGGGCTGACCGTGGTGGTCGCCATTCCCGCGTGCCGGGTGCTGCCCGCCCTTTCCCGGAAAAGCGCGCCGGCGCTCTACGGCCGCGCGATCGAATCGCCGTACCTCCCGTTGCCGGCGCTGGAACGCACCGAAAACGGCTGGTACTGGAACGGCTACGACTTCCACAAGTCCCGCTGGATCTCCCTGGCCCAGCGCCGCGGCCGCTGGTTCTTCACCGACCCGGCCACCTGGCGCGACCTGTGCTGGCTGGTGGTCAACCCGCTGACCGGCGGGCTGCTGGCGGCCCTGCCGGTCGCGCTCGCCGCGTTCGGGGCGTTCCTGCTGGTCTCGCCGCTGACCGCGCCCCACCTGGCGACCGGCGAGTGGTACTTCCCGCTGCCGATGGACACCCCGGCCGGGGTCGCCGGAACCGCCGTCGCCGGGCTCGCGCTGCTGGTGCTGGGCCTGGTGGCCGCGCCCGGCGCGGTCAGCCTGCACGAGGCCTGGACGAGGTGGCTGCTGGCGCCCGACGAGCGCGCGCTGCTGGCCCGGCGGGTCGAGCGGCTGTTCGCGACGCGGGCCGCGGCCATCGACGCGCAGGCCGCGGAGCTGCGGCGGATCGAGCGCGACCTGCACGACGGCGCCCAGGCGCGGCTGATCGCGATCGGCATGTCGCTCAGCACCGCCGAGATGCTGCTCGACACCGACCTCGACGAGGTCCGCCGCCAGCTGGCGGGCGCGCGGGACCTGTCCGCGGCCGCCCTGCGCGAGCTGCGCGGGCTGGTGCACGGCATCCAGCCGCCGATGCTCGCCGACCGCGGGCTCGGCGCGGCCCTTGAGGACCTCGTGATGGACGCGCCGGTGCCCACCGACGTCGAGGTCGGCCTGGTCGGCCGGCCGGACGCGGCTTTGGAGTCGGCGGTCTACTTCTCCGTCGCCGAGCTGCTGGCCAACGCGGCCAAGCACGCGGCGGCCAAGCGCGTGCGGGTCGGCGTCACCTACCGGCCGGGCGCGCTGAAGGTCGTCGTCGCCGACGACGGCAAGGGCGGGGCCGACTTCAGCCGCGGCAGCGGGCTCCTCGGGGTCCAGCGGCGGGTCGCGGCGTTCGACGGCGTCGTCGAAATCGACAGCCCGGCCGGCGGCCCGACCGAAATCACCATCCTCATTCCGTGCGTCCTGCCATCAGCTCACTAGAAAACTGATACCGGGGGATCGAAATGCGTCGTGGGATCGTGGTGTGCCTGTTCGCTCTCGTCACTGCTTTTTCGGTGGCCGGTTGTGACCATTTGATCGATCTGGGGTGCGCGGATCGGTCGTGTCATTTCAACCTCACCAGTGGTGGCAAAGTCGACCTCGGCGGGCAGGAACTGGAAGTGCAGAAGGTCGACAACAATTCCGTGACCCTGCTGTCGAACGGGATCAGCGTGTCCCTCTTCCAGGGCGTCGACATCGATTTCCTCGGGTACCACCTGCACCTCGGGGAGATCCGCGGTGGCGAAGCCAGTTTGGACGTCAGCCGGAATTAACCGGGAGTTCGTCCGGTAGCCGCTCTGAACCGGTGAAGGCCCTGGTCAAGACAGGGGTTACGGTCCGTGCAGTAGTCACCTAGGTTGGTCCTCAATTGGACCAACAAGCGGGAGGGGCGACCCTTTCGCGGGTTTCTGGGGTGACTATGCGTAATGATCTTCTTCGTGCGCGGCCGCGGTCGCGCACGGTGGCGGTCGTCGTGGCCGGCGTGCTCCTCACGTCCGGCCTGGCGGCGGCCGGTGCCGCGGCCGACCCGGCCGCGAAGTTTTCGCCGCGGGTGCGCGACATCGTCGGCGAACTGACGCTCGACGAGAAGCTTTCCCTGGTGCACGGCGGTACCGACCCGAACAGCGTCGGCGAAGCCGGGTACGTGCCGGGCGTGCCGCGCCTCGGCATCCCGTCGCTGCGGCTGGCGGACGGCTCGGCCGGGGTGCGCGTCGACAAGCCGTCGGTCGTGATGCCGGCGCCGGTTTCGCTCGCGTCCAGTTTCGACGAATCGCTCGCGACGCGGTACGGCGCCGGCGTCGGCCGCGAAGCCCGGGCGCTGGGCACCGACGCGCTGCTGTCCCCGATGGTCAACACCATCCGGATCCCCTACGGCGGGCGCAACTTCGAGACCTTCAGCGAGGACCCGCTGCTGACGTCGCGGATCGCCGCCGCGGAGGTCAAGGGCATCGCGGGCCAGGGCACCATCCCGGTGGTCAAGCACCTCGCCGGCAACAACCAGGAGAACGACCGGCAGACGATCAACGTCCAGATGGACGACCAGACGCTGCACGAGGTCGAGCTGCCCGGGTTCGAGGCGGCGGTGAAGGCCGGCGCCGGCGCGGTGATGTGCTCGTACAACAACTTCAACGGGCCGTCCGCGTGCGCGAACGGCGACCTGCTGACCGGGATCCTGCGGGAGCAGCTGGCGTTCAAGGGCTGGGTGATGTCGGACTGGCGGATGTCGCTGACGCCCGAGTCCCTGCCCAAGGGCCTGGACCAGGAGATGCCGGACGGTACGTACTTCGGCGACCAGCTCAAGACCGCGATCAGCGAAGGAAAGATCCCGCAGTCCGCTTTGGACACCGCGGTGGCGCGCATCCTCGGGCAGATGGACCGGTTCCACCTGCTCGACAACCCGGCGCGCCCGTCGCGCGACCTGGCCGGGCTGACGGCGACCGCGCAGGACGTCGCCCAGGCGGGCGCGGTCCTGCTACGGAACGAAAAGGCGGCCCTGCCGCTGAGCACCACGCGCTCGGGCAGCGTCGCGGTGATCGGCTACAACGCGAAGACGCCGAAGCTCAACGGCGGCGGCAGCTCCCACGTGCTCCCGTCGGCCACGCCGGCCAGCCCGCTGGACGTGATCAAGCAGCGCGCGGGCAGCGCGACGACGTACACCCCGGGCTACGACCCGGCGGGCGAGGCCGTCCCGGCGGACGCGCTGTCCCCGGCGTACACCCAGGGCGGCGGGCTGCCCGCCGGCTCGGAAGGCGTGTTCTACAACGGCACGATCACCGCGCCGACCGAAGGCGACTACAGCATCCAGCTGCAGGCCACCGGCGGTGGCGGCTTCCTCCAGGTCGACGGCGTCGCGAGCGGCCTGTTCGGCGATTCGATCGCGACCGGCTACACCGGCATCACCGTGCACCTCACCGCGGGCCAGCACTCGCTGCTGCTCTACGGTTTCGCGGACTTCGTCAAGCCGCTGCAGGTGAACCTGCACTGGCTCACCCCGGCCGCGGCCCAGACCAAGATCGCCGAGGCGGTGGCGGCGGCCAAGGCGGCCACCACGCCGATCGTGTTCGCCTACGACGACAGCTCCGAAGGCCTCGACCGGCCCGACCTCTCGCTGCCGGGCTACCAGGACGAGCTGATCGACGCGGTCGCCACGGCCAACCCGCGCACGGTGGTGGTGCTGAACACGGCGTCCGCGGTGAAGATGCCGTGGCTCGCGAAGACGGCCGCGGTGCTGGAGATGTGGTACCCGGGCCAGAAGGGCGCCGAAGCGACGACGGCGCTGCTCTACGGCGACGCCAACCCGCAGGGCAAGCTGACCCAGACGTTCCCGGTGGACGAGGCCCACACGCTCGTCAGCGGCGGCGCGGGCCTGTACCCGGGCCAGGACGGCCAGGTGAAGTACACCGAGGGCGTCGACATCGGCTACCGCTGGTACGCGGACAAGAAGATGACCCCGCTCTTCCCGTTCGGCTACGGGCTTTCGTACACGTCGTTCGCCTACAGCGGCCTGACGGCCACCAACGCGTCGGACGGCGGTCTGGACGTGCGGGTGACGGTGCGGAACACGGGAACCCGGACGGGCACCGAGGTGGCGCAGGTGTTCCTCGGCCCGAGCCCGCTGGTGACGGCCCCGCAGGCGCCGACGGCGCTGGGCGGGTACGCGAAGGTGACGTTGACGGCGGGGGCGTACCGGACGCTGACGATCCACGTGGACCCGCGCCAGCTGAGCTACTGGGACTCGGCGGCGAAGGCGTGGAAGCGCGGCGGTGGGACGCGGTCGGTGAAGGCGGGCTCGTCTTCGGCTTCGCTGCCGCTGAGCACTCAGGTCGCGGTGAACTGACCCGGTAGGACGGAACGGCCGGTGCTCCCGTTGGGGGCACCGGCCGTTTCGTATTTGTGCGCAAGGCAAAGCGAACGGCCGGCACCCTGGTTGGGGTGCCGGCCGTCCGGGAAGGGATCGTCAGCCGTTCGTCACCGGTAGGTGGCGGAGGCCTCGGATGATCGCCGAGCGCCGGCGGTCGGCCGGGCCCGTCTGGCGCAGTTCCGGCAAGCGCGTGGCCAGGACCCGGAACGCCACGTCCGCCTCCAGGCGGGCCAGCGGCGCGCCCAGGCAGTAGTGGGAGCCGCCCGAGAAGGACAGGTTGTCCGGGGTGGTCGGGCGGGTGATGTCGAAGACGTCCGGGGAAGCCCACACGGCCGGGTCGCGGTTGCAGCCCGCCGTCAGGACCACCACCGCCGTGTCGGCCGGGATCACCGTGTCCCCGATCTCGACGTCCACTGTGGACACCCGGCTGGACTGCTGGACCGGCGCCTCGAACCGCAGCGACTCCTGCGCCGCCTGCGGGGCCAGCTCGGGGTCCGCCACCAGCTTGTCCCACTGGTCACGGCGTTCCAGCATCGTCTTGACGCCGACGCCGATCAGGTTCACCGTCGACTCCGCGCCCGCGAGCGTCAGCAGCTGGCACATCGACACCAGTTCGTGCGTCGTGAGCCGGTCCTCGGCGCGGGCGGTGAGGAGCTTGCTGACCGCGTCGTCGCCCGGGTGGGCCAGGCGCATTTCCATCAGCTCGGTGAACAGCGCGTCCAGCTCGTCCAGCGACCGCTGCACGCTCGCGATGTGCTCCGCCGACGTGATCTCGTCGAAGATCGTGCCGAACTTCGGGCCGTGCTCGAGGTAGCGGCTCAGGAACGGCTCGGGGATGTCGAAGATGGCCGCCACGACCGTCACCGGGATGAGGTCGGCGAACGACGCCATGAGGTCGAACTCCCGGCTCGTGTCCACCCGGTCCAGCAGCTCGTGGCAGATCGCCGTCAGGCGGTCGCGGAAGCCGAGGATCGCCTTGGGGCTCAGGAACGGCGTGGCCAGCTTGCGCAGCCGCGCGTGGTCGGCGCCGTCGGCGCCCAGCATCGAGTTGTCGAACGTCGTGATCACCGGGCTGATCGGCTTGCCGTCGGACTTGAGCACCCCGAACCGCCGGTCGCGCAGCACCTTCGTGGCCGTCGCGTGGTCGACCGTCGTCCAGGCGCCGAGTTCGCTGCGGTGCAGCGGCCCCTTCGCGCGGATCTTTTCGTAGAGCGGGTAGGGATCCTCCGGGCCGCGCAGCAGCAGCGCCAGGGGATCGCCGAGTTCGCCGAGGGTCCACAGCACCCGCATCTGGGTGGTCATGTCCTCGGCCGTCTGGACCGGCATGGCTTTCCTCCTACGGCTTTCCGGCGGTGATCAGCCCGGCCACGCCCCGCACGGTCGGCGCCTCGAACACCTGGGAGATCCGCAGCTTGACGCCGAGGTCCCGGCTGATCCGGGAGCACAGCTGGGCGGCGGACAGCGAGTTGCCGCCCTGCCGGAAGAACGAGACGTCGGTGGCGATCGTGGGCACGCCGATGATTTCGCGCAGGATCCGCGCGACCGTGGCTTCGGTGTCCGAAAGGTCTTCCGCCACCGGTGCCCCCGATTCGGCCCTGCGGCTCGCCGCCAGCTCGGCCAGCGCGCGGCGGTCCAGCTTCCGGTCCTCCAGCACGGGCAGCCGCTCCAGGCGCTGCACGAGGGCGGGCACCAGGTACCCCGGCAGCCGCTCGGCCAGCCGGGTCCGCAGCTCTTCCTCTCCCGGCGTGTCGTCGCCGGAACCGGTGTAGAACAGGCACAGGTCCTCGTACGCGCCGTCCGCGCCGGTCACCGGCACCACCGCGCAGGCGCCGACCCCCGGCACGCGGCCGGCGTTGTGCTCGACGTCGTCGAGTTCGATGCGGTGCCCGCGGATCTTGACCTGGCGGTCCGCGCGGCCTTCGAAGCGCAGCAGCCCGTCGGCGGTCCAGCGGCCGAGGTCACCGGTGCGGTAGACGCGTTCCGGCCCGGACGGCAGGGCGATCTCGACGAACTTCCGCGCGGTCAGTTCGGTGTCCTCGAAGTACCCGAGCGCCAACCCCTTGCCACCCAAGCAGATCTCGCCGCTCTCGCCGACGTCGCACCGGCGGTCGCCGTCGAGGATGTACGCCTGGGTGTTGGGGAACGGGACGCCGAGCGGCACCTCGGTGCGGTCCTCGGGCCGGACGCGGTGACACGTGGCCGCCACGCTCGACTCGACCGGGCCGTACATGTTGTACAGCGGGATGTCCGGGTACGCCTCGAGGAACCGGGCCGCGTGCCGGGCCGAGAGCTTCTCGCCGCCGGTCCCCACGGCCCGCAGGCCGGCGAAGGCGTCGAGGTCGTTGTCGACCATGCTGTGGAACACCGCGGTGGGCGGGAAGATCGTGGTGACGCCGTGGATCGCGACCAGGTCACGCAGCTTCGTCGCCAGTTCCAGGGTGTCTTCCAGCAGCACCAGGGTGCCGCCGTTGAACAGCACGCCCCAGGAGTCCAGGCCGAAGGCGTCCCACGTCGCCGCGAGCGCCTGCGGCATCACGGCGCCGGAGTCCAACGGGGTGAAGAGCCAGTCGTCGAAGAGCCGCACGTTGCCGCGGTGCGCGGTCACCACGCCCTTCGGCGTCCCGGTGGTCCCCGAGGTGAAGAACACGGCGCAGGCGTCGTCGGCGCCAACCTCGACCGCGGCCGGGCGGGCGCCGAGAATCGGCTGCGATGGCGGCGCCCACGCCGACGGCCACTCGGTCCCGCGCTCGGCGGCGACCACCGGACCGCCGAGGTGCTCGATCAGCTCGGCGAGCCGGGTCCGCGGCCAGCGCAGGTCCAGCGCGGCGTAGGCGGCGCCGCACTTGAGCACGGCCAGCAGCGTCGCGAACAGCTCGGGGGAGCGGGGCAGCAGCACCGGCACGATCGAGCCGCGCTCGACACCGCGCGCCTGCAGTTCGGCCGCGTACGCGTCGGCCGTCTCCGCCAGCTCGCGATAAGAGATGTCCCGGCCCTGGTGGTGCAGCGCGGTGCGGCCCGGCCAGCGCTCGGCGCACCACTCGAACAGGCCGTGCATGGTCTCGGCCCGCTCGAACGGCCGGGGCTCCGGGTTGAAGGACGTCGTCATCGGGTGCTCCCGCGTTCGGTGATCAGCTCCGCCAGCGCGGCCGGCGTCGGGTGGGAGAAGGCGGCGGACAGCTTCAGCCGGACCCCGGTCTGCTTCTGGATCGACTGGACGAGCTGGGCGGCCAGCAGCGAATGCCCGCCGCTGGCGAAGAAGTTCGTGTCCTCGGTGACGTCGGTGCGCTTGAGCAGCTTCGCGAACAACGCCATGACGGCGGTGGTCGTCGGGTCCGTGACGGCCTCGGCGGGCACTTCGGCGGCCGGGCCCGCGGTGGCGGCCAGCTCGGCGACCGCCGCCCGGTCCACCGTGTGGACGGCGGTCTCGGGCAGCGCGTCGACCCGCAGGTACCAGGCCGGGCGGGCCCGCGGCGGCAGGGCCGTCTCGGCGTGCCGGGCCAGGTCGGCGGCCAGCTGCGGCTTGTCCGGCGCCTGCACCACGGCGACCAGCTCGGTCCCGCCGTCGGTGACCCGCGCGGTGACGGCGGCCGCGACGACGTCGGTGTACGCGGTCAGGGCGTCCTCCACGGTCGCCAGGTCGACGCGGGTGCCGCCGAGGGACAGCTGGCGCTCGCGCGGGCCGTGGACGTGCAGGGACCCGTCGGTGCGCCAGTGCGCGAGCACGCCCGTGTCGATGCCGTCCAGCCGGAGTTCGCCGCGGACGCCCAGGGGCAGCTGCCGCCCGTCCGGCGCGACGACGTCGGCTTCGAGGCCCGCGACCGGCATGCCGTCGCCGAGCACCCAGCGACCGGCGCCGGAAAACACCGTGTGCACGTCGGCCCCGAGCGCGCGCAGGGTGCGCACGAGCGGGGCGGGCGCGGGTTCGGCGCCGATCAGCGCGGTCCGGCCGCCGACGGCCTCGCCGAGGTGCTCGACCACGCGCGACCAGACGGCCGGGGTGGCGTGCACGACGCCGACGTCGTGGCGGGTGAGGAGTTCGGCGAGCAGGCGGCCGTCGGTGCGGGCCGCGTCGGGCGCCACGACCAGCGGGGCGCCGGTGGTCAGGGCCAGCAGCAGCTCGGCGACGGCCGCACCGGCGGCCGGGGAGGTCAGCCACAGCACCGGGCGGCCCGGCGGCACGAGGGCCGCGCTGTGCCGGGCGGACGCGGCGAGTTCCCGGTGGGTCACGCCGATCAGCGCCGGGGTGTCCGGGGCCACCCCCGCGGCGTCCGGCTCGACGGCGACGGTGACCGCGTACGAGATCGGCCGCCACGGGATCGAGGCGTGCGGCGCGGTTTCCGCCGCGCCCAGCACGAGTTTCGCGGTCGACACGGCTTCGGCGACGTTGTCCTGGCCGGGGTCCACGGTGGTCACGGTGGCGCCGGCCAGCCAGCCGCCGAGCACCGCGGCCGCGAGCCCGGGCCCGCGCGGGGCGACCACGGCGACCTGGTCGCCCGCGCCGGTCCCGGCGTCGGCGAGCAGGGTCGTGACCGCCGAGGCGGCCCGCCAGAGTTCGCGGTAGGACGTCGTGCCCTCGTCGGTGACGAGCGCGGGCGCGCCGGGGTTTTCCCGCACCTGGCGCGCGATCGCGGTGAGCGCGGTGTCCGGGGACGCCGGTTTCGCGACGGCGTCCAGCACGCGGCGGTCGGTCGCGCCCCAGGCGTCCAGCTCGCCCAGCGGCCGGTCCGGCGCGCTCGCCGCCGCCACGAGCAGGGCGTCGTAGCGCTCCAGCAGCAGGGCGACGTCGTCGCCGCCGAGCACCTCGGCCCCGTACACCGCCTTGACGCGGCTCTCGTCCGCTGACGGCAGGATGACGAACTCGAGGTCGAACTTGCTGTGCCCCGGGTCGATCTCGGCGACTTCGGCGGGCGCGCCGCCGATGCTCGTGGCCGCCCGCCCGCCGAAGGGCAGGTAGTTGAACACGTGCCGGAACATCGTGGTGCGCCAGGAGGAATCGGCGCGCTCGACCTCGGGCAGCAGGACGTCCATCGGCACGTCCGCGTGCGCGATCGCCTCGAAGAACAGGTCGCGCACCCGGCGGCTGAACGCCCGGAACGTCTCGGCCGGGTCGATGCGGACGCGCAGCGGGACGATGTTGACGTGGTAGCCGATCGCGCGCTGCGCCTGCTGGCTGCGGACGTTCACCGGGAAGCCGACGGCGAGGTCGGGGCCGGCGCCGTGGGCGTGCAGCAGCAGGTAGTAGGCGGCCAGCAGCAGGACGACGTCGGGTGCCTTGAGGTCCTTCTGCAGCGCGGTGACGACGTCCTTCGCCGCGGGCGAGAACGCGCGGACCAGCTGCTCGCCGCGCAGGGTCGGCTGGGCGCTTTCCTGGCCGCCGCACCACAGTTCGAGGCCGCTCGCGTCGAAGTCGCGCAGGTGCTCGCGCCAGAACGCGAGGCTGGCCGGCTTCGGCTCGGACTCCGGCCAGAGCGGGACGGGCTCGCTGGCGTCGGGGAGGTCCCCGGCGAGCACGGCGTCGTACGCGGCCGCCAGCTCTTCCAGGAAGATCGACATCGAGGTGCCGTCGAAGATCAGGTGGTGCACGGCCACGCCGACGGAGTCGTGCTCCGGGCCGTGGTAGAGGCCGACGCGCAGCAGCGGGGAGCCGTCGAGCGCGAAGGGCCGCGTGATCAGCTCGCGCAGGCCGGCGTCGACGTCGGTGCTGTCCTCGCCCTCCAGGCGGAGCGGGATGGCCGGCAGCACCTCCTTGGTCAGCTTGGTGTCGTCGGCGTGGAAGACGGTCCGCAGCGCGTCGTACCGGCGCACGATCCGCGCGACGGCTTCCTGCAGCACGGCCCGGTCGAGCCGGCCCGCGACCCGGAGCGCGACGCCCGGCACGTTGTTCACGCCCTCGCCGGGGACCAGCCGCTCCAGCAGCCAGAGGCCTTCTTCCTTGCGGGTCGCGGGGATCCGCGTGCCCTCAGTGGTCGGCATGTCCGGTCCCTTCGGGGAGGTCTTCGACGGTGGTGAAGGCGTGCGGGATCGCCTCGGCGGGCAGCCGCGCGGCGAGGTAGGCGCGCAGCTCGGCGACGAACGAGCTCGTCTTCGCCGCGCGTGAAGGCGCGTTCGCGTAGGCGGTGAAGGGCAGTCCCGGGGTGGCGGCCGAAGCGGGCACGACCACTGCGTCGCCGTCGCGGGTGTAGACGACGTCGACCAGGCCGGGGCCTTCGGCGGACCAGGTCACCGCGGCCTGGTAGCCGCGCCGCCTGCCGATCTCGTGGAGGTCTTCCGGGTCCGGCGCGGTGACCGCGGCGGGCGTCCGGCCGGTGTCGAGCTTCGCCAGCTCGGCCAGCTCGCGCGCGACCCGGCCGTTCGGCACGCCGGTGATCCGCGCGGACGCCGGCCGGACGTCGCTCAGCAGCGTTTCCAGCGCACCCGGGTCCCAGGCCGCGGTCAGCGCCGGCTCGATCGGCTCCGCGGGTTCCTTGCGCAGCACGGCGTCGTAGCGGTGCCGGCTCAGCTCGTTGTGGTGGTGGGCCCGCTTGAGCCGGACGTCCGCCGCCGCGATCCCGGGCAGCGTCGCCGCCAGCGCCGGGAAGAAGTCGGGGTCGACGAGCAGTTCCTTCTCTTCCAGCACGCTGTTCTCGACGAGCTCCCGTGCCGTCTCGGGCGCGGCGGCGATCTCGTCGGCCAGCACCGCGGTCCGGAAGGCCCGCAGCAGCCGCAGGTTCCGCACGTCGCCGACGAACACCGCGCCGCCGGGCGCGAGCAGCGCGGCCGCCTGGCGCAGCACGTCCGCGAGGTAGCCGATGTCGGGGAAGTACTGGATGACCGAGTTGATCACCACGGTGTCGAAGTGCTGGTCCGGCAGCCCGGCGAAGTCGTTGGCCTCGCGGTTGTGCAGCGTCACGTGGGCCAGCGCGGGGTCCGCGGCGACCTGGCCGGTGAGCGTCTCGACGACGGTGGCGGAGAAGTCCGTGGCCACGTACTCCTCGCACGAGGGCGCGAGCTTGGCCATCAGCAGGCCGGTGCCGACGCCGATCTCCAGCACCCGGCGGGGCCGCAGCGACTTGATCCGCTCGACCGTCGCGTCCCGCCACTCCCGCATCTGCGCGAGCTCGATCGGCAGCCCGGTGTAGGTGCTGTGCCAGCCCACGAAGTTCTCCCCGAGCCCACCGGACTCGGGGAGTTCGCCGTAGACCCATTCGTAGATCAGCTGCCACTCGTCGACGCGCTTGCGGTCGTCGCCGTCCTCGGCGACCGGGTCCCGCGGCACGACGTGGGCGACGAGCCGCCCGGTGCCGGGTTCGCGGGTCACGCGGGCCCGCGCGATCCCGGGGTGCCCGGCGAGCGCGGCTTCGGCTTGGCTTTCCGTGCCGGTGCCCAGACCGGTCGATGACGTCGGCATCAGCTCTCCTGCTGGATTTCCGGAAGAAAAGGGGCGGTCAGGCGAGCAGGCCGCTGACGGCCTGCGCGACCTCCGGCTGGCTGAGCAGGCCGGAGTGGTCGATGTCGAAGCGGACTTCGCGCGCGCCGATCTCCAGCGCGCCGGGCAGCTCGGCCGAGCGGATGACGTCCACCCCGGACAGGTCGGCGGGGACGGTCAGCTGCGAAGCGGCCACGAGGTAGGTCATGTAGCTGCTGAACCAGGAGACGAGTTCCTCGGCGCGGTCGGCTTCCAGGCCGACGCGCTCGAAGGCGGTGCCGCCGACCTCGCGGTAGATGCGCACGAACTCCTTCGTGAGCGTCTCGAGGTCGTCGTGGGTCTGCTGCGCGGTCTCGCCGGCGGCGTGCGCGTCGCGGACCTCGTCGTCGGTCAGGACCGCGGCGAGGGCGTCCACGACGCGGAAGAAGCCGTAGTACAGCACGGTGAACCCGGTCGCGGCGGTCGGGTCGAACAGCACCACCTGGGGCTTCGCCTGCCAGGTGCCGACGCGGTCGGCGATGGCCAGCGCGAAGACGCTGGAGGCGCAGTAGCCGAATACCGCCTTGACCTCGACGCCGCTCTCCCGCAGCTCGGTGGTCCACCGGTCGAGGTAGTCGTCGCCGTTCATGCCGGTTTCGTCGCCGACGGCGGGCGGCAGGCTCTCCCACACGCCGTAGGGCGTCTCGAGGTGGGTCGCGAGCTCGGCGAACCCCGCTTCCGGTCGCCCGGTGACCGTGAAATCAACCGTGATGATTACTTCCTTGTCGTCCGCGTTCTCGTCGATCGGGTGCCATGAATGGAGTTCGGCCACGATTGCCCGCCCTTGTATTTAGCAGAATAAAGATTTCCGCAGTCTGAAGTTAGCAGCGGCCGATCGGGCCGGTAACCCCTAGCGCGCCCCTAAGCAAGAGGCTGGTGAGCAGCGGTTCCGGGGGGTTAGGGGTTGGAGCGGTCAGCGGCGTCGCCGTAGTGTTCGGCGTCGATGAATAAACTGGGGAATGAGGGCGATCGATGGGTGCGGTAACAGTTCTGCCGGACGACGCCCGGTACGCCGATCTCGTGCGCGGGGTGAATCAGCGCTGGGTCGGCAAACCCGATTACGTCCGCGTCCCGACCTCCACTGAAGAGGTGGTGGAGGCGGTCGGCACCGCCGTCCGCGAGGGCAGGCGGATCGCGGTCCGCAGCGGCGGCCACTGCGTCGAGGAGATGGTCGGCGCCGCGGACGTCCAGGTGGTCATCGACCTCTCCGAGCTCAACCGCATCGACTTCGACCCCGAGCGCGACGCCTTCGTCGTCGAGCCGGGCGCGACCGTGGGCCAGGCCTACCGGACGCTCTACAAGCGCTGGGGCGTCACCATCCCGGCCGGCTCCTGCCCGAGCGTGGGCCTGGGCGGGCACATCGCGGGTGGCGGGTACGGCCCGCTGTCGCGGAAGTTCGGCTACGTCTCCGACCACCTGTACGCGGTCGAGGTCGTCGTGGTCGACGCCGGCGGCACCGCCCGCGCGGTGGTCGCGACCCGCGACCCCGACGACGAGAACCACGACCTGTGGTGGGCTCACACCGGCGGCGGTGGCGGCAACTTCGGCGTGGTCACGCGCTACTGGCTGCGGATCCCCGGCGTGACCGGCGCCCCGGCCCAGCTGCTGCCCACCCCGCCCGCGCGGCTGCTCGTGCAGCAGGACGTCTGGGTGTGGGACATGCTCGACGAAGCCGCGTTCACCCGCCTGCTGCGCAACCACGGCGACTGGTACGAGCGCAACAGCGCGCCCGGCTCGCCCTACGACGACCTCTACAGCGGACTCTGGTGCGGCACGCGCGCGTCGCAGTTCGTCGCCATGTCGACCCAGATCGACAGCTCGCTCCCGAACGCGGCCGGCCTGCTCGACGACTACGTGGCCGCGATCCGCGAGGACCTCGGGGTGGCCCCGGCGCTGAGCAGCCGCCAGGAGCTGCCGTGGCTGCACTCGACGTCGTGGGGCGGCATCGCCGACAGCGGCGACCACACGCTGAGCTTCAAGATCAAGGCGGCCGACCTGCGCAAGCGCTGCACCGACGAGCAGGCGGGCAAGATCTACCGGCACCTGCTGCGCGAGGACTACGGCAACCACCGCGCCGGCGTGATGTTCGTCGGCTGCGGCGGCCAGATGAACGCGCTGGCGCCCGCCGACACCGCGATCGCGCAGCGCGACTCGATCCTCAAGCTCGTCTACTCCACGCACTGGGACGCCTCCGAGCAGCCCGAGGGCCACCTCGCGTGGCTGCGCGAGTTCTACGCGGACGTCTACGCCGGGACCGGCGGCGTGCCGGTACCCGACGAGCGCACCAACGGCTCCTACGTGAACAACCCGGACTTCGACGTGCAGGACGAGCGGTGGAACCGCTCCGGGCTGGCCTGGCACGAGCTCTACCACCAGCACAACTACCCGCGGCTGCAGCGGGTCAAGGCGCGCTGGGACCCGGGCGACGTGTTCCGGAACCCGTTCTCCGTGCGTCTTCCCTGAGCCCGACCCCGGAGGTATCGAGTGGCCACCCCGACCCTGACGACCGAGCACGAGCACACCGGCAGTGGTCACGACGTCGTGCCCCTGATCGTCTCCGCCGACAGCAAGGCGGGCCTGCGGTCGAAGGCCCACCGCCTCGCGCGGTACCTCGCCGAGCACCCCGACACGCCGTTCGAGTCGTTCGCGCGCTCGGTCGCCGCCGAGGACACCGGCCGGGCGCACCGGGCCGTGCTGCTGTCGGCCGGGCGCGACGGCGGCCTGCGCGGGCTGGAGGCACTCGCGGCCGGGCAGAACCCGCCCGACGTCGTGCGCGGCAGCGCCCGGCGGGCCGAGCGGGTCGTGTTCGTCTTCCCCGGCCAGGGTTCGCAGTGGCCGGGGATGGCGCTGGACCTGCTGGAGTGGTCGCCGGTGTTCGCCGGGGAGATCGCGCGCTGCGACGCCGCGCTCGCCGCGTTCGCCGACTGGTCCATTGTGGACGTCCTGCACGGCCGTCCCGGCGCGCCCACTTTGGACGATGGTGCCGACGTCGTGCAGCCGGTGCTGTTCGCGGTGATGGTGGCGCTGGCCGCGCTGTGGCGCGCGCACGGCGTCGAGCCCGCCGCCGTCGTCGGGCACAGCCTCGGCGAGGTCGCCGCGGCCTGCGCGACCGGCGCACTGTCCCACCAGGACGGGATGCGGGTGGCCGCGCGGTGGAGCCAGGCGCAGGCCACGCTGTCCGGCCGCGGCGACATGATCTCCGTCCCCCTGCCGGTCGCCGACGTCCGGTCGCGGCTGGCGGGCCGGGACGGGCTCGACATCGGGGCGGTGAACGCGCCGTCGTGGGTCGTCGTCTCCGGTGATTCCGTTGCGGTGGAAGAACTCCTGGCCGATCTGACCGCCGAAGGCGTGCGGGCCCGGCGCATCCCGGTCGGGCTGGCCGCGCACTCGCGGCACATCGACGGCATCCGCGACCGCCTGCTGGCCGACCTCGCCCCGCTCGCGCCGTCGTCCACCGCCGTCCCGTTCCACTCGACGGTGACCGAAGGCCCGCTCGACACCTCGGTGCTCGACGCCCGCTACTGGTTCCGGAACCTGCGCAACCCGGTCCGCTTCGACGAGGCCACCCGCGGGCTCGTCGAGCAGGGGCTTGGCGTCTTCGCCGAGATCAGCCCGCACCCGGTGCTCACGGTCGCGGTGCAGGACACGATCGACACGCTCGACGGCCGCGCGGTGGTGCTCGGCTCGATCCGCCGTCGCGAGGACGGCCCGCGCTCATTCCTCGGCTCGCTCGCCGCGGCCTACGTGTCCGGGGTGAGCGTCGACTGGACCGCGGCCTTCCCCGGCGGCGCCGAGCCGGTGACGCTGCCGGAGTCCGGATCGGACGCCACGGTCGCCGCCGCCGGCCTGCTCGCCGCCGGGCACCCGCTGCTCGGCGCGGCGGTCGAACTCGCCGAGGACGGCGGCTGGCTGTTCACCGGCCGGCTGTCCGCCGCGCAGCAGCCGTGGCTGGCCGGGCACACCGTGTTCGGCCGGACCGTGCTGCCCTCGGCCGTGCTCGTCGAACTCATCCTGCACGCGGCGTCCGAACTGGGCTGCGCGCGGATCGAAGAACTCACCCAGCACCTGCCGGTCGTCTTCGCCGAAGAGGCGCTTTGCCTGCAGGTGCGGATCGGCCCGGTCGACGACGCCGGGGCGCGCCGGATCGGCGTGTTCGCCCGGCCGGACTCGGTCGGGGCCGCCCAGGGCGGGCCGTGGACGCGGCACGCGACCGGGATCATGGCCGAGACCGCGGGCGCGGCGGCGACACCCGAGCCGGTCGAGTGGCCGCCGCCGGGTGCCGTCGCCGAGGACGCCGGGATCGCCCGGGACCGCTTGCGGGCACACGGTATCGAGCTGGGTCCCGAGTTCGGCGGGCTCACCGGCGCCTGGTCGCTCGACGGCGAGCTGTTCGCCGAGGTGGCACTGCCGGTGCAGGCCGGGGGCGGGGCCGGCTACGGCGTCCACCCCGCGCTGCTGGACTCCGCGCTCCAGGCGGTCGCGTTGTTCCCCGCCGCCGCGGAGTCCGAGGGTTGGCTCGCGTCGTCGTGGAGCGGGCTGGCCCTGCACACGGCCGGGGCGCCGGCGCTGCGGGTCCGGCTGCGGGCGACCGGCCCGGACTCGGTGTCGGTGGCGGCTACCGACACCGTGGGGCGGCCGGTTTTCTCCGCCGAAAACGTCGTCCTCGGGGCGCTGCCGGCGGAGTACGTCCGGGCCCCGCACACCGAACCGGTCACGCGTACCAGTCCCGGGTTGGCCGCGAGGCTGGCCGGGCTGCCCGAGCCTGCCCGCGCCGAACTGGTGCTGGACCTGGTCCTCGACCACACCGCCGAGGTACTCGGCCGGGATACGGCGATCAACGGTGACAACGCTTTCAGCGAGCTGGGCTTCGAGTCGCTCACGGCGGTGGCGCTGCGCAACCGGCTCGCCGAGGCGACCGGGCTCAAGCTGCGCACCACCCTGGTCTTCGACTACCCGACCCCGGACGCGCTGGCCGCGCACCTGCTGACGGCGCTGCAACCGTCCACTGAGGACTCCGACGTCCTCGCCGGGCTCGACCGGCTGGAGCAGGCGCTGTTCGCCGACGCGGGCGGCCCGCCGCTGCACGGCCGGGTCAAGGTCCGGCTGCGCGACCTGCTGTTCCGGCTGGACGGCGCGGACGACGCCGGCGGCCCCGAAGCCGGGGACGCCCCGCTCGACGCCGCGTCGGACGACGAGATCTTCGCACTGCTCGATCGAGAGCTCGACCTGTCCTGAGACGGGATCGGGCCGGCGCCGCCACCCCGGCGGCGCGGACAAGGCACGGAGTTGACGGCACATGTCGAACGAGGACAAGCTTCGCGACTACCTGAAGCTGGCCACCGCGGACCTGCGCCAGGCCAAGCAGCGGTTGCGGGACTTCGAGGCGCGGGACACCGAGCCGATCGCGATCGTCGGCATGGGCTGCCGCTTCCCGGGCGGGATCGAGACCCCGGAAGCGTTGTGGCGGCTGGTGACCGACGGCGAGGACGTCATCGGTGAGCTGCCCGACGGCCGGGACTGGGACCTCGCGTCGCTCTACGACCCGGACCCGTCGCGGCCCGGCACGTTCTCCATGCGCGGTGGCGCGTTCCTGCACGACGCCGACCGGTTCGACGCGGGCTTCTTCGGCATCTCCCCGCGTGAGGCGCTGGCGATGGACCCGCAGCAGCGGCTGCTGCTGGAGACGTCGTGGGAGGCCCTCGAGCGCGGCGGCATCGACCCGCGGACGCTGAAGTCGTCCCGCACCGGCGTGTTCGTCGGGGCCATGCAGCAGAACTACGTGCCGAGCTCGCACAAGGTGCCGGAGTCGGTCGAGGGGCACCTGCTCACCGGCACGATCACCAGCGTCGCCTCCGGCCGGATCGCCTACGTCCTCGGCCTGGAGGGGCCCGCGGTCACCGTCGACACCGCGTGCTCGTCGTCGCTGGTCGCCCTGCACTGGGCGGTACAGGCGCTGCGCCGCGACGAGTGCTCGCTCGCGCTGGCCGGCGGCGTCACCGTGATGGCGACGCCGGGCATCCTCATCGAGCTCAGCCGGCAGCGAGCGCTTTCCCCGGACGGGCGGTGCAAGCCGTTCTCAGCCGACGCCGACGGGTTCGGGGCCGCCGAAGGCGCCGGGATGCTGGTGCTGGAACGGCTTTCCGACGCCCAGCGCAACGGGCACCCGGTGCTCGCGGTCGTGCGCGGCTCGGCGGTCAACTCCGACGGCGCGTCGAACGGCCTGAGCGCGCCGAACGGGCCGTCGCAGGAGCGCGTGATCCTCGACGCGCTCGCCAACGCCCGCGTGGCGGCGAGCCAGGTCGACCTGATGGAGGCGCACGGCACCGGCACACCGCTCGGCGACCCGATCGAGGCACAGGCGCTGCTGGAGACCTACGGGCGCGGCCGGTCGCCGGAACAGCCGCTGTGGCTGGGTTCGGTGAAGTCGAACATCGGGCACACCCAGGCCGCGGCGGGCGTCGCCGGCGTCATGAAGGCCGTGCTGGCGTTGCAGCACTCGACGTTGCCGAAGTCGCGGCACGCCGAGCGCCCGACATCCGAAGTGGACTGGTCGGACGGCACGCTGCGGCTGCTCGCCGAGGACGTCGAGTGGCCCGAGCGCGACCACCCGCGCCGGGCGGCGGTGTCGTCCTTCGGCATCAGCGGCACGAACGCCCACGCGATCCTCGAAGCCGCGCCGCCCGCCGAGGTTTCCGAGTCTGCTCCGGTGCCCGCGGTCGTCCCGTGGGTGCTTTCCGGCCGCACGGCGGAAGCCCTGCACGCGCAGGCTGCCCGGTTGTCCGATGTGGACGGAATCGCTGACGTCGGCTACTCGCTGGCCGTGACGCGGTCGCGGTTCGAGCACCGGGCCGTCGTCGTCGGGCACGACCGGGACGAACTTCTCCGCGGGCTCGCCGCGGTCGCCGGTGGTGCGCCGGACGACGCCGTGGTAACCGGGGTCGCCGGGAAGCCGGGCAAGGTCGCGCTGGTGTTCCCGGGGCAGGGTTCGCAGTGGGCCGGGATGGCGCTGGAGCTGGCGGAGTCCGCGCCGGTGTTCGCGGCCCGCCTCGACGAATGCGGTTCGGCACTGGCGTCCTTTGTGGACTGGTCGCTGCGTGATGTGCTCGCGGACGCCGATGCTTTGGCGCGAGTCGACGTCGTGCAGCCCGCGTTGTGGGCCGTCATGGTCTCGCTGGCGGAGCTGTGGCGATCGTACGGCGTCGTCCCGGACGCGGTCGTGGGCCACTCGCAGGGCGAGATCGCGGCCGCCGTGGTGTCGGGCGCGCTGTCCCTCGAGGACGGTGCTCGTGTGGTCGCGTTGCGCAGCAAGGCGATCCTGGCGCTGGCCGGGCGCGGCGGCATGGTTTCCGTGGCCGCCCCGCGGGCGACCGTCGAGGCGCTGCTGACTGACGGGCTCTCGATCGCGGCGGTGAACGGCCCGGCCGCGGTGGTGGTCTCGGGCGAACCCCGGGCCCTGGACGCGCTGATCGCGGCGTGCGAGGCCGACGGCGTCCGCGCCAAGCGGATCCCGGTGGACTACGCGTCGCACTCCGCGCAGGTCGAGGAGATCCGCGACGAGCTCCTGAGCGTGCTCGCCCCGATCGCCCCGCGGACCGCCGACACCGGCTTCTTTTCCACCGTGACCGGCGACTGGGCCGACGGCGCCGAGCTGGACGCGACCTACTGGTACACGAACCTCCGCGGCACCGTGCTGCTCGACGACGCCGTCCGCGCGCTGACCGAGCGCGGCTTCGGCACGTTCGTCGAGGCGTCGCCGCACCCGGTGCTGACGATGGCCATCGGCGAGACCGCGACCGCGCTGGGCACCCTGCGCCGCGGCGACGGCGGGCTCGCGCGGTTCCAGCTGGCGCTGGGCGAAGCGCACTGCGCCGGCGTCGAGGTCGACTGGACCCCGGCGTTCCCCGGCGCGAGCCGCGTCGACCTGCCCACCTACGCCTTCCAGCGCGAAAGCTTCTGGCTGCGCACCGAAGACGGCCACGGCGGCCGGGTCGCGCCCGCCGACGCGCGGTTCTGGGACGTCGTCGACCGCGACGACCCGGCCGGCCTCGCGGGCACCCTCGGCGTCTCCGTCGACACCCCGCTCGACGAGGTCCTCCCGGCCTTGGCGAAGTGGCGGCGGTGCCGGACCATGGAGTCCACTGTGGACTCCTGGCGGTACGGCATCACCTGGAAGCCCGCCGACCTGCCCGCCGCGGCGCCGTCCGGGCGCTGGCTGGTCGTGCGCGGCGAAGACGGCTCCGGCCAGGACGTCGTAGACGCGCTCGCCCGCACCGCCGACGTCGAGACCCTCCTGGTCACGGACGCCGACCGGGCCGCGCTGGCCGAGCGCCTGACCGGGCCGTTCGACGGCGTGGTCTCGCTGCTCGCCGCCGACGAACGGCCACACCCGGACTTCCCGGAGAGCCCGGCCGGGCTGATCCTGACGCTCGTGCTGGCCCAGGCCCTCGGGGACGCCGGGATCGGCGCGCCGCTGTGGGTGCTGACCCGCGGCGCGGTCCGCACCGGGCCCGCGGACGAGCTGCCCGGCATTGAGCAGTCGCTGCTCTGGGGCCTCGGCCGCGTTCTCGCACTGGAGCACGCCGACCGCTGGGGCGGTCTCGTCGACCTCACCGCCGAACCCACCGCGGCCGAACTCGGCCGGCTGGGCCGGATCCTGGCCGCGCGCGGTGACGAAGACCAGCTGGCCGTGCGGCCTGGCGGCGTCCGGGTCCGGCGGCTGCACACCGCGGGGAAGGGCGAGCAGGCCCGGCCGGCGCGGTGGCGGCCCGAGGGCACGATCCTCGTCACCGGCGGCACCGGGGCGCTCGGCACGCACGTCGCCCGCTGGCTCGCCGGCGAAGGCGCGGCGCACCTGGTGCTGACCGGCCGCCGCGGTCCCGACGCGCCGGGTGCCGCCGAACTCGCCGCCGAGCTGGAAGCGCTCGGCACCCGCGTCACGCTCGCCCGCTGCGACGTCGCCGACCGCGAGGCTCTCGCCGCGCTGCTGGCGGACCTCGGCGAGCCGGTCCGTTCGGTCTTCCACGCCGCGGGCACGGTCGAGCTCCTACCGGTGACCGAGACGACCCTGCCCGGGTTCGCCGAGGTCGTCCGCGCCAAGGTGGCGGGCGCCCGGCACCTCGACGAGCTGCTCGGCGACGACCTCGACGCGTTCGTCCTGTTCTCCTCGATCGCCGGTGTCTGGGGCAGCGGTGACCACGCTGCCTACTCGGCGGCCAACAACTTCCTCGACACGCTCGCCGAGCGGCGCCGGGCCCGGGGCGCGACGGCGACGTCGATCGCCTGGGGCGTCTGGGCCCCGACGGAGATCGAGGGCCAGGGCGGGATGTCCGAAGGCGTCGACACCGGGCAGCTCGCCCGGCGCGGCCTGCCGCTGATGGACCCGGCCACGGCCGTCGCCGCACTGCACGAAACCCTCGGCCACGACGAGACCTTCGCGGTGCTCGCCGACGTCGACTGGGCCCGGTTCCTGCCGGTGTTCACCGCCGGCCGCGCCAGGCCGCTGTTCGACGACCTGCCGCAGGTCAAGCGGCTGAAGGAAACCGCGAAGGCACCCACCGCGGACGCGACCCCGCTGGCCGCGCAGCTCGCCGGGCTGTCCGGCGACGAAGCCGACCGGCTGCTCCTCGAGCTGGTCCGCGCGCAGGCCGCTGCGGTGCTCGGGCACGCGAACGGTGCCGCCGTCGAGCCGGACCGGCCGTTCACCGACCTCGGCTTCGACTCGCTGACCGCGCTCGACGTCCGCAACCGGATCGCCGCCGCGACCGGGCTGCGGCTGCCCGCGACCCTGGTCTTCGACCACCCGACGCCGGTGCGGCTCGCCGCGCACCTGCGGGACGCGGTGCTCGGCACGCGCACCGAAACCGTTGCGGTGACCCGGGTCGCGAACGCCGACGACCCGATCGCGATCATCGGCATGGGCTGCCGCTACCCCGGTGGCGTGCGGTCCGCGGACGACCTGTGGACCCTCGTCGCCGAGGGCCGCGACGCCATCTCCGGTTTCCCCACCGACCGCGGCTGGGACCTGGCGAAGCTCTTCGGCGGCGACGCCGACGAGCAGGGCACCTCGACCGTCCGCCACGGCGGCTTCCTGCACGACGTCGCCGACTTCGACGCCGGCTTCTTCGGCATCTCACCGCGGGAAGCCCTCGCCATGGACCCGCAGCAGCGGCTGCTGCTGGAGATCTCGTGGGAGGCGATCGAGCACGCCGGGATCGACCCGGCCACGCTGCGCGGCGAGCCCGCGGGGGTCTTCGTCGGCGCCAACTACCAGGACTACCACGCGCGGATGCGCGACATCCCGGACGGCCTCGAAGGGCACCTGCTCACCGGCAGCGTGTCGAGCGTGCTGTCCGGGCGGGTCGCCTACACCCTCGGCCTGGAAGGTCCCGCGCTCACCGTCGACGCGGCGTGCTCGTCGTCGCTGGTGGCGCTGCACCTGGCCGCGCAGGCCCTGCGCCGCGGCGAGTGCTCGATGGCGCTGGCGGGCGGTGTCGCGGTGATGGTGACACCGGCGTCGCTGACCGCGTTCAGCCGCCAGCGCGGCCTGGCCGCGGACGGGCGCTGCAAGGCGTTCGGCGCCGGCGCCGACGGCATGGGCATGGCCGAGGGCGCGGGCGTGGTGCTGGTCGAGCGGCTCTCCGACGCGCGCCGCCTCGGGCACCCGGTGCTCGCCGTGCTGCGCGGCAGCGCGCTGAACCAGGACGGCGCTTCGAACGGGCTCAGCGCCCCCAGCGGACCGGCGCAGCAGCGCGTGATCCGCGCGGCGCTGGCTGACGCCGGACTGTCCACTTCGGACGTCGACCTGGTGGAAGCGCACGGCACCGGCACCACGCTGGGCGACCCGATCGAGGCGCAGGCGCTGCTGGCCACCTACGGGCAGGACCGCGAGGAGCCGCTGTGGCTCGGCTCGCTCAAGTCCAACATCGGCCACGCGCAGGCCGCCGCCGGTGTCGCCGGGGTGATCAAAACCGTGCAGGCGCTGCGGCACGGGCTGATGCCGCGGACGCTGCACGCGGACACGCCTTCGTCCCATGTGGACTGGGAGAGTGGCGCGGTCCGGTTGCTCGACGAGCCGCGTCCGTGGGAGCGGCCGCGGCCGCGGCGCGCGGCGATCTCGTCGTTCGGCATCTCCGGCACGAACGCCCACGTGATCCTCGAGCAGGGCGACGTCGCCGACGTCGAGCCGACGCCCGAGCCGCCGGTGGTGCCGTGGGTGCTGTCGGCCAAATCGCCCGAGGCGCTGCAGGCGCAAGCGTTTGCGCTGCAGGGACGAGCGGCCGAGTGCAACGTGGCCGACCTCGCCTTCTCGCTGGCCACGTCCCGGACCGCCTTCCCGCACCGCGCGGTGGTCACCGGAGACCGGGACGCGCTGCTGACGGGACTTTCCGCGCTGGCGGAGGGGATTCCGGCACCGAACGTGGTCACCGGGACCGCCGTCACCGGCCGGACCGCGCTCGTGTTCCCCGGACAGGGTTCGCAGTGGGCGGGCATGGCGCTGGAGCTGGCCGGGTCGTCGCCGGTGTTCGGCGCCCGGCTCGACGAATGCGCGGCGGCTCTGTCCTCCTTTGTGGACTGGACGCTGCGGGACGTCCTGGCCGACGCTTCGGCGCTGGCACGGGTCGATGTCGTGCAGCCCGCGTTGTGGGCCGTGATGGTGTCGCTGGCCGAGCTGTGGCGCTCCTTCGGCGTGGTGCCGGACGCCGTCGTCGGGCACTCGCAGGGTGAGATCGCCGCCGCGGTCGTCTCCGGCGCGTTGTCCCTTGAGGACGGTGCTCGGGTGGTCGCGTTGCGCAGCAGGGCGATCCTGGCGCTGGCGGGCGGCGGGGGCATGGTTTCCGTTGCGGCGTCTCTGGACGCGGTGGAAGCACGGTTGACCGACGGGCTGTCGATCGCGGCGGTGAACGGCCCGGCCGCCGTCGTCGTCTCGGGTACGCCCGGCGCGCTGGACGCGCTGATCACCGCGTGCGAGGCGGACGGCGTGCGGGCCAAGCGCATCCCCGTCGACTACGCCTCCCACTCGGCGCAGGTCGAGCAGCTGCGCGGCGAACTCCTCGACGTGCTGGCCCCGATCCGGCCGCGGACCGGCGACATCGCGTTCTTCTCGACCGTCACCGGCACCTGGATCGACGGCGCCCGGCTGGACGCCGAGTACTGGTACACGAACCTGCGCGAGACCGTCCGGCTCGACGTCGCCGTCGCCACGCTCGCCGCGGAAGGGTTCGGCACGTTCGTCGAGTCCTCGCCGCACCCGGTGCTGACGATGGCGATCGGCGAGACCGACGGCGTCGAGGCGCTCGGTTCGCTGCGCCGCGACGATGGCGGGTACGAGCGGTTCCTGCGTTCGCTCGGCGAGGCGCACGTGCGCGGGGTCGCCGTGGATTGGACGCCCGCGTTCCCCGGCGCCCACCGCGTCGACCTGCCGACTTACGCTTTCCAGCGCCGCCGCTACTGGCTCGACGCGGGGGTCGCGCCGCAGTCGGCCGCCGACCCGGTGGACGCCGCTTTCTGGGCCGCCGTCGACGGTCTCGACCTCGACGCCGTCGCCGGCACCCTCGACGTGGCGCCGGGCAGCACCCTGGCCGAAGTCCTGCCCGCGCTGACCCGCTGGCGTGAGCGCGCCCGCGCCGCGTCCGAAGTGGACTCCTGGCGCTACCGCGTCGAGTGGAAGCCTGTCGCCACGCCGGCTACTCCGGAGCTGTCCGGGCGCTGGCTGGTCGTCGTCCCGGCGGGACACGACGACTGCGGTGTCCCGGCTGCTTTGGCGGCCCACGGTGCCGAGCCCGTCGTGGTCTCCGAGTTCACCGCCGCGGACGGGTTCGCCGGGGTTGTCTCCCTGCTCGCGCTGGACGAAACGCCCGCGCCGGAAGCGGACTTCCTGCCCGCCGGTGCCACCGCGAACCTCGCGCTGGCCCAGGCCATGGCCACGGGCGAGACGCCGTTGTGGCTGCTGACCCGCGGCGGGACCGACCTGCGTCCGGCGCAGGCTATGACGTGGGGCCTGGGCCGCGTGATCGGGCTCGAACTGCCGGGGATCTGGGGCGGGCTGCTCGACCTGCCCGCCGAACCGGACGCCGCGACCGCGGGCCTGATCGCCGCCGCACTGTCCGGAGTGGACGACGAGGACCAGGTCGCGATCCGGCCGGCCAGGCTGCTGGCGCGGCGGCTGGTCCGCGCCCCCTTCACCCCGCCCGCCGAGCGCTGGAAGCCGCGCGGCACGGTCCTGATCACCGGCGGCACCGGGGCACTGGGGGCGCACGTCGCCCGCCGCCTCGCCGCCGACGGTGCCGAGCACCTGGTGCTCACCAGCCGCCGCGGTCCGGACGCGCCGGACGCGGCGGACCTCGAAGCCGAGCTGACCGCGCTGGGTACCCGGGTCACGATCGCCGCGTGCGACGTCGCCGACCGCGAGTCGCTCGGCGCGCTGCTGGCGGAGCTGGACGAACCGGTGCGCGCGGTCGTGCACGCCGCCGGGCTGCCGCAGGCGACCCCCGTGCTGGAGACGACGGCGGCCGAGTTCGCCGACGTCATCGGCGGCAAGGTCGCGGGCGCCCGCAACCTGGACGAGCTGCTCGGCGACGACGTCGACGCCTTCGTGCTCTTCTCCTCGAACGCCGGTGTCTGGGGCTCCGGCGGCCAGGGGGCGTACGGCGCGGGCAACGCCTACCTCGACGTCCTCGCCGAGCAGCGCCGCGCCCGCGGGGCCGCTGCCACCTCGGTCGCCTGGGGCTTCTGGGGCGGCGGGGGCATGGCGGGCGACGTCGAGCTGGAAGACCAGCTGCGCCGCCGCGGCCTTCGCGAGATGGCGCCGGAAGCCGCGGTGGAGGCGCTCTGCCAGGCCCTCGACGCGAACGAGGTCTTCCTGGCCGTGGCCGACGTCGACTGGGCGCGGTTCGCGCCCGGCTTCACGCTGTCGCGGCGGCGTCCGTTGATCGAAGACATCCCGGAGGTCCGGGCGCTGCTCGACACCGCGGACGAGCCCTCGGTGGAGCGTCCGGCACTCGCCCGCCGGGTGGCCGAGCTGGGTGAGGCCGAGGCCCGCCGGCTGCTGCTCGACCTCGTCCGCGGCCAGGCCGCGTCGGTCCTCGGGCACGACTCGGCGACCGCGGTCCCGGCCGGCCGGGCGTTCCGGGAGCTGGGCTTCGACTCGCTGACCGCGGTCGAGGTCCGCAACCGGATCAACGCGGCGACCGGGCTGACCCTGCCCGCGACGCTGGTGTTCGACCACCCGACCCCGGCCGCGCTCGCCGAAGAACTGCACCGGCTGCTGCTGGGCCGCACCGAAACCGCGGTCGTCACCTCGGCCGCCGCCACCGACGAACCGATCGCGATCGTCGCGATGGGCTGCCGCTTCCCCGGCGGCGTGCGTTCGCCGGAGGACCTCTGGCGCCTGGTCACCGACGGCACCGACGCGCTGACCGCGTTCCCGGCCGACCGTGGCTGGGACCTGACTTCCTTCGGCGACGCGGAATTCGCCGAGGTCGGCGGCTTCGTGACCGGCGCGGCCGACTTCGACGCGGGCTTTTTCGGCATCTCGCCGCGGGAAGCACTGGCGATGGACCCGCAGCAGCGGGTGCTGCTGGAAACGGCGTGGGAGGTGTTCGAACGCGCGGGCGTCGACCCGGCGTCGCTGCGCGGCAGCGCGACCGGCGTGTTCGTCGGGGCCAGCAGTTCCGGCTACGGCTCGAACCTCGAACAGGGACCGTCCGGTTCGGAGGGTTACCTGCTCACCGGCGAAGCCCCCAGCGTGATGTCCGGGCGCTTGTCGTACACCTTCGGCCTGGAGGGCCCGGCCGTCACCGTCGACACGGCGTGCTCATCGGCGCTGGTCGCGATGCACCTGGCGAGCCAGGCGCTGCGGCAGGGCGAATGCTCGCTGGCGCTGGCCGGCGGCGTGGCGATCATGGCCAAGCCGATGGCGTTCCTGGAGTTCGCCCGCCAGCGCGGCCTGGCCGCGGACGGCCGCTGCAAGCCCTTCGCCGACGCGGCCGACGGAACCGGCTGGGGCGAAGGCGTCGGCCTGATCCTCCTGGAGCGCCTCTCGGACGCCGAACGCAACGGCCACCAGATCCTCGCCGTCGTTCGAGGTTCGGCGGTCAACCAGGACGGCGCGTCCAACGGCCTGAGCGCCCCGAACGGCCCCTCCCAGCAGCGGGTCATCCGAGCCGCCCTCGCGAACGCGGGCTTGTCCACTTCGGACGTCGACGCAGTCGAAGCGCACGGCACCGGCACCCGCCTCGGCGACCCCATCGAGGCCCAAGCCCTCCTGGCCACGTACGGCCAAGACCGCGACGAGCCCCTCTGGCTCGGCTCGGTCAAGTCCAACCTCGGCCACACCCAGGCCGCGGCCGGGATGGCCGGCGTGATCAAGACGGTCGAAGCCCTGCGGCACGGCATCTTGCCGCGCACGCTGCACGTCGATGCGCCTTCGTCCCAAGTGGACTGGTCTGCCGGGTCCGTCGAACTGCTCACCGAGTCCCGCGATTGGCCGGAGCGTGACCGCCCGCGCCGGGCCGCCGTGTCGGCGTTCGGCGTCAGCGGCACGAACGTCCACACGATCCTGGAACAGGCCCCGGCGGCCGAGCCCCAGCCGGAGCCGTCCCCGACGGACGCACTGCTGCCGCTGGTGTTCTCCGCTCACACCCCCGCCGCGCTCGACACCCTGACCACCCAACTCCCGGACGCGAACCCCCTCGACATCGGCTTCTCCCTGGCCACCACCCGAGCCCGCCTGGACCACCGCGCGGTGCTCCTGGACGACGACATCATCACGGGCACAGCCGACCCGGACGCGTTGCTGGCGGTCCTCTTCACCGGCCAAGGCGCCCAGCGAGTCGGAATGGGCGAGACTCTCTACGCCCGCTTCCCCGTCTACGCCGCCGCCTTCGACGAGATCCTCACCCACTTCGATCCCGCACTCCGCAAGGCCTTCACCGACCCCGACCTACTGGACCGCACCGAGTTCACCCAACCGGCACTCTTCGCCGTCGAGGTAGCCCTCTTCCGCCTGGTCGAGTCCTTCGGCATCCGCCCAGATTTCGTAGCAGGCCACTCAATCGGCGAAATCTCCGCTGCCCACGTAGCCGGTGTCCTGTCCCTGGAAGACGCCTGTCGCCTGGTTTCCGCCCGCGCCTCCCTGATGCAAGCCCTCCCGCCCGGCGGCGCGATGGTCTCGATCGCCGCCCCCGAGTCGGCCATCACCCTCACCGAGGGCGTCTCCATCGCCGCAATCAACACTCCGGAGTCGGTGGTCATTTCCGGCGAGGAGTCCGCGGTCCTGGCGATCGCCGCGCAGTTCCCGAAAACCAAGCGCCTCACCGTCAGCCACGCGTTCCACTCGCCGCTGATGGACCCGATGCTGGAGGACTTCCGCGCCGTCGCCGAGTCCCTGACCTACCGCTCCGCGACGATACCGGTGATCTCGAATGTGAGCGGTGCTCTCGCCGAGCCGTTCACCGCCGACTACTGGGTCCGCCACGTCCGCGAAGCAGTCCGCTTCGCCGACGGCATCTTCACGCTGCAAGCCGCAGGCGTCGGCGTCTTCCTCGAGCTGGGCCCGGACGGCGTCCTCAGCGCGATGGTCGACGGAACCGCGATCAGTGCTCTACGACGAGACCGCTCCGAAGAGAGAGCGCTGCTCACCGCGTTGAGCACCGTTCATGTCCACGGCATCGACGTCGACTGGGCACCGTTCTTCCCCGGCGGCCGCCGCATCGACCTCCCGACCTACCCGTTCCAGCGCGACCGCTACTGGCCGCGCACCGGAGCACCCCGGGGCGACCTCGGCGCGGTCGGCGTGGGCGCGCTCGAACACCCGCTGCTCGGCGCGGCCGTCGACCTCGCCGGCGACGAAGGCACCGTCCTCAGTGGACGCCTCTCGCTGGAGACGCACGCGTGGCTGGCCGGGCACGCGCTGTCCGGCACCGTGCTCGTTCCCGGTACCGCGCTGCTCGAACTCGTGGTCCAAGCCGGTGACCAGGTCGGCTGCACCGTCGTCGACGAGCTGACCTTCGCCGCCCCGCTGGTCCTTCCTGCCCGCGGCGCGGTCACCGTCCAGGTATCCGCCGGTCCGGCCGACACCGCGGGACGCCGCCCGATCGCGGTGCACTCGCGGAGCGCCGACGCCGACTGGACGCAGCACGCCACCGGCAGCGTCAGCCAGGCGGCACTTTCACGTGAAAGTGCCGCCGAATGGCCGCCGGCGGGGGCCGAACCGGTCGACACCACCGGGCTCTACGCGCGGCTCGCCGCGATGGGGTTCGCCTACGGGGAAGCCTTCGGCGGCCTCATCAGCGTCTGGCGCGACGGCACCGACGTCTTCGCCGAAGTCTCGCTGCCGGAACCGTTCGACGCCACCGGGTACGCGGTGCACCCGGCCCTGCTCGACGCCGCCCTGCACCCGCTGGGCCTCGGCATTGTCACCCCGGACGACGGCGCCGCCCGGATGCCGTTCTCCTTCACCCGCGTCGCGGTGCACGCCGCCGGCGCCACCGAACTCCGGGTCCGGCTGAGCCCGGCGGGGGAGAACGCCGTCGCGCTCACCGCGTGGGACACCACCGGCGCCCCCGTGGTGACCGTCGGATCGCTGCTGCTGCGCCCGGTCGCCCCGGCCGCGGCCACCGTCCCGGACACGCTCTTCGAGCAGGTCTGGACCGAGGTCACCGCCGCCCCCGGCACCTCCCAGGCGGACCTCGACTTCGCGACGGTCACCGGCGGCGACGTGCACGAGACCACCGGCCGGGTCCTCGGCCGCCTGCAGGCCTGGCTCGCCGAAGAACGGCCGGGCAAGCTCGTCGTCGTCACCCGCGGCGCGGCCGACGGCGACCTCGCCGCGGCGGCCGTGGCCGGGCTGGTGCGGTCCGCACAGTCGGAACACCCGGGCCGGTTCCTCCTGGCCGACGTCGACGACGACCCGCGCTCGCAAGACCTCCTGTCCACTGTGGACGCGTTCGACGAGCCGCAACTGCGTCTACGCGAAGGCATCGCGACGGCCCCGCGGCTGGTCCGCGCGACCGGCATGCCGCTGACGCCGACGAGCGAATCCTGGCGGCTCGGCACCACCGGCGGCGGCACGACCGACAGCCTGGCGCTGACCGAAACGACCGAAGCGCCGCTGGCGGCGGGCGACGTCCGGATCGAGGTCCGCGCCGCCGGGCTGAACTTCCGCGACGTGCTCATCTCCCTCGGCATGTACCCGGACCCCGAGGCCCGCCTCGGCTCCGAAGCCGCCGGCGTGGTCGTCGAGATCGGCGAGGGGGTTCAAAACCTCGCCGTCGGAGATCGCGTGTTCGGCCTCGTCGACGACGCCTTCGCGCCGCGGGCCACCGCCGACGCGCGCCGCCTGGCGCCGATCCCCGGCGGGTGGACGTTCGCCGAGGCGGCGACCGTCCCGGTCGCGTTCGTCACCGCCTACTACGGCCTGTTCGACCTCGGCGGCCTCGAAGCGGGCCAGTCGGTGCTCGTGCACGCGGCGGCCGGCGGCGTCGGGATGGCCGCGGTGCAGCTGGCGCGGTGGAAGGGCGCCGAAGTGTTCGCGACCGCGAGCGAAGGCAAGCACGCCGTGCTGCGCTCGCTCGGCCTCGACGACGCGCACCTGGCCAGCTCGCGCACGCTGGACTTCCGCGAGAAGTTCCGCGGTGGCGTCGACGTCGTCCTGAACTCGCTGACCGGCGCGTTCACCGACGCCTCGCTGGAGCTGCTGAAGCCCGGCGGGCAGTTCGTGGAGCTGGGCAAGACCGACGTCCGCGAGGGCGACGGCTACCACACGTTCGACCTCGGCGACCCGGGCGCGGACCGGATCGCCGCCATCCTCGCCGACCTGCTGGCCGCCTTCGGCCGCGGTGAGCTGACGCCGTTGCCGGTGCGCGCCTGGGACCTCGGCCGCGCCGCGGAGGCGTTCCGCTTCGTCAGCCAGGCCAAGCACATCGGCAAGAACGTGCTCACGCTGCCGCGGCCCGAACCGGCCGGCACCGTGCTCGTCACCGGTGGTACCGGCACGCTCGGCGCCGCCGTGGCCCGGCACCTCGCCCGCCGCCCCGGCGTCGAGCGGCTGGTGCTCGTCGGCCGGCGGGGCGTGGACGCGCCCGGTGCCGCCGGGCTCGTCGACGAACTGACCGCGCTCGGCGTCGAGGCGGTCGTGGCCGCCGGCGACGCGGCCGAGCCCGGTTTCGTGGCGGACGTGCTGCGGGCGATCCCCGCCGGGCAGCCGCTGATCGGGGTGGTGCACGCGGCCGGCGTACTGGACGACGGCGTGCTCGAAGCGCAGACACCGGCACGGGTTTCCGCCGTGCTCCGCGCCAAAGTGGACGGTGCGGAGGCGCTCGACAGGCTTACCCGGGACCACGACCTGGCCTGGTTCGTCCTGTTCTCCTCGGTCGCCGGGATCGTCGGCGCGGCCGGGCAAAGCGGGTACGCCGCGGCGAACAGCGCCCTCGACGCGCTGGCCGCCCGACGCCGTTCCCGTGGCCTGCCCGCGGTTTCCCTCGCCTGGGGCCAGTGGGCCCTCGGCAGCGCGATGACCGGCAAGCTGGGCGAGCGCGACCGCGGCCGCATCGAGCGCGCCGGCATCCGGCCGCTGTCCACAGAGGACGCCCTCGCCGCGATGGACGCCGCGATCGGGCTCGGCCGGCCGGTCGCCGTGCCGATGCGCCTGGACCTGACCGCGCTGCGCGCCGCGGAAGACCTGGCCCCGTTGTGGCGCGGGCTCGTCCGCACGCCCGTCCGCCGGAGCGTGCGGACCGCCGTCGCCGACGATGGCTGGGCCGCGCAGCTCGCCGGCCTCGACCCCGAAGCGGCGCGCGAGCGGCTGCTGGACCTCGTCCGCAAGCACGTCGCGGCGGTGCTGGGACACGCGAGCCCGGACGCGGTCGACCCCGCGAAGGCGTTCAAGGACAGCGGTTTCGACTCGCTGACCGCGGTCGAGCTGCGCAACCGGCTCGCCACCGCGACCGGCCGCACGCTGCCCGCGACGCTCGTCTTCGACTACCCGAACCCCGAGGTGCTCGCCGGTCACCTGTACGGCGAGCTGGCGGGCGCGGCCCCCGCGGCGGCGCCGGCCGCCCGGACGCGGAGCCGGGAGGACGACCCGATCGCCATCGTGGCGATGAGCTGCCGCTTCCCCGGGGACGTCGATTCGGCCGATGCACTGTGGCGGCTGGTCGCCGAGGGCCGCGACGCCATCGGCGGGTTCCCGGCCGACCGCGGCTGGCCGGTCGACGAGCTGTACCACCCGGACCCGGCGCACCCGGGCACGTTCTACGCGTCCGGGGGCGGTTTCCTGCCCGGCGCCGCGCAGTTCGACGCCGCGTTCTTCGGCATCTCGCCGCGCGAGGCGCTCGCGATGGACCCGCAGCAACGGCTGCTGCTGGAAGTCTCGTGGGAAGCCTTCGAGCGGGCGGGGATCGAGCCGGGCACGTTGCGAGGCAGCAACACCGGCGTGTTCGTCGGCGCCGCCCACTCCGGGTACGCCGCCGGTGCCACCGCCGCCACGGACGGCGTCGAAGGGCACCTGATGACCGGCAACGCGGGCAGCGTGCTGTCCGGGCGGGTCGCGTATCACCTGGGTCTGGAGGGTTCCGCGGTCACCGTGGACACCGCGTGCTCGTCGTCGCTGGTCGCGCTGCACCTGGCGGGCCAGGCCCTCCGCCAGGGCGAATGCGACCTCGCGCTGGCCGGCGGTGTCGCGATCCTCGGCACGCCGGACATCTTCGTCGAGTTCAGCCGCCAACGCGGCCTGTCCCCGGACGGCCGGTGCAAGGCCTTCTCGGACTCGGCCGACGGCACCGGCTGGAGCGAAGGCGCGGGCATGGTCGTGCTGGAGCGGCTGTCGGACGCCCGGCGCAACGGCCACGAGGTCCTCGCGCTCCTGCGCGGTTCGGCCGTCAACTCCGACGGCGCTTCGAACGGCCTGACCGCGCCGAACGGACCCTCCCAGCAACGCGTGATCCGCGCGGCGCTGGCGAGCGCCGGTCTGTCCACTTCGGACGTCGACGCGGTGGAAGCACACGGCACCGGCACCACCCTCGGCGACCCGATCGAGGCACAGGCGGTGCTGGCGACCTACGGCCAGGACCGCGAGGAACCGCTGTGGCTGGGCTCGCTGAAGTCCAACCTCGGCCACACACAATCGGCCGCGGGCGTGGCCGGCGTGATCAAGATGGTCATGGCCATGCGCCACGGCGTGCTCCCGAAGACCCTGCACGTCGACGCGCCATCGTCCCGGGTGGACTGGGAAGCGGGCGCGGTCGAGCTGCTCACCGAGCAGCGGCCGTGGCCGGCCACCGGGCATCCGCGCCGGGCCGGGATCTCGGCGTTCGGCATCTCGGGCACCAACGCCCACGCGATTCTGGAACTGCCCACCGAACCGACACCGGCTGTGACTGTCGCACCGGAACCGCCGGTGATCGCCTGGACGCTGTCGGCCAAGGGCGAACCGGCCTTGCGAGCCCAGGCCCGCAAACTGGCGGCCGCGGTCAACGATGCTCCGCCGTCGGCGGTCGCCGGGGCACTTCTCACCCGCACCCGCTTCGACGACCGCGCGGTCGTGCTCGGCGGCAGCCGCGACGAACTGCTCTCCGGCCTGACCGCCCTGGCCAAGGGCGAGTCCGCCCCCGGCGTCGTCCGCGGCACGGCGTCGCCGGGCAAGCTCGCCATATTGTTCACCGGCCAGGGCGCGCAACGCGTCGGCATGGGCCGTGAGCTGTACGACCGCTACCCGGTCTACGCAGCGGCCTTCGACACCATCTGCGCCGAGTTCACCGTGCCAGTCCGGGACGTCGTCTTCGGCGACGCGCCGGGCCTGGACGAGACCGGCTTCACCCAGCCGGCTCTCTTCGCCGTCGAAGTGGCGCTGTACCGGCTCTTCGAGTCGTGGGGCGTCCGGCCGTCGTTCGTCGCCGGGCACTCGATCGGCGAGCTGGCCGCCGCGCACGTCGCCGGGGTGTTCTCCCTCGAAGACGCGTGCCTGCTCGTCTCGGCCCGGGCCGCACTGATGCAGGCGCTGCCCAAGGGCGGCGCGATGGTGTCGATCGCCGCCCCGGAGGCCGAGGTGCTGCCGCTGCTGGGCGACCGGGTGTCGATCGCGGCGATCAACGGCCCGGCCTCGGTCGTCGTCTCCGGCGACGAGCCCGAAGTCCTCGCCCTCGCCGCGGAGTTCGCGGGCCGCGGCGTGCGGACCAAGCGGCTCAGCGTCAGCCACGCCTTCCACTCACCGCACCTCGACCCGATGCTCGACGAGTTCCGCGCGGCGGCCGACAAGGTCACCTACCACCCGGCGGAGATACCGGTGATCTCGAATGTGAGCGGTGCTCTCGCCGAGCCGTTCACCGCGGACTACTGGGTGGAGCACGTCCGTGAAGCCGTCCGGTTCGCCGACGGCGTCGCGACGTTCGAAGCCCAGGGCGCCCGCTTCTTCCTGGAACTGGGCCCGGACGGCGTGCTCAGCTCGATGGCCCGCGAGAACGTGTCCGAGAACGCCGTGGTCGTGCCGTCGCTGCGCCGAGACCGGCCGGAGGAAGCGGCGGCGCTCACTGCGCTGTCGACGCTGTTCGCGAACGGCGCGGCCGCGGACCTCTCGGCGGTCTTCGCGCCCGCCGGGCGCGTGGCCTTGCCGACCTACGCCTTCCAGCACGAGCACTACTGGCTCGAACCGGCCGCCCCCGCACCCGCCGCGGACACCGCGTTCTGGTCGGCGGTCGAACGCGCGGACGTCGGCGAGCTGGCCGGCGCGCTGGCGATCGACGAGGCCCAGCGCGAATCCCTGACCGCCCTGCTGCCCGCGTTGTCGACTTGGCGACGCCAGCGGGACGAAGAGTCCGTTGTGGACTCCTGGCGCTACCGGGTCACCTGGGAACCGGCCCGCGAAACCGGAGCGACGCCGCAAGGCACCTGGCTGCTGGCCGTCCCGGCCACGGAAACCGCCCTCGGCGACCGCATCGCCGCGGCCCTCACCGCGAACGGCGTCACGGTCACGCGGCTGGACGACCCCACCGAAGCCGATCTGGCCGAAGCAACAGCCGACGCCGTCCTGTCCCTGCTAGCGCTCACGCCGGGAACCGACGTTGTCTCGCCCGGGGTAGCGGACACCCTCGCCCTCCTTCGGGCGGTCAACGGCATTCCAGTGTGGACAGTCACCCGTGGCGCCGTCACGACCGGCCCCGCCGACGCGGCCCCCGACGCCGTCCAGGCCCAGGTCTGGGGGCTCGGCCGCAGCGCCGCCCTCGACCGCCCGGCCGGCTGGGGCGGCCTGGTCGACCTGCCCGCGGAATTCGACGACCGGACCGGCGAACTTCTCGTCCAGGCACTGGCCGACCCGGCCGAGGACCAGGTCGCGCTGCGGGACGGACGGCTCGTCCGGCGGCTCGTCCCGGTCACCGGCGCGCCCGCCGGACGGCCGTGGCAGCCCTGCGGCACGGTGCTGGTCACCGGCGGCACGGGCGCGCTCGGCGCCCACGTCGCCCGCTGGCTCGCGACCGCCGGCGCGGAGCGGATCGTCCTCACCAGCCGCCGCGGCGGCCAGGCGCCGGGCGCGGAAGACCTCCGGGCGGAGCTGACCGCACTGGGCGCCGACGTCACGATCGCGGCCTGCGACGTCGCCGATCGCACCGCCCTCGCCGAGGTGCTCGACGGCATCCGCGACGACCTCACCGCCGTCGTCCACGCGGCCGGCACCGGGGGAGCGACCCCGTTGGAAGACACCGATCTCACGCCGTTCGCGGACATCCTGGCCGCCAAGGTGGCCGGCGCCGAGAATCTCGACGCCCTGCTCGGTGACACCGAACTGGACGCCTTCGTGCTGTTCTCGTCGATCGCCGGGGTCTGGGGCAGCGGCGGCCAGTCCGCGTACGGGGCCGCCAACGCCCACCTCGACGCGGTCGCCCGCCGCCGCCGGGCTGCCGGCCGGACCGCGACCGCGCTCGCCTGGGGCCCCTGGGCCGACGGCGGCATGGCGGCCGATCACGACGCCGAGGATTACTTGCGGCGCCGCGGTTTGCGCACCCTGCGGCCCGCCCTCGCCGTCCGCGCGCTCGCCGGCGCGGTCGGGCGGGACGAGACCACGCTGACCCTGGCCGACGTCGACTGGGATCGGTTCGTGCCGGCATTCACCTCGGCCCGGCCGAGCGCTTTCCTGCTCGGGGTGCCGGACGCGCGCCGGGTTCTCGAAGCGGCCGTACCGGTGGCCGACGGCGACCGGCGGGAAGAGCTGGCCGAGCTGTCCCCGGCGGAGGCCGAGCGGACGGTGCTGGGCCTGGTCCGCGCCGAGGCGGCGGTCGCGCTGGGGCACCGCGGTGCCGACGCCGTCCCGGCGGCCCGGCCGTTCACCGAGCTGGGCTTCGATTCCCTGACCTCGGTCGAGTTCCGCAACCGCCTCGCGGCGGCGGCCGGCGTGACCCTGCCCGCGACGGTCGTCTTCGACCACCCGACCCCGGCGGCGCTGGCCGCGCACCTGCTGGAAGTTCTGCGGCCCGGCGCCGCGGCCGACCCCGAAGAAGCCCGGATCCGGGCGGCGCTGGCCACCGTGCCGCTGGCGAAGTTCCGCGACGCCGGCCTCATGTCGGCGCTGCTGGAGCTGGCCGGGCTCGAGGACGCCGCCGCCGACCCCGGCGACGACCTGGACGAGCTGGACGCCGAAGCGCTGGTGCGGCTGGCGCTGGACGGTACCGATTCCCGATGACCCACCCCTGGAGCTGAAACCATGGCCACGCCTGAAAAGGTGCTCGACGCGCTGCGCGCCTCCGTGAAGGAGGCCGAGCGGCTGCGGCGGCAGAACCGGCAGCTCGTCGAGGCCGCGACCGAGCCGGTCGCCATCGTCGCGATGGCCTGCCGGTTCCCCGGCGGCGTGCGCTCGCCGGAAGGGCTGTGGGACCTGGTGGCCCGCGGCGGCGACGCCGTCACGGCGTTCCCCGCCAACCGCGGCTGGGACACCGCGTCGCTGTTCGACGACGCCGGCGGCCGCCCGGGCACGACCTACGCGCGGGAAGGCGCTTTCCTGCACGACGCCGACCTCTTCGACGCCGGGTTCTTCGGGATCTCACCGCGTGAGGCGCTGGCGATGGACCCCCAGCAGCGGCTTCTGCTGGAGACGTCCTGGGAGGCCTTCGAGCGCGCGGGCATCGACCCGGATTCGGTGCGAGGCAGCCGAACCGGCGTCTTCGTCGGCTCCAACGGCCAGGACTACTTGACGCTGCTGCGTTCGTCGGCCGAGGACGTCGAGGGCTACCTCGGCACCGGCAACGCGGCGAGCGTCGTTTCCGGGCGGCTGTCGTACCTTTTCGGGTTCGAGGGCACGTCGCTGACCGTCGACACGGCGTGCTCGTCGTCGCTGGTCGCCCTGCACCTCGCGGTGCAGGCGCTGCGGCAGGGCGAGTGCGACCTGGCGCTGGCCGGCGGCGCGACGGTGATGGCCACGCCGGGCACGTTCGTCGAGTTCAGCAAGCAGCGCGGGCTCGCCCCGGACGGCCGCGTCAAGGCGTTCGCCGAGGCGGCCGACGGCACCGGCTGGGGCGAAGGCGTCGGGATGCTCCTGGTGGAGCGCCTTTCGGACGCCCGGCGCCACGGCCACGAAGTCCTGGCGCTGGTCCGGGGTTCGGCGGTGAACTCCGACGGCGCGTCCAACGGCCTGACCGCCCCGAACGGCCCGTCCCAGCAACGGGTGATCCGCGCGGCGCTCGACAGCGCCCGGTTGTCCACTTCGGACATCGACGTCGTCGAGGCGCACGGCACCGGAACCACGCTGGGCGACCCGATCGAAGCCCAGGCGCTCCTGGCCACGTACGGTCAGGACCGCACGACGCCGTTGTGGCTGGGCTCGGTGAAGTCGAACATCGGGCACACCCAGGCGGCGGCGGGCGTCGCCGGGATCATCAAGATGGTGATGGCGATGCGGCACGGGGTGCTGCCGCGGACGTTGCATGTGGACGCCCCGTCGTCCCATGTGGACTGGTCGGTGGGTGCGGTCGAGCTGCTGACCGAGTCCCGCGAATGGCCTTCGGCCGACCGGCCGCGGCGGGCCGCGGTGTCGTCGTTCGGCGTCAGCGGCACGAACGCGCACACGATCCTCGAGGCCGTCCCGCCCGCCGAGCCGGTGCCGGCGGAGGCGCCGGTCGGGACGCTGACGCCGTTCGTGCTGTCGGCCAAGACGCCGGAAGCCTTGCAGGCGCAGGTTTCGCAGCTCGCCGGAGTGACGGCCGACCCCGCGGACGTCGCCCGGACGTTGGCGACCGCGCGGACGGCGTTCGAGCACCGCAGCGTCCTCATCGACTCGAAGGTGGTCACCGGCGAGGTCCGCGAGGATGCCCGGCTGGCGGTGCTGTTCACCGGCCAAGGCGCTCAGCGAGTCGGCATGGGCGAGGCTCTCTACGCCCGCTTCCCGACCTATGCAGCCGCTTTCGACGAGATCCTCACCCACTTCAACCCGAAGCTCCGCGAGGCCTTCACCGACCCCGAGCTGCTGGACCGCACGGAGTTCACCCAGCCGGCGTTGTTCGCCGTCGAGGTGGCGTTGTTCCGCCTGGTCGAGTCCTTCGGCATCCGCCCGGACTTCGTGGCGGGTCATTCGATCGGCGAGATCTCGGCTGCTCACGTCGCCGGTGTCCTGTCCCTCGAAGACGCGTGCCGCCTGGTCTCCGCCCGCGCCTCTCTCATGCAAGCCCTCCCCGCGGGCGGCGCGATGGTCTCCATCGCCGCCCCCGAGTCGGCCATCACCCTGACCGAGGGTGTGTCGATCGCCGCGGTCAACGGCCCGGAGTCGGTGGTCATCTCGGGCGAGGAAGCCGCGGTCCTGGCGATCGCAGCGCAGTTCCCGAAAACGAAGCGCCTCACCGTCAGTCACGCGTTCCACTCGCCGTTGATGGACCCGATGCTGGACGAGTTCCGCGCGGTCGCCGAGTCCCTGGAGTACCGCTCCGCGACGATTCCGGTGATCTCGAATGTGATCGGTGCTCTCGCTGAGCTGTTCACCGCGGACTACTGGGTGCGCCACGTCCGCGAGGCGGTCCGGTTCGCCGACGGCATCGCCACTCTCGAAGCCGAAGGCGTCCAGACCTTCCTGGAGCTTGGCCCGGACGGCGTGCTCAGCGCGATGGTGCCAGGCTCCTTCCCGGCACTGCGACGCGACCGCGACGAGGAACGGACGCTGGTCACCGCCCTCGCCGGAGTGTGGGTCCACGGCGGCGCCGTCGACTGGGCCGCCTACCTGCCCGCCGGCCCGCGGATCGACCTGCCGACCTACCCGTTCCAGCGCGAGCGCTTCTGGCCCACGCCCGCTCCGCAAACCGACGTGGACGTCCCTGCACTCGCCGCCGAACTCGGCCTCCCCGAAGACACCCTGCGGCCCGCCCTCGCCGCCGTGCGCCAACGCCGTGAAGAGGCCACGGCCGCGGACGCCTGGCGTTACCGGGTCACCTGGACCGCGCTGGATCCCGCCGAAGGGGCCGCGCCCGACGGCGACTGCCTCGTCGTCGACCCGTCTCCGCAGCTGGAAGCCGTCCTCGAGAGCTGGCCCGGCCGGGTCATCCGGTTCGGCGGCTCGCTCGGCGACGCCGACCCGGTCGTCGTGTTCAGCGGCGCCGGGCTCGAGCGGACCGTCGACCTCCTGGGCGAACTCGGCGCCGCCGGGATCGACGCTCCACTGTGGTGCGTGACGTCCGGAGCCGTGCGCGCCACCGGGACCGACCCCGCGCCGGACGCCGACCAGGCCGCCGTCTGGGGTCTCGGCCGCGCCGCCGCGCTCGAACTGCCCGGCCGCTGGGGCGGTCTGCTCGATCTGCCGTCCGAAGTGGACGCCGGAACCGCGGCACGGTTCTTCGCCCGCCTGAACGGCGCCGAAGACCAGGTCGCCCTGCGCGCCGAGGGCGACTTCGGGCGCCGGCTGGAGCCCGCCGAGCCGGTCGCGGCCCCCGCGTGGACCCCGCGCGGCACGGTCCTCATCACCGGCGGCACCGGGGCGCTGGGCATGCACGTCGCCCGCCGCCTCGCCCGCGACGGCGTCGACCACCTGGTGCTGGTTTCCCGCCGCGGTGCCGACGCGCCGGGCGCCGAAGCGCTGGCGGCCGAGCTGGGAGTACGGGTGACGTTCGCGGCCGGCGACGTCGCCGACCGGGAGTTCCTGGCCGAGCTGGTCGAGCGGGTCAGTCCCGGGCTCACCGCCGTCGTGCACACCGCCGGTGTCGTCCGGTCCGCGCCCTTGTCCGAAGTGGACGGCTCGGCCGTAGCCGAATTGTGGGCCGCCAAGGCGATCGGTGCCCGCCACCTCGACGAACTCCTCGCCGACGCCGACCTCGACGCGTTCGTCCTGTTCTCCTCGATCGCCGGGGTGTGGGGCAGCGGGCAGCAGGCGCTCTACGGCGCCGCAAACGCTTTCCTCGACGCGCTCGCCGAAGGCCGCCGCGCGCGCGGCCTCGCCGCCACGGCGGTCGCGTGGGGCCCGTGGGCCGACGGCGGGATGGCCGCCGACAACGACGCCGAGGACTACCTGCTCCGCCGCGGGCTCCGCGCCCTCGACCCGGGCGTGGCCGTCACGGCGATGCTGCGGGCCGCGGGCGGCGACACAACCGTCACCTTCGCGGACGTCGACTGGCCGCGGTTCGCCGCCGCCTTCACCTCGCGACGGCCGAGCCCGCTGCTGACCGGGATCCCCGCCGCAGCTCCCGAAGCCCCTGCGCCCGGCGGGCTCGTCGGCCGGCTGCGCGGGCTCTCCCCGGCGGTCGCCGACGAGGTGCTGCTGCAGCTCGTCCGGGACCAGGCCGCCGCGGTGCTCGGGCACCCGAGCGCGGCCGCCGTCGCGCCGGACCGCGCCTTCCAGGAAATCGGGTTCGACTCGCTGACCGCGATCGAACTGCGGGACGCCCTGCGCGCGGAGACCGGGCTCGCTCTGCCCGCGACGCTCGTCTACGACTGGCCGACGCCGGCCGCGCTCGCCGGTCACCTGCGGGCCGGCGTCCTCGGTGACGCCGGCACCGAAACCGCGGCGACCGTATCGGCGGTGGCGGACGAGCCGATCGCCATCGTCGCGATGAGCTGCCGGTACGCGGGCGGCATCGCGTCGCCGGAAGACCTGTGGCGCCTGGTGTCCGGCGGCGCGGACGCGGTCTCCGGCTTCCCGGCCGACCGCGGCTGGGACCTGGAGAACCTGTACGACGCCGACCCCGCGCGGCTCGGTTCGGTGAGCGTCACCGAGGGCGCGTTCCTCGACGCCGCGGGGGCGTTCGACGCCGGGTTCTTCGGCATCTCGCCGCGCGAGGCGCTCGCGATGGACCCGCAGCAGCGCCTCCTGCTGGAGCTCACGTGGGAGGCGTTCGAGCGCGCGGGCATCGACCCGGCTTCGGTGCGGGGCAGCCGGACCGGCGTGTTCGCCGGCACCAACAGCCACGACTACACGACGCTGCTGCTCGGCTCGGCCGACGCCCTCGAAGGGCACATCGCGACCGGCAACGCGGCGAGCGTCGCCTCGGGCCGCCTGGCCTACACCTTCGGCTTGGAGGGCCCGGCGGTCTCGGTCGACACGGCGTGCTCGTCTTCGCTGGTCGCGCTGCACCTGGCCGTCCAGTCGCTGCGCCTGGGCGAGTGCTCGATGGCGCTGGCGGGCGGCGTCACCGTGATGGCCACGCCGGGCACGTTCGTCGAGTTCAGCCGCCAGCGCGGCCTCGCCGCCGACGGCCGCTGCAAGGCGTTCGCCGAGGCCGCTGACGGCACGGCCTGGGGCGAAGGCGCGGGCCTGCTGCTGCTCGAGCGGCTGTCGGACGCCGAGCGCAACGGCCACCGCGTGCTGGCCGTGGTCCGCGGTTCGGCGGTCAACCAGGACGGCGCGTCCAACGGCCTCACCGCCCCCAACGGCCCGGCCCAGCAGCGCGTCATCCGCGCGGCACTGGCCGACGCGGGCTTGTCCACTTCGGACGTCGACGCCGTTGAAGCACACGGCACCGGAACCACTCTCGGTGACCCGATCGAAGCCCAGGCCCTGCTGGCCACCTACGGCCAGGACCGCGAGACGCCGTTGTGGCTCGGCTCGGTGAAGTCCAACATCGGCCACACCCAGGCGGCCGCGGGCGTCGCCGGAGTGATCAAGATGGTCATGGCGATGCGCCACGGCGTCCTCCCGCGGACGCTGCACGTCGACGCGCCCTCGTCCCATGTGGACTGGACGGCGGGTGCAGTCGAGCTGCTGACGGAGCCGCGCGAGTGGACGGCCGACCGGCCGCTGCGGGCCGCGGTCTCGTCGTTCGGCATGAGCGGCACCAACGCGCACACGGTCCTGGAAGCCGTTCCCCAGCCCGAAATCTCGCCGAGCACCGCATCGGAACCGGTCCCGTGGGTGCTGTCCGCCCGCTCGGCCGATGCCTTGCGTGGTCAGGCACAGGCGTTGCTCGGGGTGGCCGGTGGTCCGGTGGACATCGGGTTCTCCCTGGTCACCACCCGGGCTTCGCTGCCGCACCGCGCGGTCGTGGTTGGTGACCTCGGCGAGGGGTTGACCGCGCTGGCCGAGGGCGTCCCGGCGGCGAACGTCGTCACCGGCGTGGCCGAGGCGCCCGGCAAAGTCGCGCTGGTGTTCCCGGGCCAGGGTTCGCAGTGGGCCGGGATGGCTCTCGAACTGGCGAACTCCGCACCCGTGTTCGCCGCTCGGCTCGACGAATGCGCGGCCGCCCTGGAGTCCTTCGTGGACTGGCGGCTCCGCGCGGTGTTGGCCGATCCCGAGGCGCTGACCCGGGTCGATGTCGTCCAGCCCGCGCTCTTCGCGGTGATGGTTTCCCTGGCTGAGCTGTGGCGCTCGTTCGGTGTGATGCCGGACGCGGTCGTCGGCCACTCGCAGGGTGAGATCGCCGCCGCGGTGGTGTCCGGTGCGCTGTCCCTGGACGACGGCGCTCGCGTAGTCACCCTGCGCAGCAGGGCGATCCTGGCGCTGGCCGGACGCGGCGGGATGGTCTCGGTGGCCGCACCGCTCGCCACCGTCGAACAGCGGCTCACGGACGGGCTGTCGATCGCGGCGGTCAACGGCCCGGCCGCGGTAGTAGTCTCCGGCGAACCGCAGGCTCTCGAGGACCTGATCGCGTCTTGCGAAGCCGACGGAATCCGCGCCAAGCGAGTTCCGGTCGACTACGCCTCCCATTCGGCGCAGGTCGAGCAGCTGCGCGGCGAACTCCTCGACGTGCTGGCCCCGATCTCTCCGCGCACGGGCGAGATCGCGTTCATCTCGACGGTGACGGGCGAGTGGAACGAACGAGTCGACGCAGAGTACTGGTACACGAACCTGCGCAGCACGGTCCGCCTCGACACCGCGGTCGAGCGGCTCAAGAGCGAGGGTTTCGGCACGTTCATCGAGGCGTCGCCGCATCCGGTGCTGACGATGGCGCTCGGGGAAGACGTTGTCGCGCTGGGAAGTCTGCGCCGTGACGACGGCGGGCTGGCCCGCTTCCACACCGCGCTCGCCGAGGCGCACGTCAATGGCGTGGCGGTAGATTGGACTCCGGCCTTCCCGGACGCTCAGGTCGTCGACCTTCCGACGTATGCTTTCCAGCGCAAGCAGTACTGGCCCCGCCCGGCCACCCGCACCGGCGACGCCGCCGGGCTCGGCCTCGGTGCCGTCGAGCACCCGCTGCTCGGCGCCGCAGTGACCCTCGCCGACGAAGACCGGACCGTCCTCACCGGACGGTTGTCCCGGCAGACGCACCCCTGGCTCGCCGACCACGAAGTCCTCGGCACCGCCCTCCTGCCCGGCACCGCGTTCGCCGAACTCGCGATCCACGCCGGTGACCACACCGCCTGCGGCACCGTCGAAGAACTCACCCTCGGCGCGCCGCTCGCCGTGCCCGCCACCGGCGGAGTCCAGCTTCAGGTCGTCGTCGAGGCGCCGGACGAGGACGGCCGTCGCGGCCTGACCATCAGCTCCCGCCCGGACCGGCCCGGCGCCCGCTGGACTCGGCACGCCCAAGGCGTCCTCGCGCCCGGCGCGCCGGAGCCCGAAACGCTCGCCGAGTGGCCGCCCGCTGGCGCGGAGTCCCTCGACGTCGGGGCCCACTACACCGCGCTCGCCGACGCCGGTTACCGCTACGGGCCCGCCTTCCGCGGCCTGCGCGCGGCGTGGCGGCTCGACGGCGACGTCTTCGCCGAGGTGGAGCTGCCCGCCACCGACGCGTTCGCCGTGCACCCGGCCCTGCTCGACGCCGCCCTGCACGCGCTCGGCCTCGGCGGGTTCTTCCCCGACGACGGCCAGGTCCGGCTCCCGTTCGCCTTCACCGACGTCAGCGTGTTCGCCGCCGGGGCAACCGCCCTGCGCGTCCGGCTGCGCCAGGCGGGCCCGAACGCGGTGTCGGTCGTGGCCACCGACCAGGCGGGCCACCCGGTGGCGAGCATCGGCTCGCTGGCGTTCCAAGTCGCGTCCACAGTGGACGACGTGCCGGACGCTCTCTTTCGCACCGAGTGGACGCCGGTCACCGCGACCGGCGAAGGGCCCGGATTCGCTTGGCTGGCCGGAACCTTGGCGGACCTCGTCGAGGTGCCGGACGCCGTCGTCCTGCCGGTGACCGGTACCGACCCGCACGCCGTCGCCGCGCACGTCCTCGCGACCGCGCAGGAGTGGCTGGCGGAGGAGCGGTTCGCCGCCGCCCGGCTGGTCGTGCTCACCACCGGCGCCCTCGCCGCGCTGCCCGGCGACCCGGTGCCCGGCCTGGCCCAGGCCCCGGCCTGGGGGCTGATCCGCTCGGCCCAGTCGGAAAACCCCGGCCGGTTCGTGCTCCTCGACGTCGACGAGCGGTCCGATCCGGCTGCCGCCATCGGCACCGCGCTGGCTTCCGGCGAACCGCAGCTCGCCGCCCGTGCGGGAACGCTGCTCGCCCCGCGGCTGGCCCGTCCGGCGACCGAACTGACCATGCCCGGCAAGGGTTCCTGGCGGGTGGGCACGACCGGCACCGGCACCCTCGACGGCCTCGCGCCGCTCCCGGCCCCCGAAGCCGAAGCGGAGCTGGGGCCCGACGAGATCCGCGTCGAGGTTCGCGCGGCCGGGCTGAACTTCCGCGACGTCCTGATCACGCTCGGGATGTACCCGGGACAGGCGCTGATGGGCGGCGAGGCCGCCGGCGTCGTCCTCGAGACGGGGGAGCGGGTGCGCGGGCTGGCCGCCGGCGACCGCGTGACCGGCCTGTTCACCGGTGCCCTCGGCCCGGTCGCGGTCACTGACCACCGGCTGGTGACTCCGATGCCGGACGGCTGGGGCTTCGCCGAAGCCGCGTCGGTGCCCGTCGCTTTCGCCACTGCCTACTATGGACTGTTCGATCTCGGCGGCCTGCGCGCGGGCCAGTCCGTGCTCGTGCATGCGGCCGCCGGCGGGGTCGGCATGGCCGCGGTTCAGCTCGCCCGGCACCACGGCGCCGAGGTGTTCGCCACCGCGAGCGCCGGAAAGCACGACGTGCTCCGGGAACTGGGGCTCGACACTGTCCACATCGGAGACTCACGGTCACTGTCCTTCGAGGACCACTTCCGCGCGGCGACCGACGGCCGCGGGGTCGACGTCGTGCTCGACGCCCTCGCGGGCGAGTTCGTCGACGCCTCCCTGCGGCTGCTGCCGCGCGGCGGCCGGTTCGTCGAGATGGGCAAGGCCGACGTCCGCGACGCCGCCGAAGTCGCCCGTGCCCACGAGGGCGTCCACTACCGGGCCTTCGACCTGATCGAAGCCGGACCCGAACGCCTGCAGGAGATCCTGCGCGAACTGGCCGGGCTGTTCGAAGCCGGCGCGCTCACCCCGCTGCCGCGCCGGACCTGGGATCTGCGGCAGGTGCCGGAGGCGTTCCGGTTCATCAGCCAGGCCCGGCACGTCGGCAAGAACGTCGTCACGATGCCGCGGCGCCTCGACCCGGACGGGACTGTGCTCGTCACCGGCGGCACCGGCACGCTCGGCGCCCGGATCGCCCGGCACCTGGTGACCGCGCACGGCGTCCGGCGGCTGCTGCTGGTCAGCCGCCGCGGCCCGGACGCGCCGGGTGCCGCCGAGCTGGCGAGCGACCTGACCGCGCTGGGCGCCGAGGTGACGATCGCCGCGTGCGACGCCGCCGACCGCGACGCACTGGCCGAGCTGCTGGCCGACGTCCCGCTGACCGGCGTCGTGCACACCGCGGGCGTCCTGGCCGACGGCCTGCTCACCGGCCTAGACGCGAAACAGCTCGAAAACGTGCTGCGGCCCAAGGTCGACGCCGCCGTCAACCTGCACGAGCTGACGCGGGACCGGGATCTCGCGCTGTTCGTGCTGTTCTCGGCCGCCGCGGGCGTGTTCGGCACGGCCGGGCAGAGCAACTACGCGGCCGCCAACACCGCGCTCGACGCACTGGCCGCGCACCGCCGCGCGCTCGGCCTGCCGGGCGTCTCCCTCGCCTGGGGCCTGTGGGCGGAGGCGAGCGGCATGACCGGCCACCTCGGCGCCGCCGACCTGGCCCGGATGTCTCGCGGCGGCATGACCGGCTTGTCCGACGCCGAAGGGTTGGCCCTGTTCGACGCGGCCGTCGCCCGCGGCGAAACCCTCGCGATCCCGGCCCGGCTCGACCTCTCGGCGGCAAGCGGCCCGGTGCCGCCGTTGCTGCGCGGACTCGTCCGCGCCACCCGCCGGGCCGCCACCGCCGCCACGACGAGCGAAGGCGGACTGGCCGCTCGGCTGCAGCCGCTGCCCGCCGCCGAGCGCGACCGGCGGCTCCTGGAGCTGGTCCGCGATCACGTCGCCGCGGTGCTCGGGCACGACACCGCCGACGAGATCGAGCCCGGCCGTTCGTTCGCCGAACTCGGCTTCGATTCGCTGACCGCCGTCGAGCTGCGCAACCGCCTCGGCGCCGCGACCGGCCTGCGGCTCCCGGCGACGCTGGTCTTCGACCACCCGGCCCCGGCGGCGCTCGTGGCGCTGCTGCGGACCGAGCTGTTCGGCGGCACCGCGGAACCGTCCACAAAGGTCGTGACCGCGCCGGTCGGCGACGACCCGGTCGTCATCGTGGCGATGAGCTGCCGCTACCCGGGATCCGTTGCCTCGCCCGAGGACCTGTGGTCCCTGGTGGCCGGTGGCGTCGACGCGATCACGCCGTTTCCCACCGACCGCGGCTGGGACCTCGACGGGCTCTACCACCCGGAACCCGGCACCCCGGGCCGCATCTACACGCGCAACGGCGGTTTCGTGGCGGGCGCCGACCGCTTCGACCCGGAGCTGTTCGAGATCGCGCCACGCGAGGCGCTGACCATGGACCCGCAGCAGCGGCTCCTGCTCGAAGCGACCTGGGAGGCGTTCGAACGCGCGGGCATCGACCCGACGTCGGCGCGCGGCAGCCGAACCGGCGTGTTCGTCGGCGCGGCCACGTCCGGCTACGGCGCGGGCGCGGCAACCGACGGCCTCGAAGGACACCTGATGACCGGCGGGACGTCGTCGGTGGCGTCGGGCCGGTTGTCGTACGTGTTCGGGCTGGAGGGCCCCTCGCTGACGGTGGACACGGCGTGTTCGTCGTCGCTGGTGGCGTTGCACCTGGCGGTGCAGGCACTGCGGCGCGGCGAATGCGACCTGGCACTCGCCGGGGGCGTCACGATCATGCCGGCCCCCGGCGTCCTGCTCGCGTTCAGCCAGCAGCGCGGCTTGGCCGAGGACGGCCGCGTCAAGGCGTTCGCCGAGGGCGCGGACGGCACGAGCATGGCCGAGGGCGTTGGTTTGCTGCTGGTGGAGCGGTTGTCGGACGCGCGGCGCAACGGGCATGAGGTCTTGGCCGTGGTGCGGGGTTCGGCAGTGAATTCGGATGGTGCGTCTAATGGCTTGACGGCGCCGAACGGTCCTTCGCAGCAGCGGGTGATCCGTGCTGCTCTCGCGGACGCCGGGCTTTCTGCGTCCGAAGTGGACGCTGTCGAAGCGCACGGCACCGGAACGAAACTGGGCGACCCCATCGAAGCGCAGGCGTTGCTGGCGACCTACGGCCAGGACCGCTCGACGCCGTTGTACTTGGGGTCGGTGAAGTCCAACCTGGGGCACACGCAGGCCGCTGCCGGGGTCGCCGGGATCATCAAGATGGTGATGGCGATGCGCCACGGTGTGCTGCCGCGGACGTTGCACGTCGACGCGCCCTCGTCCCATGTGGACTGGACGGCGGGTGCGGTCGAGCTGCTGACGGAGTCGCGTGAGTGGACCGCCGATCGCCCCCTGCGGGCCGGGGTGTCGTCGTTCGGAATCTCGGGTACGAACGCGCACGCGATCCTCGAGCAGGCACCCGAGCGCCCCAATGTGGCGTTGGTTGCGTCTGACGCACCGAACGCCACATTGGGTGCGCTGGACGCACCGAACGCCACATTGGGGCACTCCGGGCCGGTGCCGTGGGTGCTGTCGGCGAAGAGCCCGGCGGCCCTGCGGGCGCAAGCCGCCCGGCTGCACGAGTTCCTCGGCGAGGAAGTGCCCGCCGACGTGGCGCTGAGCCTGGCCACCACCCGCGCCGACCTCGGGTGCCGGGCCGCGATCGTCGGCGAGACCGGCGTCGAACTCCTCGCCGGGCTGGCCGCGATCGCCGGCGGCGATCCGGGCGCGCTCACCGGCAGCGGGAACCCCGGCCGGCTGGCCGTGCTCTTCACCGGCCAAGGCGCGCAACGGGCCGGGATGGGCCGCGGGCTGTACGCGCGGTTCCCGGTCTTCGCGGCAGCCTTCGACGAGATCTCCGCACTCCTGGACACCGACCGGCCGCTGCACGAGGTCATCGACACGGATCTGCTCGACCGCACCGGCTACGCCCAGCCCGCGATCTTCGCCCTCGAAGTCGCGCTGTTCCGTCTCGTCGAGTCCTGGGGCGTCCGCCCGGACTTCGTGGCCGGGCACTCGATCGGCGAACTCGCCGCCGCGCACGTCGCCGGCGTGCTGTCGCTGCCCGACGCCTGCGCGTTGGTTTCCGCCCGCGCGAGCTTGATGCAGGCGCTGCCCGAGGGCGGCGCGATGGTCGCGATCGGCGCGCCCGAGGCCGACGTCCGGGCCGAGCTGCCCGGCGAAGGCGTCGGCATCGCGGCGGTCAACGGTCCTCGCAGCACAGTTGTCTCGGGTGAAGAGACCGCCGTGCTCGCCCTCGCCGCGGAGTTCGCCGGACGCGGGGTCAAGACCAAGCGGCTGCGCGTCAGCCACGCCTTCCACTCGCCGCTGATGGACCCGATGCTCGAGGACTTCCGCGCGGTCGCCGAATCCCTCACCTACCGCTCTGCGACGACACCGGTGATCTCGAATGTGAGCGGTGCTCTCGCCGAGCCGTACACCGCGGAGTACTGGGTGCGGCACGTGCGGGAAGCCGTCCGGTTCGGCGACGCCGTGAAGACTCTGGCGGAGCTGGGCGCGAGCACGTTCCTCGAACTCGGCCCCGACGGCGTGCTGTCCGCGATGGCGGCCGAGAGCACTGATCTCCCTTCGGTGCCGACGCTGCGAGACGGTGAGGACGAAACGAGAGCAGTGCTCACCGCGTTCGCCCGGCTGCGGGTCGCGGGCTTCCCGCTCGACGTCGCCGCGTTGCTCGACGGCGCCCGGAGGACCGCGTTGCCGACCTACGCCTTCCAGCGGTCGCGGTTCTGGCTCGAGCCCGCGCCGCCGGCCGAAGGGGACAGCCGGTTCTGGGCCGCGGTCGACGCGGGCGACCTCGCCCTCGACGACCACGCCATGGCGGCGCTCGACCGCTGGCGGTCGTCGTCCACCGTGGACGCTTGGCGCTACCGCGTCACCTGGCGCCCGCTGACCGAGACCACCGGACGACTGACCGGCCGCTGGCTCGTCCTCGGCACGGACGGTCCGGCCGACGAGGTGGCGCAGGCGCTGGCCGCGCACGGCGCCGAGCCCGTGGTCGAGTCCGGTCACCGTGACCGGGCCGCGCTGACCACGCTGCTGCGCGACCACGCCGATATCGAAGGAGTCGTGTCGCTGCTGGCCATCGACGGCGACGCCGAAGCCGGGCTCGCCGCCAACCTGGCGCTGACCCAGGCGTTCACCGACTCCGGCATCCCGGCCCGCTTGTGGTGCCTCACCCAAGGCGCGGTCCAGGACGTGACCCGGCCCGCCCAGGCGACGACCTGGGGCTTCGGCCGGATCGCGGCCCTGGAACTGCCGTCCGGTTGGGGCGGCCTCGCCGACCTGCCCGAGACGCTCGACGCGGCGGCCGGCGCCCGGCTCGCGGCCGTGCTCGCCGACGGCACCGAGGACGAAGTCGCCATCCGCCCGGACGGCGTCTTCGCCCGGCGGCTCGCACCCGCCCCGGCCGGCGCGGCTCGGGACTGGCGCCCGCGCGGCACGGTCCTGGTCACCGGCGGCACCGGCGCGCTCGGCGCGGCCGTCGCCCGCGAACTCGCCGCCACCGGGGTCGAACACCTCGTCCTCACCGGCCGCCGCGGTGCGAAGGCGCCGGGCGCGGCCGAGCTGGCCTCGGAACTGTCCGCCCTCGGCGTCCGCGTCACCCTCGCCGCCTGCGACGCGGCCGACCGGAACGCCCTCGAAAAGGTCATCGCGGCCATCCCGGCGGACCTGCCGCTGACCGCGGTGGTGCACGCCGCCGGTACCGGACAGAACGGCCCGATCCCGGCGATCACGCCCGAGGAGGTGACCGCGGTGCTGGCCGGGAAGGTGGCCGGCGCCCGGCACCTCGACGAGCTGACCCGCGACCACGACCTGGACGCGTTCGTCCTGTTCTCCTCGATCTCCGGCGTGTGGGGCAGCGGCGAGCAGGCGGTTTACGGCGCGGCGAACGCGTTCCTCGACGCGCTCGCCGAAGAACGCCGTGGCCGCGGGCTCACCGCGACCGCGATCGCCTGGGGCCCGTGGGCCGAGTCCGGAATGGCGGCCGACGACGACGCGGTGCGGATGCTGCGCGGGCGCGGCCTCCCGCCGATGGACCCCGCGCTCGGCGTCACGGCCTTCCGCCGGGCGCTCGCCGCCGACGACACCGCCGTCGTGGTCGCCGACGTCGACTGGGCCCGGTTCGCGCCCGTGTTCACCGCGGCCCGGCCACGGCCGGTGCTGACCGACCTCCCGGCGGTGCGGGCCGCGCTGACCGAGGCCGAGCCCGAGGAGACCGGATTCGCTTCGCTGTCCACTGAGGACCGGCCGAAGGCGCTCCTCGCGCTGGTCTTGGACCAGGTCGCGGGCGTGCTCGGGCACACGGCGCAGGCGATCGGCCCCGAGCGCGCCTTCAAGGAGCTCGGTTTCGACTCGCTGATGGCGGTCGAGCTGCGCAACCGGCTCGCGGCCGGGACCGGGCTGAGCCTGCCGGCGTCGCTGGCCTTCGACCACCCGACCGCGGCCGACCTGGCCGAGGAGCTGGACCGGCGGCTCGGCGGCGGCGAGCCGACCGGTGTCCGGCTCCTCGACGAGCTCGACCGGCTCGAAGCCGCGTTCGAGACCGTCACCGAGGCGGACCTGGCCGGGATCTCCGCGCGCGGCGAGATCACCGCGCGCCTGAAGGGTTTCCTCGCGCGCTGGAGCGAGCTGGACGGTGACCAGGGCGGCACCGACCTCGGCGACGCCAGCGACGACGAGCTCTTCGACTTCATCGACAGCACCTTCCGGACTTCGTGAAAGACAGTGGGGCGGCCATGGCCAACGAGCAGAAACTCCGTGACTACCTCAAGTTCGTCACGGCCGATCTGAAGGACACCCGCGACCGGCTCGCCGACGTCGAGGCCCGGGACCGGGAGCCCATCGCGATCGTGGCCATGAGCTGCCGCTACCCCGGCGGCGTCGGCTCGCCCGAGGACCTGTGGCAGCTGGTCGAATCCGGCACCGACGCGATCGGCGGCTTCCCGGCCGACCGCGGCTGGCCGGCCGGTTCGTTCCAGGGTGGATTCCTTTACGGCGCCGCCGAATTCGACGCCGGGTTCTTCGGCATCTCGCCCCGCGAGGCCCTCGCCATGGACCCCCAGCAGCGGCTTTTGCTGGAGACGTCGTGGGAGCTGTTGGAACGGGCCGGGATCGCGCCGAAGTCGTTGAAGCGCAGCAGTACCGGGGTATTCGTCGGCGGGGCCGCGTCCGGCTACGGCGGTGACGCGGGCGGCGACGAGGAGGTCGCGGGCTACCTGCTCACCGGAACCGCGGGCAGCGTTCTGTCCGGCCGGCTGTCCTACCACCTCGGGTTGGAAGGCCCGTCGGTCACGATCGACTCGGCGTGCTCGTCGTCGCTGGTCGCCCTCCACCTCGCCGCACAGGCGTTGCGGCGCGGGGAATGCACGCTGGCGATCGCCGGTGGTGTCACGGTGATGGCCACCCCGGGCACGTTCGCCGAGTTCGACCGGCAGGGCGGTCTCGCGGCCGACGGGCGCTGCAAGGCGTTCTCCGACGCGGCCGACGGCACCGGCTGGGCCGAGGGCGTCGGCATGCTGCTGGTCGAGCGCCTGTCGGACGCGCGGCGCCTCGGCCACCCGGTCCTGGCGGTCTTGCGCGGCTCGGCAGTGAACTCCGACGGTGCGTCGAACGGCCTCACCGCCCCCAACGGCCCCTCCCAGCGCCGGGTGATCACCGCCGCCCTTGCGGCGGCGCGGCTGTCCACATCGGACGTCGACGTCGTCGAAGCCCACGGCACGGGCACCTCGCTCGGGGATCCGATCGAAGCGCAGGCGCTGCTCGAAACCTACGGCCAGGAGCGGGAAACGCCGCTCTGGCTGGGTTCGGTGAAGTCGAACATCGGGCACACGCAGTCGGCGTCCGGTGTCGCGGGCGTGATCAAGATGGTGATGGCGATGCGGCACGGCGTGCTGCCGCGCACGTTGCACGCCGACGAGCCGTCGTCCCAAGTGGACTGGTCTGCCGGCGCGGTACAACTGCTCACGTCGGCTCGCGAGTGGCCTTCCGATCGTCCGCGCCGGGCCGCGGTGTCGTCGTTCGGGATCTCCGGCACCAACGCCCACGTGATCCTGGAAGGAGTGGAGCCCGCCGAGCCGACCCCGACCGAGGTGACCGGCCCGGTCCCGTGGCTGGTCTCGGCCCGTGGCTCGGATGCCTTGCGTGCGCAGGCTGCGGCGTTGGTGCCTTTCGCGGACGCCGGCCTGCCGGACGTGGGGGCGGCACTGCTGACCGGCCGCACGGCTTTCGAGGACCGGGCTGTTGTGTTCGGTGCTTCGGCTGCGGAAATGCGGGCCGGACTCGAAGCCCTCGCGGCCGGTGGGAGTGCTCCGAACTCGGTGCGCGGCAGTGTCGTGCCGGGGGAGCTGGCGGTGTTGTTCACCGGCCAGGGCGCGCAGCGGGTCGGTATGGGTCAGGAACTCTACGAGCGCTTCCCGACCTACGCCGCGGCTTTCGACGAGATCCTCACCCACTTCGACCCGAAGCTCCGGGAGGCCTTCACCGACCCCGAGCTGCTGGACCGGACCGAGTACACCCAGCCCGCGCTGTTCGCGGTCGAGGTAGCGCTCTTCCGTCTGGTCGAGTCGTTCGGCATCCGCCCGGCTTTCGTGGCCGGGCACTCGATCGGTGAAATCTCCGCCGCCCACGTAGCCGGAGTCCTGTCCCTCGAAGACGCTTGCCGCCTGGTCTCCGCGCGAGCCTCCCTGATGCAGGCTCTTCCGTCCGGCGGCGCGATGGTGTCCATCGCCGCCCCGGAGTCGGCCATCACCCTGACCGAGGGCGTCTCTGTCGCCGCGGTGAACGGCCCGGAGTCGGTGGTCATCTCCGGCGAGGAGGCCGCGGTCCTGGCCGTCGCAGCGCAGTTCCCCAAAACCAAGCGCCTCACCGTCAGCCACGCCTTCCACTCACCGCTGATGGACCCGATGCTCGAGGACTTCCGCGCCGTCGCCGAGTCCCTGGAGCACCGCTCCGCAGAGATACCGGTGATCTCGAATGTGAGCGGTGCTCTCGCGGAGCCGTTCACGGCGCACTACTGGGTGCGGCACGTCCGCGAGGCGGTCCGGTTTGCCGACGGCATCTCGACGTTGGAAGCCGCCGGTGTGGGCGTGTTCCTGGAGCTGGGGCCCGACGGCGTGCTCAGCGCGATGATCGACGGAACCGCGATCAGTGCTCTACGACGAGATCGCTCTGAAGAGAGAGCACTGCTCTCCGCGTTGGGCACTGTTCACGCCCACGGGGTCGACGTCGACTGGACCTCGTTCCTGCCCGCCGAAGCGCGCGCCGAGCTGCCGACCTACGCCTTCCAGCGTCAGCACTACTGGCTCACCGGTGCGGCCGACGTGTCCACTGAGGACAAAGCGTTCTGGGCGGCGGTCGAGAGTGCGGATACGGGCGACCTCGCCGTCGCGCTCGGCCTCGAGCAGGACCTCGCGGAGGCCGTCCGACCGGCGCTGTCCGCCTGGCGGCACCGCAGCCGCCGAGACCGCGTGATCGCGAACTGGCGGTACCGCGCTGAGTGGACCCCGATCACCCCCGGCCCCGGAACGCCGGGGCGGTGGCTGCTGGTCGCCCCGGCGGGCGACGAAACCGCCGCCCGGCTGGGCGTCCTGCTCACCGGCGTCGTGCCACTGACCACCGCGGGGGAGTCCCGCGCCGCGCTGGCCGAACAGCTGCGCGAGGCCGGTGGGGACTGGACCGGCGTGCTGTCCGTCGGCGGCGACGTCGCCACGACCACGGCCCTCCTCCAAGCCCTCGGCGACGCCGGAATCCCCGCACCGCTGTGGTGCCTGACCACCGCGACACCGGACCAAGCCGGGATCTGGGGGCTCGGCCGCAGCGCTGCACTGGAGGTGCCCGAGCGCTGGGGCGGCCTCGTCGAACTCCCCGCCGAACTGGACGAACGCGCCGCCGAACGGCTCATCGCCGTGCTTGGTGGCGACGAAGACCAGGTGTCCATCCGCGCGTCCGGCGTCTTCGGGCGGCGGCTCGTGCCCGCCCCGGCCGGAGGCGCGCCGAACTGGCGGTGGCGTGGCACGGTCCTCGTCACCGGCGGTACCGGCGCGCTCGGCGCCCGCGTCGCCCGGTGGGCGGCGGCGAACGGCGCCGAGCGGCTCGTCCTGACCTCCCGCCGCGGCCCCGACGCCCCGGGCGCGGCCGAACTGGCCGCCGAGCTGACCGCGGCCGGCACCGCGACGACCGTCGAAGCCTGCGACGTCGCCGATCGGGACGCCGTGGCCGCGCTCCTCGCGCGGATCCCCGATCTCCGCGCGGTGGTGCACACCGCGGGCGTGCTCGACGACGGCGTCCTCGACACGCTGACCCCGGAGCGCCTCGCGCGGGTCGAGGCGGCCAAGGTCGACGGCGCGCGCCACCTCGACGAACTGACCCACGACCTCGACGCCTTCGTGCTGTTCTCCGGGCTCGCCGGCACCCTCGGCGCGGCCGGGCAGGCCGGGTACGCCGCGGCCAACGCCCGGCTCGACGCGCTGGCCGAGACGCGCCGCGCCGCGGGGCGGCCCGCACTGGCCGTGGCCTGGGGACCGTGGGCGGGCGGCGGGATGGCGGACGACGGCGTCACCGCCCGCCTCGGCGCGGCGGGCCTCCGCCCGCTCGACCCGGACCTCGCGCTCACCGCGCTCGGCGGCGCACTGGCCGCCGGCGACACGGCGGTGGCGATCGCCGACGTCGACTGGCCGGTGTTCGGCGCGGCGTTCACCGCGGCCCGGCCGAGCCCGCTGCTCGCCGAGCTGGCGCCGCCCGCCGAGGCCCCCGTCGTCCTCGAATTCACCGCCGTCGGCGTGCTGAACCTCGTCCGCGAGCACGTCGCCGCGGTGTTGGGCCACGCTTCGGCTGCGGCGATCGACCGCGACCGCGCGTTCAGCGACCTCGGCTTCACGTCGTTGTCGGCGGTCGAACTCCGCAACCGGCTGCGCGCCGCCACCGGGCTCGACCTGCCCGCCACCCTGACCTACGACCACCCGGACCCGGCGACGCTCGCCAGGCACCTGCACGGCCTGCTCGCCGGTTCGGCTCCCGAACTGAGCACTTCGACCGCTGGCGCCGCGGGCGACGACGAGCCGATCGCGATCGTGGCGATGGCGTGCCGGTTCCCGGGCGAAGTCCGGTCGCCGGAAGACCTCTGGGACCTCGTCGCGCGCGGTGCCGACGCGCTGTCCGCGCCGCCTGCCGACCGCGGGTGGCCGAGTGGTCTCGCCGCCGTCCGGCCGGGCGGATTCCTCGACGGGGCCGCGGACTTCGACGCCGAACTCTTCGGCATCTCGCCCCGCGAGGCCCTCGCCATGGACCCGCAGCAGCGGCTGCTGCTGGAAACGTCGTGGGAGCTGTTCGAGCGCGCCGGCCTCGACCCGCGTTCGCTGCGCGGCGAACGGATCGGCGTCTTCGCCGGCACCAACGGCCAGGACTACCCGGCCCTGCTCACCGACGCGGGCGACGAGGTCGCCGGCTACGTCGGCACGGGCAACGCGGCAGCGGTCGTCTCCGGCCGGATCGCGTATTCGTTCGGACTGGAGGGCCCGGCGGTCACCGTGGACACGGCGTGCTCGTCGTCGCTGGTGGCGGTGCACTGGGCGCGGCAGGCGCTGCGGGCGGGCGAATGCTCGATGGCCATCGCGGGCGGCGTCACGGTGATGTCGACCCCGGGCGCCTTCGTGGAGTTCGACCGGCAGGGCGGCTTGGCCCCGGACGGCCGCATCAAGGCGTTCGCCGACGGCGCTGACGGCACCGGCTGGGGTGAGGGCGTCGGCCTGTTGCTGGTGGAGCGGTTGTCGGACGCACGGCGCAACGGGCACGAGATCTTGGCCGTGGTGCGGGGTTCGGCGGTCAATTCGGATGGTGCGTCGAACGGCTTGACGGCGCCGAACGGCCCGTCGCAGCAACGAGTGATCCGGGCTGCGCTAGCGGATGCCGGACTGGCCGCGTCCGAAGTGGACGCTGTCGAAGCGCACGGCACCGGCACGAAACTGGGCGACCCGATCGAAGCACAGGCGTTGTTGGCGACTTACGGCGTCGAGCGCGACGAGCCCCTGTGGTTGGGATCGGTGAAGTCCAATCTTGGGCACACGCAGGCCGCCGCGGGTGTCGCCGGGATCATCAAGATGGTCATGGCGATGCGCCACGGTGTGCTGCCGCAGACGTTGCACGTCGACGTGCCTTCGTCCCATGTGGACTGGACGGCCGGCGCGGTGGAACTGCTGACCGAGTCGCGGAAGTGGCCGTCGGACCGGCCGCGGCGGGCGGGTGTTTCGTCGTTCGGGATCTCGGGGACGAACGCGCACACGATCCTCGAGCAGGCGCCCGAGGAGGCGGTCGTCCACGACACCGCGCCGGTCGGGGTGCTGCCGGTGGTGGTTTCGGCGCGGACCGAGGCGGGCGTGCGTGCCCAGGCTCGCCGGTTGCTCGCCGCCGAACGCGGCGCACTGCCGGATCTGGCCTTTTCCTTGGCGACCGGCCGTGCGGCCTTGCCGCGGCGGGCGGCCGTGCTCGCCGCCGACGACGCTGAGCTGGTCCGCGGGCTGACCGCGTTGGCGGACGGTGTGTCGGATCCTTCCGTCGTACGCGGGGACGCTGCGCCGGGCCCGTTCGCTGTGTTGTTCACCGGTCAGGGCGCGCAGCGGGTCGGGATGGGCCGCGGTCTCTACGAACGCTTCCCCGTCTACGCCGAAGCGTTCGACGCTGTCCTCGCCCACTTCGGCCCCGAGCTGCGCGATGCCCTCGCCGATCCTGATCTGCTCGACCGCACGGAGTTCACCCAGCCCGCGTTGTTCGCGGTCGAGGTGGCTCTGTTCCGATTGGTCGAGTCCTTCGGTATCAGCCCGGACTTCGTGGCGGGGCACTCGATCGGCGAAATCTCGGCCGCCCACGTCGCCGGCGTGCTGTCCCTTGTGGACGCTTGTCGACTGGTGAGCGCCCGTGCGTCGTTGATGCAGGCTCTTCCCGCAGGCGGCGCAATGGTCTCCATCGCCGCCCCTGAGTCCGAGATCGTCCTGACCGAGGGTGTCTCGATCGCGGCGGTCAACGGCCCGGAGTCGGTGGTCATCTCCGGCGAGGAAGCCGCGGTCCTAGCCATCGCGGCGCAGTTCCCGAAGACCAAGCGCCTGACGGTGAGCCACGCGTTCCACTCGCCGTTGATGGACCCGATGCTGGACGAGTTTCGTGCGGTCGCCGAGTCCCTGGAGCACCGCGCTGCGACGATACCGGTGATCTCGAATGTGAGCGGTGCTCTTGCTGAGTCGTTCACTGCGGACTACTGGGTGCGGCACGTGCGGGAGGCGGTCCGGTTCGCCGACGGCATCTCGACGTTGGAAGCCGCCGGTGTGGGCGTGTTCCTGGAGCTGGGACCCGACGGCGTGCTCAGCGCGATGGTTCCGGGCACGGCCGTGGCGGCGCTGCGGCGGGACCGCGAGGAAACGCGGACGTTCTTCACCGCGCTGGCCGGGCTGCACACCGCCGGCGTGCCGGTGGACTGGACCGCGCTACCCGGGCACCGGATTCCCTTGCCCACGTACGCTTTCCAGCGCGAACGGTTCTGGCCCGCCCCGGCCCCGCGTCCCGTCGGCGGCGAGGTCGACGCCCGGTTCTGGGCGGCGGTCGACCGCGCGGACGCGGCCGTTCTGTCGGCCGAGACCGGGGTGCCGGAATCGGACGTCGCGAAGGTGCTGCCGGCACTGGCGTCGTGGCGCCGGGAGCGGACCGAGACCGCGGAGACGGACTCCTGGCGCTACCGCGTGACGTGGGTCCCGGCCGCGGACCCGGCCCCGGCGACGCCGGGAAATCACGTGGCCGTGGCCGCTCCCGGCGCGGCCCGCCGCTGGGCGGACGCGCTGGGCGTCCCGGTCGTCGAGCCGGAGGAGATCGGCGGGGCCGACGGGGTGATCCTGATCGCGGCCCCGGGTGACGACGCCCTCGGCACCGCCACGACACTGGCCAGGTCCGACGTCGCAACGCCGTTGTGGTGCGTGACCCTCGGCGCGGTCGAGGCCACCGGCGACGACGTCCCCGGCGACCCCGCCCTGGCCGCACTCTGGGGCTTCGGGCGAGCGCTGGCCTTGGAGACCCCGGACCGCTGGGGTGGCCTGGTCGACGTGCCGCCGGTTCCCGACGAGCAGCAGGTCGCCCGTCTGTGGGGAATCATCACCGGCTCGACCGGCGAGGACCAGCTCGCACTCCGCCCCACCGGTGTCTTCGCCCGTCGCCTGGTCCGCGCCCCGCTGCCCACCCCGGCGCCGTCGTGGACACCTCGCGGGACCGTCCTCATCACAGGCGGCACCGGCGCACTGGGAACGGCCGTGGCCCGCTGGGCCGCCCGAGCCGGGGCCGAACACCTGGTCCTCTTGAGCCGGAGCGGCCTCGCCGCACCCGGTGCCGAAGCGCTCGCCGACGAACTGAGCGCGACCATCCTCGCCTGCGACGTCGGCAACCGGGCCGACCTGGCCAGGACCCTCGAGCAGCTGCCGAAGATCACCGCCGTCGTGCACGCGGCCGGTGCCGGGCAAGCCACCGCCTTCGCCGACCTCGCCGACGCCGACTTCCACCGGATCCGGGAAGCCAAGGTCGCCGGCGCCCGGCACCTCGACGAACTCCTCGGCGACGACCTCGAAGCGTTCGTGCTCTTCTCGTCCATCGCCGGGGTCTGGGGCAGCGGCGGCCAAACCGCCTACGCCGCCGCGAACGCCGAACTCGACGCTCTCGCCAACCAGCGCCGGGCGCGGAACCGGGTGGCCACCTCCGTCGCCTGGGGCCCCTGGGCCGAGGGCGGGATGGCCGCCGACCCCGCCGCGCAAGAGCACTTGCGGCGACGCGGCCTGGCGACCCTCGCGCCGGAGAAAGCGATCGCCGCGCTGCGGCGGGCCGGGAACGAGAACGTCGTCGTCGCGGACGTCGACTGGGCGAAGTTCGTCCCGGCCTTCACCGCCACACGCTCGAGCCGCCTGCTCGCCGACCTGCCCGAGGCGCGGGTCGACGAGCCGCCGTCGACCGTCGACCAGGGGGAGGGCTTCCGGGCGAAGCTCGCCGGGCTCGCGCCGGCCGATCAGCTCGCCGAACTGGTCGGCCTGATCCGGACCGAGGCCGCGCACGTTCTCGGCCACGCCACGACCGCCGCCGTCGACCCCAAGCGGGCCTTCATCGAACTCGGGTTCGACTCGCTCACCGCTGTCGAACTGCGGGGCAGGCTCGCCGCGGAGACCGGCCTCGAACTGCCCGCCACGCTGGTGTTCAACCACCCCAACGCGACCGCGCTCGCCGAGCACCTGCGGGCGGAGCTGGGCGACGGCACCCCGAGCGTGCTGGCCGAGCTCGAGCGGCTGGAGACGGCGCTGGCCGGCGGCGAACCCGACCGGCTGACGCGCGGCGAGCTGACCGTGCGGCTGCAGGCCCTGCTGAGCCGGTACGCCGAACCGGCGGCCGTCCCGGCACCGGCGAACGGTCTCGAATTCGCCGACGACGACGCGCTTCTCGAATTCATCAACAATGACCTCGGGAAATTGTAGAAGCAATTCCGAAAACGGAAACCCGTCCCCGGCAAGGGGGCGGGTTTTCCCTGTGTAGGGGCCCCTTTAAGGGGCATCATTAGGGGTTGTAGGGCCAAAAAAGGTCCCATAGCCTGCAGATTGATCGGCGGGGTTCCGCAGTTCGCTGGAGAAAAGGCTGGTGGCTCTGACATGGCCGACGAGGAGACGCTGCGCGAGCACCTCAGGTGGGTCACGACCAACCTGCACCAGACGCGCCAGCGGCTGCAGGCGGTCGAGGACGCCGAGCAGGAGCCGATCGCGATCGTCGGCATGGGGTGCCGGCTGCCCGGGGGCGTCCGGTCGCCGCAGGACCTGTGGGACCTGGTCGCCGCGGGCACCGACGCCGTCACCGGGTTCCCGGAGAACCGCGGCTGGGACCTCGACGCGCTCCGCGACCCCGACCCCGACCGGCCCGGTACCTCGCACACCGCGTCCGGCGGGTTCCTGCACGACGTCGCCGACTTCGACGCCGGGTTCTTCGGCATCTCGCCGCGCGAAGCCCTCGCCATGGACGCCCAGCAGCGCCTGCTGCTGGAGACGACCTGGGAGGCCATCGAACGCGCCCGCATCGACCCGGCTTCGCTGGCCGGCTCGGAGACCGGCGTCTTCGTCGGCAACACCGGCCAGGACTACGCGAACCTCATGCGCGGCGCCGGGGACGCCGTCGAAGGGCACCTGCTGACCGGCACCGCCACCGCCGTCGTCTCCGGGCGGCTCGCCTACTTCCTCGGCCTCACCGGTGCCGCCGTCACGGTCGACACCGCGTGCTCCTCTTCGCTCGTCGCGCTGCACTGGGCGTGCCACGCGCTGCGTCGCCGCGAGTGCTCGCTCGCCCTCGCCGGCGGCGTGACCGTGCTGTCCACCCCGGCGGCGTTCGTCGCGTTCAGCCGCCAGCGCGGCCTGGCCGCCGACGGCCGCTGCAAGTCGTTCGCCGACGCCGCCGACGGCACCGGCTGGGGCGAGGGCGCCGGCATGCTGGTGCTGGAACGCCTGTCCGACGCGCAGCGCAACGGCCACCCCGTGCTCGCCGTCGTCCGCGGCTCGGCGGTCAACCAGGACGGCGCTTCCAACGGCCTGACCGCGCCCAACGGCCCCGCGCAGGAACGCGTGATCACCGAGGCGCTGGCCAGCGCGCGGCTGTCGGCGAAGCAGGTCGACGCGGTCGAGGCGCACGGCACCGGCACCACCCTCGGTGACCCGATCGAAGCGCAGGCCCTGCTGGCCACCTACGGCCGCGCCCGCAGCGGCGACGACCCGCTGTTCCTCGGCTCGCTGAAGTCGAACGTCGGCCACACGCAGGGCGCCGCGGGCGTCGCCGGCGTGATCAAGATGGTCATGGCGATGCGCCACGGCGTCCTCCCGCAAACCTTGCACGTCGACGCCCCGACGTCGCATGTGGACTGGACGTCCGGCGGCGTCCGGCTGCTCACCGAGGCCCGGCCGTGGCCGGAGACCGGTGAGCCGCGCCGCGCGGGTGTTTCCGCCTTCGGCATGAGCGGCACCAACGCGCACGCGATCCTCGAAGCTGCCCCGGTCACCGAAGAGCCCGAAGGCGTGGAGACCGGGCCGGTGCCGTGGGTCCTCTCCGCACGGACCGGGGACGCCCTCAAAGCGCAGGCCGCCGCATTGGCCGCCCACGACCACGCCAACGCCGCCGACATCGGGTTTTCCCTGGTCACGACCCGTACGGCGTTCCCGCACCGCGCGGTCGTGGTCGGCGACCTCCACGCCGGGCTGACCTCGCTGGCCGAGGGCACTCCCACGGCGAACGTCGTCACCGGGGAAGCCGGGGCGCCGGGCAAGGTCGCGCTGGTCTTCCCGGGCCAGGGCTCGCAGTGGGCGGGGATGGCGCTCGAACTCGCGGAGTCGTCGCCGGTGTTCGCCGCCCGCTTGGACGAGTGCGCGACGGCCATCGAGTCCTTTGTGGACTGGCAGCTCCGCGCGGTCTTGGCGGACGCGGAAGCGCTCACCCGGGTGGACGTGGTGCAGCCCGCGCTGTTCGCGGTGATGGTCTCGCTGGCCGAGCTGTGGCGTTCATTCGGGGTGGTCCCGGACGCGGTGGTCGGGCACTCGCAGGGCGAGATCGCCGCCGCCGTGGTCTCGGGTGCGCTGTCCCTAGAGGACGGTGCTCGCGTAGTTGCGTTGCGCAGCAAGGCGATCCTGGCGCTTGCGGGTGGCGGCGGGATGGTGTCGGTGGCGGAGTCCCGGGAGGCCGTCGAGGAACGGCTGATCGAGGGCGTTTCGGTCGCGGCCGTGAACGGCCCCGCCGCCGTCGTGGTTTCCGGTGCCCCGGCCGCCCTGGACGAGTTCATGACGGCCTGCCGCGCGGACGACATCCGCGTGAAGCGGGTCCCGGTGGACTACGCCTCGCACTCGCCGCAGGTGGAGCAACTCCACGAAGAGCTGCGACAGGTCTTGGCCCCGATCACTCCTCGCGAAGGCGAGATCGCGTTCATCTCGACGGTGACGGGCGAGTGGAACGAGCGAGTCGACGCCGACTACTGGTACACGAACCTGCGCAGCACGGTCCGTCTCGACACGGCGATCGAGCGGCTCAAGAGCGAGGGTTTCGGCACGTTCATCGAGGCGTCGCCGCACCCGGTGCTGACCATGGCGCTCGGCGAGGACGTAACGGCGCTGGGAAGTCTCCGCCGCGACGACGGCGGGCTGACCCGGTTCCACACCGCGCTCGCCGAGGCGTACGTCCACGGTGTCGCCGTCGACTGGACCCCCGCCTTCGTCGGCGCCCGCACGACCGACCTCCCCACCTACGCCTTCCAGCGCGAACGCTTCTGGCCCGACGTCATCGCGGACGCGGGCGACGCGGGTGCTCTCGGCCTCAGCGCCACCGGGCACCCGCTGCTAGGCGCGGCCGTCGCGCTGGCCGCCGGGGACGGCCTCGTCCTCACCGGCCGCGTCTCCCCGCAGGCCCAGCCGTGGCTCGCCGACCACGCCGTGCACGGCACGATCCTGTTGCCCGGTACGGCTTTCGTCGAACTCGCCGTCCAGGCCGGTGACCGCGCCGGCTGCGGGACTGTCGAAGAACTCACCCTCGAAACCCCGCTCACCCTGGGTGCCCGCGACACGCGCGCGCTGCAGGTCTGGGTCGGCGCGGCCGACGAGACCGGACGGCGCGCCGTCGAGGTGCACTCGCGCCGCGACGAGGACGACCCGTGGATCCGGCACGCCACCGGTGTTCTCGCGCCCGGCACGCCCGAAGCCGGGTTCACTTTGGACTCCTGGCCGCCCGAGGGCGCGGCCAGGATCGACCTCGACGGGTTCTACGACGGCCTCCGCGCGGCCGCCGGCTACGACTACGGGCCCACGTTCCAGGGACTGCGGGCGGCGTGGCGCCGCGGCGACGAGATCTTCGCCGAGGTCGACACGCCGGACACGGCCCGCTTCGGCCTCCACCCGGCCCTGCTGGACACGGCCTTGCACCCGCTCGCGCTGATGTCCACAGGGGACGGACAAGCCCGGCTCCCGTTCGCCTGGACGCGGTTCGCCCTGCACGCCACCGGCGCGTCCGCGCTCCGCGTCCGGCTGACCCGCCTCGGCACCGACGAGATCGCGGTCGAGGTCGCCGACCCGGCGGGCGCGCCGGTCGCGTCCGCGGAATCGCTGGCCTTCCGCCCGCTGCCCGCCGGCGGTCTGGACCGCTCCGCCGACGACCTGTACGTCGTCGGCTGGACCGAAACCACTGAAACCGGCGGCACCGACGCAGTCTTCGAGCCGCTCACCGGTGCGCCGGTCCACCGTGTGCTCGGCCTCGTCCAGGACTGGCTCGCCACCGAGCGCGCCGAGGTGCTCGTCTTCGTGACCAGCGGCGCGGTCGCGGTCCACGACGGCGAAGCGCCCGACCCGGACCTCGCCGCCGCGTGGGGCCTGGTGCGCTCGGCGCAGTCGGAGCACCCGGGCCGGTTCGCGCTGCTCGACACCGACGACCCGGACCGCCCGGTCGTCCCGCCGGAGCCGCAGTCGGCCGTCCGCGACGGCCGCGTGTTCGTGCCCCGGCTCGCCCGCGCCACCGCCACCGGCGAGACTCCGGACTGGGGCGACGGCGACGTGCTGGTGACCGGCGCCTCGGGCATGCTTGGCGGGTTCATGGCCCGGCACCTCGCGCGGGAGCACGGCGTCCGGCGGCTGGTGCTGCTCAGCCGTCGCGGCGCGGAAGCACCCGGCGCGGCCGAACTCGCCGCGGACCTCGCCGCCGCGGGCACCGAAGCCGTCTTCGCCGCCTGTGACGCGGCGGACCGCGACCGGCTCGCGGAAGTACTGGCCGCGCACCGGGTTTCCGCCGTCGTGCACGCCGCCGGTGTCCTCGACGACGGCGTCGTCGAAGCCTTGACGCCGGAGCGGCTGGACGCGGTGCTGCGCCCGAAGGCCGACGCCGCGCGCAACCTCGACGAGCTGACCGGCGACCTCGCCGCGTTCGTGCTGTTCTCCGCCGCCGCGGGCACCACCGGCGGCAGCGGGCAGGGCAACTACGCCGCCGCCAACGCCTACCTCGACGCCCTCGCCCAGCGGCGCCGCGCAGCGGGGAAACCTGCCGTCTCGCTCGCCTGGGGCCTGTGGGCCGAGGCCAGCGGCATGACCGGGCACCTCGACGACCGCGCGCGGGACCGGCTCGGCCGGTCCGGCGTGCGCCCGCTCGAGACCGCGCACGGCCTCGCGCTGTTCGACCGCGCCGTCGTCGCGGGCCCGGCCGCGCTCGTCCCGATCGCGCTCGACGCCGCCGCGTTGCGCCGGCAGGCCGCCGACGGCGCCGTCTCCCCGTTGTTCCGCGGGCTCTTCCCGCCGGTGCGGCGGACCGCCGCGGCCGGGGGACACGCGCTGGCCGAAATCACCGAAGAAGCACTGGTCGAGCTGGTCCGCACGCAGGTGGCGGCCGTGCTCGGGCACGCGTCGGCGCAGGCGGTCGACCCGGGCCGCGCGTTCAAGGACCTCGGTTTCGACTCGCTGACCGCGGTCGACCTCCGCAACCGCCTCGCCGCGGCCACCGGCCTGCGGCTGCCCGCGACCCTGGTGTTCGACCACCCCACCCCGGCGGTGCTCGCCGCCCACCTCGCCGGGCGGACGGACCGGACCGCCGTCACGCGCCCGGCCGAGGCCGACGAGCCGATCGCGATCGTCGCGATGAGTTGCCGGTACCCGGGCGGGGTGGCTTCCCCGGACGACCTCTGGCAGCTGGTCGCCGAGGGCCGCGACGCGGTTTCGGTGTTCCCCGCGGACCGCGGCTGGCCCGGCGACCTCTTCGACGATGACCCAGCGCACGGTGGCACGTCCTACGCCCGCGAAGGCGGATTCCTCTACGACGCAGCCGAATTCGACGCGGAGTTCTTCGGCATGTCCCCGCGCGAGGCGACCGCGACCGACCCCCAGCAGCGGGTGCTGCTGGAGATCGCGTGGGAGGCATTCGAGCGCGCCGGGATCGTGCCGGAGTCGGTGCGCGGCAGCCGGACCGGCGTGTTCGCCGGCGTGATGTACCAGGACTACGCGACGCGGCTGCAGAACGTCCGAAGTGGACTCGAAGACTACGAGGGTTACCTCGGCAACGGCAGTGCCGGCAGTGTCGCCTCGGGCCGGATCGCGTACGCGTTCGGTCTCGAAGGCCCGGCGATCACCGTGGACACGGCGTGTTCGTCGTCGCTGGTGGCGCTGCACCTGGCGTGCCAGTCGCTGCGCCAGGGTGAGTGCGACCTGGCTTTGGCCGGTGGTGTCGCCGTCCTGTCGACGCCCGCGCTGTTCGTCGAGTTCAGCCGTCAGCGCGGCCTCGCGGCGGACGGCCGCTGCAAGTCGTTCGCCGACGCCGCCGACGGCACCGGCTGGGGCGAAGGCGCGGGTCTCCTTTTGGTGGAACGGCTTTCCGACGCCCGGCGCAACGGCCACCCGGTGCTCGCGGTCGTCCGTGGCTCGGCCGTCAACCAGGACGGCGCCTCCAACGGACTCACCGCACCCAACGGCCCGGCCCAGCAGCGGGTGATCCGCCAGGCACTGGCGAACGCGGGCCTCACGACGTCCGAAGTGGACGCCGTCGAGGCACACGGCACCGGCACCACCCTCGGCGACCCGATTGAGGCGCAGGCGCTGCTGGAGACGTACGGCCAGGACCGCCCGACGCCGTTGTGGCTGGGCTCGCTGAAGTCCAACATCGGCCACACGCAGGCCGCCGCCGGTGTCGGCGGCGTCATCAAGATGGTGATGGCGATGCGGCACGGCGTGCTGCCGCGGACGCTGCACGTCGACGCGCCCTCGTCCCATGTGGACTGGACGGCCGGGTCGGTGGAGCTGCTGACCGAGTCCCGCGAGTGGACGTCGGACCGGCCGCTGCGCGCGGCGGTGTCGTCGTTCGGGGTGAGCGGGACCAATGCACACGCGATCCTCGAACACGTTTCCGAGCCCGTGGCCGAGCCGGTGGCGGAGGGTCCGGTGCCGTGGGTGCTTTCCGGCCGGACGCCCGACGCGCTCCGGGCGCAGGCTGCCGCGTTGCTCGGCCGGGGCGACCTGCCGGCCGCGTCGGTCGGGGCGGCACTCGTGTCGACCCGGTCGCTGTTCCGGCACCGCGCGGTCGTTGTCGGCGATCTCACGGACGGTCTCACCGCGCTCGCGGCGGGTGCTCCGGCGGCGAACGTGGTCACCGGCGAGGCGGGCACTCCGGGCAAGGTCGCCTTGGTCTTCCCGGGCCAGGGTGCGCAGTGGGCGGGCATGGCGCTGGAACTCGCGGAGTCCTCGCCGGTCTTCGCGGCCCGGCTCGACGAATGCGGCCTGGCGCTTGAGTCCTTTGTGGATTGGTCGCTGCGGGAGGTGCTCGACGACGCGGAGGCGCTCAGCCGCGTGGACGTGGTCCAGCCCGCGCTGTTCGCGGTGATGATCTCCCTCGCCGAGCTGTGGCGCTCGTTCGGCGTGGTCCCCGACGCGGTGGTGGGGCACTCGCAGGGTGAGATCGCCGCTGCCGTGGTTTCCGGTGCGCTGTCTCTTGAGGACGGCGCTCGCGTGGTTGCATTGCGCAGCAGAGCGATCCTCGCGCTGGCCGGTGGCGGCGGGATGGTCTCGGTGGCGGAGTCCCGGGAGGCCGTCGAGGAACGGCTGATCGAGGGTGTTTCGGTCGCGGCGGTGAACGGACCGGCAGCCGTGGTGGTTTCCGGCACGCCAGATGCCTTGGACGAGTTCATGGCGGCCTGCCGTGCGGACGACATCCGCGTCAAGCGCGTGCCGGTGGACTACGCCTCGCATTCGCCGCAGGTCGAGCGGCTGCGGGACGAACTCCTCGACGTCCTCGCCCCCATCGTGCCCCGCCAAGGGGACATCGCCTTCATCTCGACCGTGACGGGCGAGTGGAACGAAACAGTCGACGCTGAATACTGGTACACCAACCTCCGCAGCACCGTCCGCCTCGATACGGCGATCGAGCGGCTGAAGAGCGAGGGTTTCGGCACGTTCGTCGAGGCCTCGCCGCACCCCGTGCTGACCATGGCGCTCGGGGAGGACGTAACGGCGCTGGGTAGCCTTCGGCGCGACGACGGCGGCCTCACCCGCTTCCACACCGCCCTCGCCGAAGCGCACGTCAACGGCGTCCGGGTCGACTGGACCCCGGCGTTCCCCGACGTCGTCCCCGCCGACCTGCCCACCTACGCCTTCCAGCGCGAGCGGTACTGGCTCGACGTCCCCGAAGCCGAGCTGGTCCACGCCGACCCCGCGGACCAGCGGTTCTGGGAGGTCGTCGGCGACCAGGACGTCCCGGCCTTCGCGGGCGTCCTCGACCTCGCCGAAGACGCCCCGCTCGGCGCCGTCTTGCCTGCGCTGGCGAAGTGGCGCAACCGGCGTCACGACGAGTCCACTACGGACTCCTGGCGCTACCGCATCACCTGGCGTCCCGTCACGACGTCGCCGGGCCGTCTCACCGGCCGCTGGCGCGTCGTCGGGGACGGCGACGACGTCCGCGAGATCCTCGCCGCCCACGGCGCCGAACTCGTCGAGGACGACGAGAACCTCACTGGCGTGGTGGCCGTCCGGCCCGACACCGCGACCGCTCTCGAACTGACCAGCGTCGACGCCCCGCTCTGGCTCCTCACCGAGGGCGCGGTGGCCGCCGGACCGGACGAGGTGCCGGACCCCGCGCAGGCTCAGGTCTGGGGCCTCGGCCGGATCGCCGGGCTCGAACACCCTGCCCGCTGGGGTGGTCTGGTCGACCTGCCGCCGTCCCTCGACGAGACCACCGGCGCCCGGCTGGCCGCCGTGCTGACCGGCACCACCGGCGAAGACCAGGTGGCCCTGCGCGCGTCCGGAGTGTTCGCGCGGCGGCTGATCCACGCCGGAACCGGCGAACCGGCGAGGCGCTGGCGGCCCGAGGGCACGGTGCTCGTCACCGACGCCGACGGCCACGCGGCCGTCCGGCTCGCGCGCTGGCTGATCACCCGGGGCGCCACCAAGATCGTGCTCGCCGCGGCCGCGCTGCCCGGTGTGGAAACCCTGCGCGACGCCGAAGTGGTCGAGGCGTACTGCGATGTCGCCGACCGCGACCAGTTGGCCGCGGTGCTCGAAGCACACGGTCCGGTCCGCTCGGTGTTCCACGCCGCCGCCGTCACCGACCTGGCCCCGCTGGCCGAGACGGGACCGGAACTCCTGGAGCGCGCCTGCCGCGTGAAGGCAAGCGCGGCCGACCACCTCGACGCGCTCCTGCCCGACGACCTCGACGCGTTCGTGCTGTTCTCGTCCATCGCCGCGGTCGTCGGCAGCGGCGCCCACGGCGCCTACGCGGCGGCCAACGCGCACCTCGACGCGCTCGCCGAGCGGCGCCGAGCTCGCGGCGCGACGGCGACGTCGATCGCCTGGGGCGTCTGGGATGCCGACGAAGGCTTCGACCGCGACCGGCTGGTCGCCGAGGGCGTGCCGCCGCTCGATCCCGAGCTGGCGCTGACCGCGCTCGGCCGGGCCCTCGACCACGACGACACGACCGTGGTCCTCGCCGACGTGGACTGGGCGCGGTTCGCTCCCGCGTTTGCGGCCGCCCGGTCGCGGCCACTGCTCGCCGAAATCCCGGAAGCCGCCGAGGAAATCCCGGTCCAGACCACCGGGTTCGCCGCCCAGCTGGCTGGGCTGAGCGCGGCCGAAGCCCACCGCGTGCTGACCGACCTGGTCCGCGCGCAGGCCGCGGCCGTACTCGGGCACGCCTCGCCGGCCGGGGTCGACGTCGAGCGCGCCTTCTCCGAACTCGGCTTCGACTCGCTGACGGCGGTCGAACTACGCGGCCGGCTCGCCACCGCGACCGGCCTGCGGCTGCCCGCGACCCTCGTGTTCGACCACCCGACGGTCACCGTCCTCGCCGGGTACCTCGGCGAACTCCTCGGCAGCCGCGAGACGACCGCGGAAACCACCGCGAGGATCGCCACCGACGAACCGATCGCGATCGTCGGCATCGGCTGCCGGTTCCCCGGCGGCGTCGGCTCGCCCGAAGACCTCTGGCGGCTGGTCGCGGCGGGCGGCGACGGCATCACGCCGTTCCCGGATGACCGCGGCTGGGACCTCGAGGAGATCTACGACCCCGAGCCCGGGGCGAGCGGCAAGAGCTACGCCCGCGAGGGCGGGTTCCTCGCTGACACCACGCGGTTCGACCCCGGCTTCTTCGGCATCTCGCCGCGGGAGGCCCTCGCCATGGACCCGCAGCAGCGCCTGCTGCTGCAGACGTCCTGGGAGGCCTTCGAACGCGCCGGGCTCGACCCGCTTTCCGTGCGGGGCGAACGGATCGGCGTGTTCGCCGGCACCAACGGCCAGGACTACCCGGCGCTGCTGGAGCGCTCGACCGAGCAGCTGGAAGGGCACGCGGGCGTCGGCAACGCGGCCAGCGTCGTCTCCGGGCGCCTGTCGTACGTGTTCGGGCTGGAGGGCCCGTCGCTGACGGTGGACACGGCGTGTTCGTCGTCGCTGGTGGCGTTGCACCTGGCGGTGCAGGCGCTGCGGCGCGGCGAGTGCTCGATGGCACTGGCCGGCGGCGCGACGGTGATGGCGACCCCGGGCATGTTCGTCGACTTCAGCCTCCAGCGCGGCCTCGCCGCCGACGGCCGGAGCAAGGCGTTCGCCGAGGCCGCCGACGGCGCCGGGTTCTCCGAGGGCGCGGGCATGCTGCTCGTGCAAAGGCTTTCGGACGCACTCCGCGAAGGCCGTCGGGTGCTGGCCGTGGTGCGTGGTTCGGCGGTGAACTCCGACGGCGCGTCGAACGGCCTGACCGCCCCGAACGGTCCCTCGCAGCAGCGCGTGATCCGGGCGGCCCTCGCGGACGCCGGACTCGCGCCGTCCGAAGTGGACGCCGTGGAAGCGCACGGCACCGGCACGACGCTCGGCGACCCGATCGAAGCGCAGGCCCTGCTCGCGACCTACGGGCAGGACCGCGACGAGCCGCTGTGGCTGGGCTCGGTCAAGTCCAACCTGGGCCACACCCAGGCCGCCGCGGGCGTCGCCGGGATCATCAAGATGGTCATGGCGATGCGCCACGGCGTCCTGCCGCAGACGTTGCACGTCGACGCGCCTTCGTCCCATGTGGACTGGTCGTCGGGCGCGGTCGAGCTGCTGACGGAGTCCCGGGACTGGACTTCCGAACGGCCCCGGCGGGCGGGCGTCTCATCGTTCGGCATCTCCGGAACCAACGCGCACACGATCCTCGAACAGGCGCCGGACGTCGTGGCCGAGGAGCGCGAGCCGGTCTCCGGCCCGGTGCCGTGGGTGCTGGCCGGGCGGACCGAAGCCGCGTTGCGCGATCAGGCCGCTGCTCTCGCCACGGTGGACGGCGACCCGGCGGACATCGGGTTCACGCTGGCCACCGCCCGTTCGCGGTTCCCGTACCGCGCGGTGGTGCTCGGTGCCGACGCGCTGACCGCCGTCGCCGAGGGGACACCGGCGGCGAACGCGGTCACCGGGATCGCCGGTACGCCCGGCAAGGTGGCCCTGGTCTTCCCAGGGCAGGGCTCGCAGTGGCCGGGGATGGCTCTCGAACTGGCCGAGTCCTCGCCGGTGTTCGCGGCTCGCCTCGATGCATGCGGCGCCGCCCTCAACTCCTTTGTGGACTGGGACCTGCGGGCGGTTCTGATCGATGCCGATGCCCTGAATCGGGTCGATGTCGTGCAGCCCGCGTTGTGGGCGGTGATGGTCTCCCTGGCAGAGCTGTGGCGCTCGTTCGGTGTGATCCCGGACGCGGTCGTCGGCCACTCCCAGGGGGAGATCGCCGCCGCGGTGGTATCCGGCGCGCTGTCCCTTGAGGACGGTGCTCGGGTGGTGACGTTGCGCAGCAGGGCGATCCTGGCGCTGGCCGGGCGCGGCGGGATGGTCTCGGTGGCCGCATCGCTCGCCACCGTCGAACAGCGGCTCACGGACGGGCTGTCGATCGCGGCGGTCAACGGCCCGGCCGCGGTCGTGGTCTCCGGTACACCGCAGGCCCTCGACGAGCTGATCGAGTCCTGCGAGGCCGACGGTATCCGCGCCAAGCGGGTCCCGGTGGACTACGCCTCACACTCCGCGCAGGTCGAGCAACTCCGTGACGAGCTGCGCGAGGTGCTGGCCCCGATCACTCCCCGCGAAGCCGAAATCGCTTTCATCTCGACGGTGACGGGCGAGTGGAACGAACGAGTCGACGCCGAATACTGGTACACGAACCTGCGCAGCACGGTCCGCCTCGACACCGCGGTCGAACGGCTGAAGAGCGAGGGCTTCGGCACGTTCATCGAAGCGTCGCCGCACCCCGTCCTGACCATGGCGCTCGGCGACGACGTCCTCGCGCTGGGCTCGCTGCGCCGCGACGACGGCGGCCTGACCCGTTTCCACACCGCTCTCGCCGAAGCGCACGTCAACGGCGTCCGGGTCGACTGGACCCCGGCGTTCCCCGGCGCCCGGCTCACCGACCTGCCCACCTACCCCTTCCAGCAGGACCGCTACTGGCCACAGTGGACCGCCACGACCGCGGGCGACGCCGGCGGGCTCGGCCTCACCGACGCCGGGCACCCGCTGCTCGGGGCCGCCGTGACCGTCGCGGGCACCGGCGCCACCCTGCTCACCGGGCGCCTTTCGCTGAGCACGCACCCGTGGCTCGCCGACCACGCCGTCGGCGACACCGTGCTGCTGCCCGGCACCGCGTTCGTCGAGCTGGCCGTGCGGGCCGGCGACCAGGTCGGCTGCGCCACCGTCGAAGAGCTGACCCTGCAGGCACCGCTGGTCCTGCCCCGCCGCGGTGGCGTGGCCGTCCAAGCCCGCGTCGAGGCCGCCGACGAAGACGGCCGCCGCACCGTGACCGTCCACTCGCGACCGAACGACGACGCCGACTGGACCCAGCACGCCGAGGGGATCCTGGCGGTCGGCGCCGAGCCGGGCACCAGCCTGACCGCGTGGCCGCCCGCGGGCGCGGAACCGCTGCCGGTCGAGGGCCACTACGACACCCTCGCCGGCCACGGCTACCGCTACGGCCCGGCGTTCCAGGGCTTGCGCGCGGCCTGGCGGCACGGCGACGACCTCTACGCCGAGGTCGTCCTGCCAGACGACCAACGCGCCGAAGCGGCTCGCTACGGCCTGCACCCGGCCCTGCTCGACGCGGCCCTGCACCCGATCGGCCTGACCAGCGCCCAGGCCGGCGCCCGGCTGCCGTTCGCGTGGACCGGCGTCCGGCTGTACGCGACCGGGGCGACCACCCTGCGCGTCCGGCTCGGGGCGCTCGGCGCGGACGGCGTCTCGGTCGCCGTCGCCGACGAGAGCGGCGCCCCGGTCGCCGAGGCGGATTCCCTCGTCATGCGGCCGATTTCGGCCGGGCAGCTGGCCGCCGCGGCGGACCACGGCACCGACTCACTGTTCACTTTGGACTGGCAGCGCCTCGACACCGAGCCCGCCACCGCGGCCGTCCCGCTCGGGGAGCCCGGCCCGGTGGCGTACGCGGAATTCAGCGGCGACGCGATCGTCGAGGCGCTCGGGACCGTGCAGGAGTTCCTGGCCGGCGAACACGACGGAAAGCTCGTGCTGGTCACCGAGTCGGCCGTGGGGGAGGCACCCGCCGATCCCGAAGCGGCCGCCGTCTGGGGCCTGGTGCGGTCCGCGCAGTCGGAACACCCCGGCCGGTTCGTCCTCCTGGACGTCGACACCACCGAAAACCTGGCCACCTGGGCGGGCGCGGCCGCCGCGTCCGGGGAGCCGCAGCTGGCGCTGCGCGGCGGCGAATTCCGGGTGCCGCGCCTGGCGCGCGCGACCCCGCCGAAGCAGGAGCACACGTGGAATCCGGACGGGACCGTCCTGGTCACCGGCGCGAGCGGCGTGCTCGGCGGGCTGCTCGCCCGGCACCTGGTGACCGTTCGCGGCGTCCGGCACCTGCTGCTGCTCAGCCGCAGCGCACCCGCCGTCACCGACGAGCTGGCCGGTGCCTCGGTGACCGTGCTCTCCTGCGACGTCGCCGACAAGGCCGCCCTCGAAAGCGCGCTGGCGACCATCCCGGCGGAGCACCCGCTGACGGCCGTGGTGCACGCCGCGGGCGCGCTCGACGACGGCGTCCTCGAAGCGCTGACCCCGGAGCGGCTCGACACCGTGCTGCGGCCCAAAGCGTTGGCGGCCAAGCACTTGCACGAGCTGACCGCGCACCTCGACCTCGACGCGTTCGTCCTCTTCTCCTCCTTCGCGACGACGATGGGCGGCGCCGGTCAGGCCGGCTACTCCGCGGCCAACGCCTACCTCGACGCCCTCGCCCAGCACCGCCGCGGCCGGGGGCTGCCCGCGACTTCGCTCGCGTGGGGACTGTGGGAGGCGCGCAGCGGCCTGACCGCGCACCTCGGCGACGACGACGTGTCGCGGCTGGGCCGGTCCGGCGTCCGCGCGCTGCCGACCGACCGCGCGCTGCGGCTGTTCGACCTCGCGGTGAGCACGGGCGAGCCGCTGCTGATGCCGGTCGCGCTGGACCTCGCCGCCTGGCGGGCCCGGCCCGAGGTCCCGGCGCTGCTGCGCGGGCTGGTCCGGACCTCTTCGCGGCGGGCCGTGCGCGACGGCGTCCCGGCCGGGCCGGGACTGGCCGAACGGCTCGCGGGCCTGCCGGAAGCCGAGCAGCCCCGCGTCGTCGACGACGTGGTGCGCGCCCAGGTGGCGGCCGTGCTCGGCTACGCGTCGGGCAACGCCGTCGAGGCCGGGCGCGGCTTCCTCGACCTCGGCTTCGACTCGCTCACCGCGCTGGAGCTGCGCAACCGGCTCAACGCGGTGACCGGGCTGCGGTTGCCCGCCACGCTGATCTTCGACTACCCGAACCCGGACGCGCTCACCAAGCACCTGTGCGCCGAACTGCCCGCGGGCGGGGCGAAGGCCGCGTTGCCCGTTCACGCCGAACTGGACCGGCTGGCCGCGGTGCTCGCCGCGACCGAACCCGGCGCGGGCGAGCGCGACCTGATCACCGAGCGCCTGCGCGGGCTGCTGGCCCGCTGGACCGCGACCGACGACCGCCGGGACGAACCCGGCACGGAACTGGCCGACGCCACCGCCGAGGAGATCTTCGACCTCCTCGACGACGAACTGGGGATGTCCTGAATGTCGAACGAACAGAAGCTCCTGGACTACCTCAAGCGGGCCACGGCCGATCTGCGCGAGGCGCGGCGGCGGCTGAAGGAGAACGAGGACCGCGCGCAGGAGCCGGTCGCCATCGTCGGCATGAGCTGCCGCTTCCCCGGCGGCGTCCGCACCCCCGAACAGCTCTGGGACCTGCTGGCCGCGGGTGAGGACGCGGTCGGCGCGTTCCCGGCCGACCGCGGCTGGGACCTCGAAGCGCTCTACGACGAAGACCCCGGCAGCGCGGGCACCAGCTACACCCGGGAAGGCGCTTTCCTGGCCGACGCGGCCGACTTCGACGCCGGCTTCTTCGGCATTTCCCCGCGGGAAGCGCTCGCCATGGACCCGCAGCAGCGGTTGCTCCTGGAGGTTTCGTGGGAGGTGCTGGAGCGGGCGGGCATCGACCCGACGTCGGTGCGCGGTGAGAAGGTCGGCGTCTACGCGGGCGTGATGTACCAGGACTACGCGGCCCGGCTGCTGCTCGCGCCCGAGGTGTTCGCGGAGTTCGAGGCCTACCTGGGCAACGGCAGCGCGGGCAGCGTCGCCTCCGGCCGGATCGCCTACACCCTCGGCCTCGAAGGGCCGGCGGTCACCATCGACACGGCGTGCTCGTCGTCGCTGGTCGCGCTCCACCTGGCGTGCCAGGCGGTCCGGCTCGGCGACTGCTCCCTGGCACTGGCCGGCGGCGTCACGGTGATGGCCACGCCGGGCACGTTCACCGCGTTCAGCCGCCAGCGCGGCCTCGCCGCCGACGGCCGCTGCAAGCCCTTCGCCGACGCCGCCGACGGCACCGGCTGGGGTGAGGGCGTGGGCATGCTGCTCGTCGAACGGCTGTCCGACGCGCGCCGCAACGGGCACCCGGTGCTCGCCGTCGTCCGCGGCTCGGCGGTCAACCAGGACGGTGCCAGCAGCGGCCTGACCGCGCCGAACGGGCCGTCGCAGCAGCGGGTCATCCGGGCCGCGCTCGACCGCGCGCAGCTGTCGGCCGAGCAGGTCGACGCCGTCGAAGCGCACGGCACCGGCACCACGCTGGGCGACCCGATCGAGGCGCAGGCGTTGCTGGCCACCTACGGGCGCGGCCGCGCCGCCGACCGGCCGCTGCTGCTCGGTTCGGTGAAGTCGAACCTCGGGCACACGCAGGCCGCCGCCGGTGTCGCCGGGATCATCAAGTCCGTCCAGGCCATGCGGAACGGCGTGCTGCCGCAGTCGCTGCACATCGACGCGCCGTCGTCCCAAGTGGACTGGAGCGCGGGTGAGGTGCGGCTGCTCACCGAGCCGACGCCGTGGCCGGAGACCGGGCAGCCGCGCCGGATCGGCGTCTCGTCGTTCGGTGTCAGCGGGACCAACGCGCACGTCATCCTGGAGCAGGCGCCGGAGGAACCGGAGCTGCCTCCGCGGGTGACCTCGGGTCCGGCGCCCTGGGTGCTGTCGGCGAGTTCGGCTGAAGCGTTGCGGGCTCAGGCTTCCGCGCTGCTGGAGCACGACGGCGACCCGGCCGACGTCGGGTATTCGCTGGTGAAGTCCCGGGCGCTGCTCAGTCACCGCGCGGTGGTCACCGGGGAGGGTGGGCTCGCGGCGCTCGCGGCCGGGGACCCGAGTCCCAGCGTCGTCACCGGTGAGGCTTCCGCCCGCGGCAAGGTGGCGCTGGTGTTCCCGGGGCAGGGTTCGCAGTGGGCCGGGATGGCTCTGGAGCTGGCTTCTTCGTCGCCGGTGTTCGCGGCCCGGCTGGACGAATGCGCCGCCGCCTTGTCGTCCTTTGTGGACTGGTCGCTCCCCGATGTTCTGGCCGATGCTTCTTTGCTGGCAAGGGTCGACGTGGTTCAGCCTGCGCTGTGGGCCGTCATGGTGTCGCTGGCGGAGCTGTGGCGTTCGTACGGCGTCGTCCCGGACGCGGTGGTGGGGCACTCGCAGGGCGAGATCGCCGCGGCGGTCGTCTCCGGTGCGCTGTCCCTTGAGGACGGTGCCCGGGTGGTCGCGTTGCGCAGTAAAGCGATCCTTGCGCTGGCCGGTCGGGGCGGGATGGTCTCGGTCGCGGCGCCGCTGGCCGAGGTGGAAGCGCGGCTGACGGACGGATTGTCGATCGCGGCGGTGAACGGCCCGGCCGCGGTGGTGGTCTCCGGTGCGCTGGAAGCTCTCGACGAGCTGATCGCGTCCTGTGAGGCCGACGGGCTTCGGGCCAAGCGAGTCCCGGTGGACTACGCGTCGCACTCGGCGCAGGTCGAGCAGTTGCGCGATGAACTCCTCGAAGTCCTGGCCCCGATCACCCCGCAGCGGCCCGAGATCGCCTTCATCTCGACGGTGACCGGCGAGTGGAACGAAACGGTCGACGCCGAGTACTGGTACACGAACCTGCGCAGCGCGGTGCGGCTGGACTCCGCCGTCGAGCGGCTGAAGAGCGAGGGTTTCGGGACGTTCATCGAGGCGTCGCCGCACCCGGTGCTGACCATGGCGATCGGGGACGACGTCCTCGCGCTGGGCTCGCTGCGGCGGGACGAGGGCGGGCTCACCCGTTTCCACACCTCGCTGGCCGAAGCGCACGTCAACGGGGTCGCCGTCGACTGGACCCCCGCGTTTCCCGGTGCCCGGATCGTGGACCTGCCGACGTATGCGTTCCAGCGCAAGCGGTACTGGCTCGACGCCCCGGTCAAGCCCGTCGCCGGGGATCCCGCGGACGCCCGGTTCTGGACGGCCGTGGAGGGGGAAGACCTCGGGGCGCTGGCCGACCTGATCGGCGTCGGCTCCGAGACGTCGTTCGCCGAGCTGCTGCCCGCCCTCGCCCGGTGGCGACGGTTGCGGCAGGAGAAGTCCACAGTGGATTCCTGGCGCTACCGCGTCGAGTGGAAGCCGTTGGGAGAGCCGGAAGCCGCGACGCTGTCCGGCCGCTGGCTCGTGGTCGCCCCGCCCGGCACGGACACCGCCGAGGTGACGAACGCCCTCGCGGCCGCCGGTGCCGAGCCGGAGGTGGTCGAGTCGGTCGGCGATCTCGCCGACCTCGCGGGCGTCGTGTCCCTCCTCCCGGACGCCCCCAGCACCCTCCTCCTCGCGCAAGCCCTCGCCGGGAGCACCGCCCCGCTCTGGCTGCTGACGCGCGACGCCGTCGCGGCGCTGCCCGGCGACGACGCCCCCGCCGCGGATCCCGCCCAGATCTGGGCGCTGGGCCGCGTCATCGGCCTCGAACACCCCGAACGCTGGGGCGGCCTCATCGACCTGCCCACCACCCTTGACCGCCGGGCCGCCCGGCGGCTGACCGCCGTCCTCGCCGGGCTCGAGCACGAAGACCAGGTAGCCGTGCGGGCTTCCGGCGTCTTCGCGCGCCGGCTCGCGCACGCCCCCGGTGGCGAACCGGCCCGGAAGTGGCGGCCCGAAGGAACCGTGCTCGTCACCGGCGGGACCGGCGCGCTGGGCGGGCACGTCGCCCGCTGGCTGGCCGGCGCCGGCGCGGACCACCTGGTGCTGGTCAGCCGCCGCGGCGCGGACGCGCCCGGGGCCGCCGCGCTCGAAGCGGAGCTGACCGCTCTCCGCGCCGAAGTCACCTTCGCCGCCTGCGACCTCGCCGACCGCGACGCCGTGGCCGCCCTGGTCGACGGGCTCGAGGTGCGCGCCGTCGTGCACACCGCGGGTCTGCCGCAGGCGGGCACCGTCGCCGACACCAGTGTCGAGGACTTCGCCGAAGTGCTCGCAGCCAAGGCTGCCGGCGCCGATCACCTGGACGAACTCCTCGGCGACGACGTCGACGCGTTCGTCCTCTTCTCCTCCAACGCCGGCGTCTGGGGGAGCGCGGGCCAGGGCGCCTACGCCGCCGCGAACGCCCACCTCGACGCGCTCGCCGCCCGTCGCCGCGCGGCCGGGCGGACCGCCACCTCCGTGGCCTGGGGTTCCTGGGCCGGCGACGGCATGGCGGGCAGCGCCGAGGCGAAGGAACACCTGCGCCGACGCGGTTTGCGGGAGATGAACCCGAAACTGGCGATCGCCGCGCTCCAGTACGCGCTCGACGCCGACGACACGTTCGTCGCCGTCGCCGACATGGACTGGCCGCGGTTCGCCGACGGGTTCACCGCCGCCCGCCGCCGCCCGCTCATCGAAGACCTCCCGGAGGTCCGCGAGCACCTCGCCGCCGAGGAGGTCGTCACCGAGGTCGGCAGCGGGCTCGCCGAGGCGGTGCGGGGGCTCGGCCCGCGCGAAGCCGCGCACCACGTCCTCGAGCTCGTGCGGGCGCAGGCCGCCGCCGTGCTCGGGCACGACTCGGGCGCCGCCGTCGCCGCCGACCGCGCTTTCCGCGAGTTGGGCTTCGACTCCTTGACGGCGGTCGAACTCCGCAACCGGCTGACGGCGGTGACCGGTGTCCGGCTCCCGGCCACCGTCGTTTTCGACCACCCCCACCCGCGCGCGCTGGCCGAGCACCTCCTCGGCGAGGTGTCCGGGACCGAGACCGCCACCGCGGGCCCGGCCACGGCCGCCGCGTCCGACGAGCCGATCGCGATCGTGGCCATGGGGTGCCGCTACCCGGGGGACGTCCAGTCGCCCGAAGACCTGTGGCGCCTGATCGCCGAGGGCGCGGACGGTGTCGGCCCGTTCCCGGCCGACCGCGGCTGGGATCTGGCCGCGCTGTACGACCCGGACCCGGCGAAGCTCGGCACCAGCTACACCCGCGAGGGCGGGTTCATGACCACGGCGGCGGCGTTCGACGCCGGCTTCTTCGGCATCTCGCCGCGCGAGGCCCTCGCCATGGATCCGCAGCAGCGCGTCCTGCTCGAGACGTCGTGGGAGGTGTTCGAGCGGGCGGGCATCGACCCGGATTCGTTGCGCGGCAGCGGAACCGGCGTGTTCGTCGGCGCGACCTCGTCCGGCTACGGCGTCGGCGCGCGCGATGAGTCCGGCGGCTCCGAGGGCTACCTGCTGACCGGCAGCGCCCCGGCGGTCGTGTCCGGCCGGCTGTCCTACACGTTCGGCCTGGAGGGCCCGGCGGTCACCGTCGACACGGCGTGCTCGTCGTCGCTGGTGGCCTTGCACCTGGCGTGCCAGGCGCTGCGGCAGGGCGAGTGCTCGATGGCGCTGGCCGGCGGGGTCACGGTGATGGCGCACCCGGCGGCGTTCGTCGAGTTCAGCCGTCAGCGCGGGCTCGCCGAGGACGGCCGCTGCAAGTCCTTCGCGGACGCGGCCGACGGCACCGGCTGGGGCGAAGGCGTCGGCCTGATCCTGCTGGAGCGCCTGTCGGACGCCCGGCGCAACGGCCACCCGGTCCTCGCCGTGGTGCGCGGTTCGGCCGTCAACCAGGACGGTGCCTCGAATGGCTTGAGCGCCCCGAACGGTCCTTCGCAGCAGCGGGTGATCCGAGCTGCGCTGGCCAACGCCGGTCTGTCCACTTCGGACGTCGACGCGGTGGAAGCGCACGGCACGGGCACCCGACTCGGCGACCCGATCGAAGCGCAGGCCCTGCTGGCGACGTACGGCCGTGACCGGGACCGTCCACTGTGGCTGGGGTCGCTGAAGTCGAACATCGGCCACACCCAGTCGGCGTCCGGCGTGGCGGGCGTGATCAAGATGGTCCTCGCGATGCGGCACGGCGTCCTGCCCCGGACCCTGCACGTCGACACGCCGTCGTCCCAGGTGGACTGGACGGCCGGGTCGGTCGAGCTGCTCACCGAGCAGCGCGAATGGGCTTCCGAGGGTCCGCGCCGGGCCGCGGTCTCGGCGTTCGGGGTGAGCGGGACCAACGCGCACGTGGTCCTGGAACAGGCCGACGCCGTGGTGCTCCCGCCCGCCGGTCCGGACGCGACGCCGCCGCTCGTGCCGCTCTCGGCCCGGAGCGCGACGGCGCTGCGGACCCAGGCCGCCCGCCTCCGCGGCACGGAACTGGCACCGCAGGACCTCGCGTACTCCCTGGCTTTCACCCGCGCCACGCACGACCACCGCGCGGTGCTCGTCGCGTCCGGCGAGGACATCGACCGCGCGCTCGGCGTCCTCGCGGACGGTGGTACCGACGCCGCCGTGGTCACCGGCACGGCCGACCGGGACGCCCTGCTGGCGGTCCTGTTCACCGGTCAGGGCGCGCAGCGGGTCGGGATGGGCCGCGGTCTCTACGCCCGCTTCCCCGTCTACGCCGAAGCGTTCGACGCTGTCCTCGCCCACTTCGCCCCCGAAGTGCGCGAAGCCTTCGACGACGCCGAGCGCCTGGACCGGACCGAGTTCACCCAGCCCGCCCTCTTCGCGATCGAGGTGGCGCTGTTCCGCCTGGTCGAGTCCTTCGGCATCCGCCCGGACTTCGTGGCCGGACACTCGATCGGCGAGATCTCGGCCGCCCACGTAGCCGGTGTCCTGTCCCTGGAAGACGCCTGCCGCCTAGTCTCGGCCCGCGCCTCCCTCATGCAGGCTCTCCCGCCCGGCGGCGCGATGGTCTCGATCGCCGCTCCGGAGTCAGCCATCACCCTCACCGAGGGCGTCTCCATCGCCGCGGTCAACGGCCCCGAGTCAGTCGTCATATCCGGCGACGAGAATGCGGTCCTCGAGATCGCAGCGCAGTTCCCCAAGACCAAGCGCCTGACGGTGAGCCACGCCTTCCATTCGCCGTTGATGGACCCGATGCTGGACGAGTTCCGCGCGGTCGCCGAGTCCCTGGAGCACCGCCCCGCGACGATACCGGTGATCTCGAATGTGAGCGGTGCTCTCGCCGAGTCGTTCACCGCGGACTACTGGGTCTGGCACGTGCGGGAAGCGGTCCGGTTCGCCGACGGCATCTCGACGTTGGAAGCCGCCGGTGTGGGGGTGTTCCTGGAGCTGGGGCCCGACGGCGTGCTCAGCGGGATGGTCCCCGGCACCGCGATCCCCGCGCTCCGGCGGGACCGCGACGAGGAACGAACCCTGTTCACCGCGCTGGCCCGGCTGCACGTCAACGGCGTCGACCTGGACTGGGAGAGCCTCTACGCCGGCTCCGCGGGCCGGGCCGTCGCGCTGCCGACGTACCCCTTCGAGCACCAGCGCTACTGGCTCGAACCCGCACGCCCACCGGCCGCCACCGACGCCGACGCCGAGTTCTGGGCCGTCGTCGAAAACGGGGACCTGGCCCGCGACCTCGCCGTCGACGAAGACCTCGCCGACGCCATCCAGCCCGCCCTCCAGGCCTGGCGCACCCGCCACCGCGAGGCGAGCACCCTCGAATCGTGGCGCTACCGCGTCACCTGGCGCCCGCACACCGTCACCGCCGAACGGCTTTCCGGCACCTGGCTGATCATCGGCACCGAGCACGCCGGGATCGCCGAAAGCCTGGCCGAGCACGGCGCGGACGTCGTCACCGTGCCCGTCGAACGACTGCACGAGGTCGAAGACATCGCCGGAGCCCTCGCCTTCCCGGCGAACCTCGGCGAAGCACTCGCCGTGCTCCAAGCCGACCTGCCCGGCCCGCTCTGGTGCGTCACCACCGAAGCCGTGCGCACCGCGCGTTCCGACGCCGCACCCGACCCCGCGCTGGCGCAGGTCTGGGGTCTCGGCCGGGTCGCCGCGCTCGAACTCACCGGCCGCGACATCGGCCTCCTGGACCTCCCGGCCACCCTCGACGACCGCGGCCACGCCCGGCTCGCGGGTCTTCTCGCCGCGGGTACCGGCGAGGACCAAGTGGCGCTCCGGGCGTCCGGCGCGTTCGTGCCACGGCTCGTTCGCGCCCCGGCCGGCGCCGAGCCCGGTGGCTGGACCCCACGCGGCACCGTCCTGATCACCGGGGGCACCGGGGCGCTGGGCAGCGCCCTCGCCCGCAAGCTCGCCGCGGACGGCGCCCGGCACCTCCTCCTGCTCAGCCGCCGCGGACCGGACGCCCCCGGCGCGCAAGAACTCGCGACGCAGCTGCGCGGCCTCGGTGCGGAAGCCGAGATCGTCGCCTGCGACGTCGCCGACCGCGCCGCGCTGGCGGGGGTCCTGGAAGGACGGTCGGTGACCGCGGTCTTCCACGCCGCGGGCCACGGCCGGTTCACGCCGATCACCGAATCGTCCATTGAGGACTTCGCCGAGGTTGTCAGCGCGAAGGTGGACGGCGCCGTCCACCTCGACGAACTGCTCGGTGCCGACCTCGACGCGTTCGTGCTGTTCTCGTCCATCGCCGGCGTCTGGGGCAGTGGCCACCAGGGTGCCTACGCGGCCGCCAACGCGCACCTCGACGCTCTCGCCGAACGCCGCCGCGCCGCGGGGCTCGCCGCGACGTCGATCGCCTGGGGCCCGTGGGCGGGTGCGGGCATGGGCGCGTCCGAGGAGGGCGACGAGCTGCTCCGCCGTCGCGGGCTCCTCCCGCTGGACCCGGACCTGGGCCTGCGCGCGCTCCTGCAGGCCGTCGAACTGAACGAGACCACCGTCGTCGTCGCCGACGTCGACTGGGCCCGCTTCGCGCCGTCGTACGCGGCCGCCCGGGCGCGGCCGCTGATGGCCGAGCTGCCCGAATTCGCCGTGACCGAAGGCGAAACCGCGGCCCGCGGTACGGCCGAGCTGGCCACCCGGCTGGCCGGGCTGCCCGCGCCCGAACGGCGTCGCGTGCTCCTCGACGTCGTGCGTGCCCGCGCCGCGGCGGTCCTCGGGCACGACGGTGCCGAGGCGATCGAGCCGGTCCGGCCCTTCAAGGACCTGGGCTTCGACTCGCTCACCGCGGTCGAGCTGCGCAACGGCCTGGCCGCGGACACCGGTCTCGCCCTGCCTTCGACGCTGGTGTTCGACCACCCGACCCCGGCCGACCTGACCGACCGCCTGCTCGATGAGATCTTCGGCGCCGACGCGGCGGAACCGGGCTCGCCCGCGGCCGTGGCCGAGGTCGCCGACGACCCGATCGCGATCGTCGCGATGAGCTGCCGCTACCCGGGTGGCGTCCGCTCGCCCGAAGACCTCTGGCGGCTGGTCGGCGAGGGCGGCGACGGCATTTCCGGCTTCCCGGACGACCGCGGCTGGGACCTCGGCGCGCTCTACGACCCGGACCCGGGCAAGAGCGGGCGCAGCTACGCCCGCGACGGCGGCTTCCTCGAGGGTGTCGGACAGTTCGACGCCGCGTTCTTCGGGATCTCACCGCGCGAGGCGCTCGCCATGGACCCGCAGCAGCGGCTGCTGCTCGAAACGGCGTGGGAACTGTTCGAGCGGGCGGGCATCGACCCGCATTCACTGCGGGGCAGCAAAACCGGCGTGTTCGCCGGCACCAACGGCCAGGACTACGTCACCATGCTCGGCTCGGCGTCCGGCGTCGAAGGCCACCTGCTGACCGGGAACACCACGAGCGTCATCGCCGGGCGCGTCTCCTACACCTTCGGCCTGGAAGGGCCGTCGGTCGCGGTCGACACCGCGTGTTCGTCGTCGCTGGTCGCACTGCACCTGGCCTGCCAGTCGCTGCGCCAAGGCGAGTCCACGATGGCCGTGGCCGGCGGTGTCACGGTCATGTCGACACCGGGCGCGTTCGTCGAGTTCAGCCGGCAGCGCGGGCTGGCCCCGGACGGCCGGTGCAAGCCGTTCGCCGAGGCCGCCGACGGCACCGGCTGGGCCGAAGGCGCGGGATTGCTGCTGCTGGAACGGCTTTCCGACGCCCGCCGCAACGGCCACGAAGTCCTCGCGCTCGTCCGGGGCTCGGCGGTCAACTCCGACGGCGCTTCGAACGGCCTGACCGCGCCGAACGGCCCGTCGCAGCAACGCGTGATCCGCGCGGCGCTGGCGAACGCAGGCCTGACGCCGTCCGATGTGGACGTCGTCGAGGCGCACGGCACCGGCACGACGCTCGGCGACCCGATCGAGGCGCAGGCGGTCCTCGCGACCTACGGCCAGGACCGGGAAACGCCGCTGTGGCTCGGCTCGATCAAGTCCAACATCGGCCACACGCAGGCCGCCGCCGGGGCCGCCGGGGTGATCAAGGTCGTCATGGCGATGCGCCACGGCGTGCTCCCGAAGTCGTTGCACGTCGACGCGCCTTCGTCCCATGTGGACTGGACGGCGGGTGCGGTCGAGCTGCTCACCGAAGCCCGCGAGTGGCCCGCCGACCGGCCGCGCCGGGCCGGGGTCTCGTCGTTCGGCATCTCCGGGACCAACGCGCACACCATCATCGAGCAGGCCCCCGAGCGCCCCAATGTGGCGTTCGGTGCGTCAGACGCACCGAACGCCACATTGGGTGCACTGGATGCACCCAACGCCACATTGGGGCGCTTCGGGCTCGTGCCGTGGCCGGTGTCCGGCCGGTCGGTGGCCGCACTGCGCGCCCAAGCCGCACGGCTGTCCGAAGTGGACGGAACACCCGCCGACATCGGGTTCACCCTGGCGACCGGCCGTGCCGCGCTGGACCACCGGGCCGTCGTGCTCGGCACCACGGCCGCGGACTTCCGGGCGGGACTCGCCGCGCTCGCCGAGGGCACGCCCGCGCCCGAGGTGATCTCGGGGGAGGCGGCCACCGGACCCCTCGCAGTCCTGTTCACCGGCCAAGGCGCGCAGCGCGCCGGGATGGGCCGGGAGCTGTACGCCCGCTTCAGCGGCTACGCCGACGCGTTCGACGAGGCCTGCGCGCACCTCGACCCGCACCTGGAGCACTCGATCCGGGACCTCGTCTTCGCCGAGCCAGGCACCGAGAAAGCCGCGTTGCTGGACCGGACCGCCTACACCCAGACCGCGCTGTTCGCCGTCGAGCTGGCGCTGCACCGGCTGGCCGAAAGCTGGGGTGTGCACGCGGACTACCTCGCCGGCCACTCGATCGGCGAGCTGGTTGCCGCGCACGTCGCCGGGGTCCTGTCGCTGGCCGACGCCGCCGAGCTGGTCGCCGCTCGCGGTCGCCTGATGGACGCGCTGCCGGACGGCGGCGCGATGGTTTCCCTGCGGGCCGGCGAAGAAGCCGTGGCCGCCGAGGTGGCCAAGACCGGCGGCCGGGCAGGCATCGCGGCCGTCAACGGGCCGGGGTCGGTCGTCGTCTCCGGCGACGAAGACGTCGTGCTGGACCTGGCCGCCGGGTTCGCGGCGGCGGGCGTGCGGACCAAGCGGCTCAAGGTGAGCCACGCGTTCCACTCCCCGCGGATGGACGCGATGCTCGACGACTTCGCCGCGGTCGCGAACCGGCTGACCTACCACCCGGCCGAGCGGACCGTCGTGTCCACGGTGACCGGGCGGCTCGCCGGTCCCGAACTGTCCACTCCGGACTACTGGGTGCACCAGGTGCGGGCGTCGGTGCGGTTCGCCGACGCCGTCGCCACCCTGGCCGGCCAAGGCGTCCGGACGTTCCTCGAAGCGGGCCCGGACGCCGTGCTCAGCGCGATGGCCGCGGACTGCCTCGGCGAGGACGTCGTGGCCGTGCCGCTGCTGCGCCGCGACCGGCCGGAGGAGCGCACGTTCGCCACCGCGCTCGCCGGACTGTGGGTCCGCGGGGTCCCGGCCGACCTGTCGGCCGCGGTCCCCGGTGGCCGCCGCGTCCCGCTGCCGACGTACGCCTTCCAGCACCGGCGCTTCTGGCCCGAGGTCTCGGCGGTGGCCGGCGACGTCGGCGCGGCCGGGCTCACCGACGCGGGCCACCCGCTGCTGGCCGCGACCCTGCCGCTGGCCGGCGGCGACGGCATCGTCCTCACCGGACGGCTGTCGCTCGCCACCCAGCCGTGGCTCGCCGACCACGCCGTGCTCGGCACGGTCCTGGTGCCCGGTACGGCGTTCGTCGAGCTGGCGGTGCGAGCGGGCGACCAGGCGGGCTGCCCGGCGCTCGAAGAGCTGACCCTTTCCGCTCCGCTCGTGCTGCGCGAGCAGGACGCCGTCGCGATCCAGGTCGCCGTGGGCGGCCCGGACGACGAAGGTCGTCGCGAACTGACCGTCCACTCGCGACCGGAAGGCCGGGACGAGTGGACCGCGCACGCGGCCGGGGTGCTCGCCCCTTCCGCCGCGGCGGAACCCGCCGCCCTCAAGGAATGGCCGCCCACCGGCGCGGAACCCGTTGACGTGACAGGCTTCTACGACACCCTCGCGGCGTCCGGCTTCGGCTACGGCCCGGCGTTCCGCGGCCTGCGCGCGGCCTGGCGCGCCGGCGAGGAGATCTACGCCGAGGTCGCCCTGCCGGAGCAGCAGCAGGCCGGCGCGTTCGGCCTCCACCCGGCGCTGCTCGACGCCGCCCTGCACGCGCTCGGCCTGCGGGACGGCGAGCCGGGACCACGGTTGCCCTTCGCCTGGACCGGCGTCACCCTGCACGCCGCCGGGGCCGCCGCGCTGCGGGTCCGGCTGCGGCCCGGCACCGGGGACGCGGTCGCCGTCGACGTCGCCGATGCAACCGGGGCACCGGTCGCGTCGGTGGCCGGACTGGTGCTGCGCCCGGTTTCGGCCGAGCAGCTGCGCGGGCCGGACGGCGGCGACTCGCTGTTCCACGTCGAGTGGACGCCGGTCCCGGTGGCCGAAACGCCGGGTGGCCGGTACGCCGTCATCGGCCCGGACCCGCTCGGCCTGGTCGCCGGGCTCGGCTCGGCGGGCAGCGTCGAGTCCTATGTGGATCTCGCGGATCTCGGCCGCAGCACGGAAGAGACCGGGGAAGAGCCGCAGTTCGTGTTCTCGGCGATCCGGCACTCGCCGCAGCCAAAGGACCGCGCTGGCTTCGCGCTGGACCTGGTCCGCGCCTGGCTGGCCGACGAGCGGTTCAGCACCGCGCGGCTCGTGCTGGTCACCCGCGGCGCGGTCGGCGCGGTCGACGGCGACCGCGTGCCGGACCTCACCGCAGCGCCCGTGTGGGGCCTGCTGCGGTCGGCGCAGTTCGAAAACCCCGGCCGGCTCGTGCTGGTCGACCTCGACGACGAAGACCCGCGCTCGGCGGCCTTGCTGGGCGCGGTGGCCTCGGGCGAGCCGCAGCTCGCGCTGCGGGACGGCCGGGCACTGGCCGCGCGACTGGTGCGCGCCGGCTCCGGTGACCTGCTGCGCGTGCCCGCCGAGGGCAACTGGCGGCTCGACACCACCGGCCCGGGCACGCTGGAAAACCTAGCGCTGATCCCGAATCCGCTGCCCGAGACGCTCGAACCGGGCCACGTCCGGGTGGCCATCCGCGCCGCCGGGATGAACTTCCGCGACGTCCTGATCGGCCTCGGCATGTACCCGGGCGAGCCGATCATGGGCATCGAAGGCGCCGGCGTCGTGCTGGAATGCGGCGAAGGCGTCACCGGTCTCGAACCGGGCGACAAGGTGATGGGCTTCTTCCCCGGCTCGTTCGGCCCGCGCTCGGTCGCGGACCAGCGGATGCTGGCGAAGATGCCCGAAGGCTGGTCGTTCAGCGAAGCGGCTTCGGTGCCCATCGTGTTCCTCACTGCCTACTACGGCCTGGTCGACCTGGCCGGGCTGCGGGCCGGGGAGTCCGTGCTGATCCACGCGGGCGCCGGCGGCGTCGGCATGGCCGCCATCCAACTGGCCCGCCACCTCGGCGCCGAGGTCTACGCCACCGCGAGCCCGGGCAAGTGGGACGTCCTGCGCGCGTCCGGGCTCGACGACGCGCACCTGGCGTCCTCGCGCACCACCGGGTTCGCGGAGCTGTTCCGCGAGGCCAGCGGCGGCCGCGGCGTCGACGTCGTGCTCAACGCGCTGACGCAGGAGTTCATCGACGCCTCCTTCGCGCTGATGCCGCGCGGCGGGCGGTTCCTGGAGATGGGCAAGGCGGACGTCCGCGACGCGGGCGAAGTCGCCGCCGCCCACCCGGGCGTGGCCTACCAGGCGTTCGACCTCGTCGAAGCCGGGCCGGACCGGATCCGGGAGCTGTTCACCGAGGTCATCGCGCTGTTCGAAGCCGGAGCGCTGACGCCGCTGCCGGTGCGGACCTGGGACGTGCGGCGCGCGCCCGAGGCGTTCCGGTTCGTCAGCCAGGCCAAGCACGTCGGCAAGGTCGTGCTCACCATGCCGTCGTGCTTCGGCCCCGGCACGGTGCTGATCACCGGCGGTACCGGCGCGCTGGGTGGCCTGCTCGCGCGGCGGCTGGTCACCGGGCACGGCGTTCGCGACCTCGTCCTGCTGAGCCGGCGCGGTCCCGACGCGCCGGGCGCCGCCGAACTCGCCGCCGACCTGCGGGAACTGGGCGCGAACGTCCGGATCGTCGCAGGTGACGCGGCCGATCGGCGGGAACTGGCCTCGGTGCTCGCCGCGATCCCGGCGGAGCGGCCGCTCACCGGGGTGGTGCACGCGGCCGGCGTGCTCGACGACGGCGTCGTCGCGTCGCTGACGCCCGAGCGGCTCAACGCGGTGCTGCGGCCCAAGGTCGACGCCGCGCTGAACCTGCACGAGCTGACCCGGGACCTCGGGCTGTCGGCGTTCGTGCTGTTCTCGTCGGCGGCGGCCACGCTGGGCAGCCCGGGCCAGGGCAACTACGCCGCGGCCAACGCGTTCCTCGACGCGCTCGCGCAGTACCGCTCGGCCCGCGGCCTGCCCGCCGGTTCGCTGGCGTGGGGTCCGTGGGCCACCGACGGCATGCTCGGCGACGCCGGACGGGCGAAGCTGGAGCGGTCCGCGTTCGTCCCCTTCACCGCCGAAAGCGGGCTCGACCTGTTCGACGTCGCCGCCGCGCGGCCGGAACCGGTGCTGCTGCCGCTGCAGCTCGACCCGGCCGCGCTGGGCGCGCAGGCCGGCTTGCCGCCGCTGTTCGCTTCGCTGGTACGGGCCCCGGCCCGCCGGACCGCCGAAGCGGCGTCGGAGGAGCCCTCCGGCCCGCCGTTCGCCCAGCGGCTCGGGGCGGTGCCCGCGGCCGAGCGCGGCGAGTTCCTGCTCGACGTCGTGCGCGGGCACGTCGCCACCGTGCTGGGCCACGGTTCCACGGCCGAAATCGAGGGCGGCCGCGGCTTCCTCGACCTCGGCTTCGACTCGCTGACCGCGGTGGAACTGCGCAACCGGCTCACCGCCGAGACCAGGCTGCGGCTCCCGGCCACGCTGATCTTCGACCACCCGTCGCCCGCCGACCTGGCGGCGCACCTGCTGGCCGGGCTCGCGCCCGAAGAAGCGGACGCGGACGCGGCGGTCCTGGCCGAGCTGGACCGGCTCGAGCGCGTGCTCGAAGGCGCCGGCGACAGCAGGCGGATCACCGCGCGCCTGGAGACGCTGCTGGCCCGGCGGCGTGCCACGCAGGCGGACGAAGAGTCCGGCGACGGGCTCGACGCCGCCACCGACGACGAAATCTTCGACCTGATCGACAACGAGCTCGGGCTGTCCTGAATGGACGCCACGCACCGACGGGATGGGGCCTGATGGACAACGACGCGAAGCTCCGGGAATACCTGAAGAAGGTGACCGCGGACCTCCGGCGCGCCCGCAAGCGCATCCAGGAGGTGGAGGACGCCGGGTACGAGCCGATCGCGATCGTCGGGATGGCCTGCCGGTTCCCGGGCGGTGTCCGCTCGCCCGAGGACCTGTGGCGCCTGGTGGACAGCGGCAGCGACGCGATGTCCGGGTTCCCCGCTGACCGCGGCTGGCCGGACACCCGTGACGCGGGGTTCGCCGCCGAGGGCGGGTTCGTGCACGACGCGGGCCTGTTCGACGCCGGGTTCTTCGGCATCTCGCCGCGAGAAGCCCTCGCGATGGATCCCCAGCAGCGGCTGCTGCTGGAGACGTCGTGGGAAGCGTTGGAGCGCGCGGGGATCGTGCCGGAGTCGTTGCGCGGCAGCCGGTCCGCGGTGTTCGTCGGCGCCGCGCACCAGGGGTACGCGACCGGGGCGGGGGAGGACGCCGAAGCCGTCGCCGGGCACCTGATGACCGGCACCGCGACCAGTGTCCTGTCCGGACGGATCTCCTACACCCTCGGCCTCGAAGGCCCGTCCGTCACCGTCGACACGGCGTGTTCGTCGTCGCTGGTGGCGCTGCACCTCGCCGTGCAGTCGTTGCGGCGCGGGGAATCCGACTTCGCGCTCGCCGGTGGCGCGGCGGTGATGGTCAACCCGGGCATGTTCACCGAAATGCAGCGCCAGGGCGGCCTGTCCGGAAACGGGCGGTGCAAGGCGTTCGCCGAGGGCGCCGACGGCACCGGCTGGGGCGAAGGCGTCGGCATGCTGCTGGTCGAGCGGTTGTCGGACGCGAAGCGGCTCGGCCACCCGGTGCTGGCCGTCGTCCGCGGCTCGGCGGTCAACCAGGACGGCGCGAGCAGTGGCCTGTCCGCGCCGAACGGCCCGTCGCAGCAGCGCGTTATCCGCGACGCGCTCGCCGACGCCCGCTTGTCCACTGTGGACGTCGACCTGGTGGAGGCGCACGGCACGGGCACGGCTTTGGGTGACCCGATCGAGGCTCAGGCCCTGCTCGCCACCTACGGCCAGGACCGCCCGGCTCCGCTGTGGCTCGGTTCGGTCAAGTCGAACATCGGGCACACCCAGGCCGCGGCCGGGGTCAGCGGCATCATCAAGCTCGTCATGGCGCTGCGGAACCACCGGATGCCGCCGACCCTGCACGCCGGGACGCCGTCGACGAAGATCGACTGGGCCGAGGGTGCGGTCGAGCTGCTGCAGGAAGGCCGGGAGTGGACTGCCGATCGGCCGCGCCGCGGTGCGGTGTCGTCGTTCGGGATCTCCGGCACGAACGCGCACATCATCCTGGAAGAGTCCGACGACGAACCGCCGGTGGCTTCGACTGCCAGTGGCGTGCTGCCGTGGGTGCTGTCGGCCAAGTCGGCTGAAGCGCTGAGGGACCAGGCCGCCCGGCTGTCCACTGTCGACGCCGACCCGGCCGGGGTCGCGTTCTCTCTGGCGACGACCCGGTCCGCGTTCGCGCACCGCGCGGTCGTCGTCGGTGAGGACCGGGAGCGTCTGCTCGCCGGGGTGCGCGCGCTGGCCGACGGCGTTCCCGCGCCGAACGTCGTGTCCGGGACCGCGGGGAGTAGCGGCAAGGTCGCGATGGTCTTCCCGGGCCAGGGTGCCCAGTGGGCCGGGATGGCGACCGAGCTGCTGGCGACGTCCGACGTCTTCGCGGCCCGGTTCACCGAGTGCGCCCAGGCTCTCGAACCGCACACCGGCTTTTCCTTGCTGGACGAGGACATCGACCTGGACCGCGTCGACGTCGTGCAGCCCGCGCTGTTCGCGATGATGGTGTCGCTCGCCGCGCTGTGGGCGGCCCACGGCGTGCGCCCGGACGCCGTGATCGGCCACTCGCAGGGGGAGATCGCCGCCGCCGTCGTCTCGGGTGCACTGTCCCTTGAGGACGGCGCGCGAGTCGTCGCGCTGCGCAGCAAGGCGATCCTCGCGCTGGCGGGCGCGGGCGGGATGGTGTCTGTGGCCGCTTCGCGTGAGCGGACCGAGGAACTCGCCCGGCCCTGGGGCGAGTGCATCTCGATCGCCGCGGTGAACGGCCCGGCCGCGACCGTCGTCTCGGGTGAGCCGGAAGCGCTCGACGAGTTCATGGCCGCCTGCGAAGAAGTTCGCACGCGCAGGATCCCGGTGGACTACGCGTCCCACTCGGTCCAGGTGGAGCAGCTGCGCGAAGAACTCCTGGAGGTGCTCGCGCCGATCGAGCCGCGAGCGGGGGAGACGGCGTTCTTCTCCACGGTGACCGGCGAGTGGATCGACGGCACCGCCCTCGACGCCGAGTACTGGTACACCAACCTGCGCGGCACCGTCCGGCTGGACATCGCGGTCGAGCAGCTCAAGAGCCAGGGCTTCGGCACGTTCGTGGAGGCGTCACCGCACCCGGTGCTGACCATGGCGATCGGGGACGACGTCGTCGCACTAGGCTCCCTTCGCCGCGGCGAAGGCGGTTTGACCCGCTTCGCGCTGTCGGTCGCCGAAGCGCACGTACGCGGCGTCAAGGTCGACTGGACGCCGTACTTCGCCGGCGCGACTCGCGTCGATCTGCCCACCTACGCCTTCCAGCACCGCCACTACTGGCTGAAGCCCGGCACGCCCGTGAAGGCGGCCCCGGCGGACAACGGGTTCTGGGAGGTCGTCGACAGCCACGACCTCCAGGCCGTCGCCGACACCCTCGGCGTCGACACCGAGATCCCGCTGAGCGAGCTGCTGCCCGCGCTGAGCGAGTGGCGCCGTGCCGCCCATGAAAAGTCCACTGTGGAGTCCTGGCGGTACGACGTCCGTTGGCGCCCGGCGCCGGAACCGGCGGGAACGCTGTCCGGCCGGTGGCTCGCGGTGGTCGCGCCGGGCCAGGACACGTCCATGGTGGACGGACTCGGCGCCGAGATCGTGCCGGTCGAGGTGACCGGAGACCGCGAGAGCCTGGCCGCCCGCCTGCGCGAAGCCGAGCCGGACCCGGCGGGCGTGATTTCCCTGCTGGGCTTCGACGAACGGCCGCACCCGGAGTTCCCCGAGCTGCCGTCCGGCGTCGCGGGCACGCTCCTGCTCGCCCAGGCCCTCGGCGACGCCGAAATTGCCGCACCGCTGTGGCTGCTGACGTCCGGCGCCGTCGCGACGAACTCGCCGTCGCCCGCGCAGGCCCAGATCTGGGGCCTCGGCCGCGTCATCGGCCTCGAACACCCCGGCCGCTGGGGCGGCCTGGTCGACCTGCCCGCCGACGTCGACGACCGCGCGGCGGGCCGGCTCGCCGCCATCCTGGCCGCCGGCGGCGACGAAGACCAGTTCGCCGTCCGGTCGAACGGGGTCAACGTCCGCCGCCTGGTCCGCGCGCCCGCGGCCCGCGGCGGGAAGTGGTCGCTGCGCGGGACGGTCCTGGTCACCGGCGGCACCGGCGCGCTCGGCCCGCGGATCGCCCGCTGGCTGGAGGGCGCCGGCGCCGAGCACGTCGTCCTGGCCAGCCGCCGCGGCGACCAGGCCCCCGGGGCGGCCGAGCTGAGCGCCGCGCTGGACATCCCCGTCACCTTCGAGGCCTGCGACATCGCCGACCGCGCCGAGGTCCAGGCTCTCGCCGACCGTCACGACATCAGCGCGGTGATCCACGCCGCCGCGCTGATCGAGCTGGCCTCGATCGACGCCACCGACGTCGCCGGGTTCGCCGCCGTCGCGCGCGCGAAGGTGCTCGGTGCCGAGAACCTCGACGCCGTCTTCGACCGCGACCTCGACGCGTTCGTGCTGTTCTCCTCGGTCGCCGGCGTCTGGGGCAGCGGTGATCACGCGGCCTACGCGGCGGCCAACGCCCACCTCGACGCCCTCGCCGAGCGCCGCCGCGCCCGCGGCCTCCGGGCCACGTCGCTGGCCTGGGGCGTCTGGAACGCCGTCAACCCCTGGGACCGCGCCAAGGAGAACCAGGACTTCGACGCGAGCCGGCTGCTGCGCCAGGGCCTGCCGTTCCTCGACCCCGACCTCGCCTTCGCCGGGCTGCGCGAGGTGCTGGCCGACGACGAGACGTTCCTCGCGCTCGCCGACGTCGACTGGGCGCGGTTCGCACCGGTGTTCACCGCCCTGCGGCCCCGCCCCCTGCTGGACGAGCTGCCCGAGGTGCGTCGTGCGCTGACCGTCGAAAAGGCCCCGGTCGCCACCGGCGGCCTGCGCGAACGCCTGACCGGGCAGTCCCCGGCCGATCGCACCCGGACCGTCTTGGAACTGGTCCGCGCCACCGCGGCGGCCGTGCTCGGCCACGACGGCCCGGACGCTGTCGCCCCGGGCGTGGCCCTGCGGGAACTCGGCTTCGACTCGCTCACCGCGGTCGAACTGCGCAACCGCCTGGCCGCCGAGACCGGCCAGAGCCTCCCCGCGACCCTGGCCTTCGACCACCCGACGGCCGAGCGGATCACCGCGTTCCTGCTCGACGGCCTCTTCGGCGCCACGACCGCGGTCACCGAGACCGTCGTCGCGGTCGCCGACGACCAGCCGATCGCGATCGTCGCGATGAGCTGCCGCTACCCCGGCGGCATCACCAGCCCCGAGGACCTCTGGGAGCTGATCACCGCGGGCGGCGACGCCATCACCGGGTTCCCGGCCAACCGCGGCTGGGACACCGACGCGCTGTTCGACCCCGACCCCGACCACGAGGGCACCAGCTACACCCGCCACGGCGGCTTCCTGCACGACGCCGGCGACTTCGACCCGGGCTTCTTCGGCATCTCGCCGCGCGAGGCGCTCACCATGGACCCCCAGCAGCGGCTCCTGCTGGAGACGACGTGGGAGGCGATGGAACGCGCCGGCGTCGACCCGGAGAGCCTGCGGGGGAGCGCGACCGGCGTGTTCGTCGGCACCAACTACGCCGACTACGGCATCGGGCTCGCCCAGCCGGACAGTTCGGCGGGCCACCTGCTCACCGGCGGCGCGGCCAGCGTCGTCTCCGGCCGGATCTCCTACACGTTCGGGCTCACCGGCCCGGCGGTCACCGTCGACACGGCGTGCTCGTCGTCGCTGGTCGCGCTGCACCTGGCCTGCCAGTCGCTGCGCAACGGCGAATGCACGATGGCGCTGGCCGGCGGGGTGGCGCTGATGTCGACCCCGGCGTCGTTCGTCGCGTTCAGCCGCCAGCGCGCGCTCGCCTCCGACGGCCGCTGCAAGGCCTTCTCCGACGACGCCGACGGCATGGGCATGGCCGAGGGCGTCGGCGTCGTGCTGGTCGAACGGCTCGCCGACGCCCAGCGCAACGGCCACGAGGTCCTCGCGGTGATCCGCGGCTCGGCGGTCAACCAGGACGGTGCGTCCAACGGCCTCACCGCCCCCAACGGCCCCGCCCAGCAGCAGGTGATCCGCCAGGCCGTGGCCAACGCGCGGCTGACCTTCGACGACGTCGACGCCGTCGAGGCCCACGGCACCGGCACCACCCTCGGCGACCCGATCGAGGCCCAGGCCCTCCTGGCCACCTACGGCCGCGACCGCGAGCACCCCCTGTGGCTCGGCTCGGTGAAGTCGAACATCGGCCACAGCCAGGCCGCGTCCGGCGTCGCCGGGATCATCAAGATGGTCCTGTCGCTGCGCCACGGCGTGCTGCCCGCCACGCTGCACGCCGGCACGCCGTCGTCCCATGTGGACTGGACGGCGGGCAACGTCCGGCTGCTCGGCGAGAACCTGCCGTGGCCGGAGACCGGCCGGCCGCGCCGGGCCGCGGTGTCGTCGTTCGGGATGAGCGGCACCAACGCCCACGCGGTCCTCGAAGCCGCACCGGAGCCGGTCGCGGCCGGGTCGTCCGGGCCCGCCGCGACCGGCCCGGTGCCCTGGGTCCTGTCCGCGAAAAGCCTCGCTTCCCTGGCCGGGCAGGCGCGCCGGCTGCAGGCGCGCGTAGGGGCCGCACAGGGGGTCCGGGCCGCAGATGTGGGGTACTCCCTCGCGAATTCCCGGTCTACGTTCGAACAACGGGCGGTGCTCGTGGCCGCCGATGAGCACAGCGGCCACGACGCCCTGGGCGCGCTCGCCCACGGCCGGGCCGTTCCCGGCCTGGTGCGGGGCAGCGCCCGCCACGGGGGCAAGGTCGCCTTCGTCTTTCCCGGGCAGGGCTCGCAATGGGTGGGGATGGCTTTGGACCTGATGGACACGTCGCCGGCGTTCGCGGCCCGCATGCGGGACTGCGAACGCGCGCTGGCGCCGTTCGTCGACTGGTCGCTGACCGACGCCATCCGTGACTCCGCGATGCTGGAGCGCGTCGACGTCGTGCAGCCCGCGCTGTTTGCCGTGATGGTGTCGCTGGCCGAGGCCTGGCGTGCCCACGGCGTCCACCCCGACGCCGTCATCGGTCACTCCCAGGGTGAGATCGCCGCGGCCGCGGTTGCCGGTGCGCTGTCCCTCGAGGACGCTGCCCGCGTGGTCGCGTTGCGCAGCAAGGCGATCCTGGCACTGGCCGGCCGTGGCGGGATGGTCTCGGTGGCCGCTTCGCGGGAGACCGTCGAGTCGCTGCTGACCGCCGGACTGTCGGTCGCGGCGGTGAACGGCCCGGCCGCGGTCGTGGTGTCCGGCGAGCCGAGTGCCCTCGACGCCTTGGTGGCGCGGTGCGAGGCCGACGGCATCCGCGCGAAGCGGATCCCGGTCGACTACGCGTCCCACTCTGTCCACGTGGAAGCGATCGAGGCGGAGCTGCGCGAGCTGCTCGCGCCGGTGTCGCCGCGGTCGTCCGAAATCGCCTTCTACTCCACGGTGACCGCCGAGCCGATCGACACCGCCGGGCTCGACGGCGGTTACTGGTACACCAACCTGCGCAACCCGGTGCTGTTCGACGCGGCCACCCGGCGGCTGGCCGAGGACGGCTACGGCACGTTCATCGAATGCAGCTCGCACCCCGTGCTCACGATGAGCGTCCAGGACACTGTGGACGAGGCCGTCGTGACCGGCACCCTGCGCCGCGGCGAAGGCGGCCTCGACCGGCTGTACACGTCGTTCGCCGAAGCTTGGGTGCACGGTGTCGACGTCGACTGGACGCCGGCGTTCGGCGAAGGCGCCCGGCTGGTGCCGCTGCCGACGTACGCCTTCGACCACCAGCGGTACTGGCTGGACCCGGCCCCGGCGGCCCCGGCCGACGACGGGCTCTGGACGGCGCTCGAAGAAACCGACGATCTGGCCGGTGTGCTGGGCGTCGACCGCGGCGCGCTCGACGAGGTGCTGCCCGCACTCTCCCGCTGGCGCACGCGCCGCACCGAGGAATCCACTGTGGACTCGTGGTGCCTGAAGGTGGGGTGGTCGCCGGTCGCCGAACCGGCACTGCCGCTGCTTTCCGGGCGCTGGCTGGCGCTCGTACCCGCCGGAGCCTTCGCGGCCTCGGTGGTCGACGCGCTCGCCACCCGAGGCGCCGACGTCGTCACCGCCACTTTGGACAGCCTGCCGCCGGGCAACTATGCCGGTGTGGTTTCCCTGCTGGGCATGGACGAAACGCCGTTGCCCGGTCACCCGCTAATCGCCTCGGGTGTCGCGGCGACCGCCGCTTTGGCTCCGGCGCTGGCCAAAGCCGGGATCGATGCTCCACTGTGGATCCTCACTCGCGGTGCGGTGACGACCGGCACGGGCGACGCCCCGGCGTCGAGCGCTCCCGCGCAGCTGTGGGGGCTCGGCCGCGTGATTGGCCTGGAGTACCCGGGAATCTGGGGTGGTCTGGTCGACCTGCCCGCCACTGTGGACGAACGCACCGCCGACCGGCTGGCCGGTGTGCTGGCCGAATCTGGCGGCGAAGACCAGCTCGCGATCCGCCCGCAGGGCATCCTCGCCCGCCGGTTGCGCCCGGCCCGTCCCGCACCCGCGGGGGAGCCGTGGCGGCCGCGCGGCACCGTGCTCGTCACCGGCGGCACCGGTTCGCTGGGCGCGCACGTCGCCCGCTGGCTGGGCCGCTCCGGCGCCGAGCACCTCGTGCTCACCAGCCGTCGTGGCGAAGCCGCGCCCGGTGCGGCCGAACTGGCCGAAGAACTGCGGGAACTCGGCTGTGCGGTGACCATCGCCGCGTGCGACGTCGCCGAGCGCAAGGCCGTCGAGGAACTGCTGGCCGGGCTGGAAAACCCGCCCACCGCCGTCGTGCACGCCGCCGGGCTGCCGCAGTCGAGCACCCTGGCCGAAACCGGGCTGCACGAGTTCGAAGACGTCCTCGCGGCCAAGGTCGCGGGCGCCGCGCACCTGGACGAGCTGCTCGGGGACGACCTCGAAGCGTTCGTGCTGTTCTCCTCCAACTCCGGCGTCTGGGGCAGCGCGGGACAGGGTGCCTACGCCGCCGCGAACGCCTACCTGGACGCGCTCGCCGAACAGCGCCGCGCCCGCGGCGTCAAGGCGACGTCGGTGGCGTGGGGCCTGTGGGCCGGCGGCGGCATGGCGCGGGACGAAGGCGAGCAGCAGTTGCGCCGCCGTGGCCTGCGGCCGATGGCGCCCGAGCGCGCGGTGGCGGCCATGCAGGGCGCGCTCGACCGCGACGAGACCTTCCTCGCCGTGGCCGACGTCGACTGGGAGCGGTTCGTGCCGGCCTTCACGGCGTCGCGGCGCCGCCCGCTGATCGAGGACCTGCCCGCGGTCCGGCAGGTCCTGGCCCGGCTGGAAGCCGAGCAGACCCGTTACGACGAAGGTGCCGCGGCCGGCTGGCGCGAGCGGCTGGCCGGGCTGCCGGCGGCCGAACGCGACCGGGCCGTGCTCGACCTGGTCCGCACCGAAGCCGCGGTCGTCCTCGGCCACCGCGGCGCCGACGCGATCGGCAGCACCCGGCCGTTCCGCGACCTCGGGTTCGACTCGGTGACCGCGGTCGAGGTCCGCAACCGGCTGCGGGAGGTCACCGGCCTGCGGCTGGCGGCCACCGCCGTCTTCGACCACCCGACCCCGGTCGCGCTGGCCCGGTTCCTGGCGGCCGAGATCACTCCCGGCGGCACGCCCGGCGAGTCGGCGTTCGGGGCGCTGGACCAGCTGGAGGCGTCGCTGGGGGACCTCGAAACCGACGAGAACCTCCGGCTGCGCGTCGAAATGCGGCTGAAGTCCCTGCTGAACCGCTGGAGCGCGGAACCCGCGCCGGAGAAGGCGCAGCTGGCCGACGCCTCGGCCGACGAGGTCTTCGCCTTCATCGACAACGAACTCGGAATTTCCCCGCCGGCGCACTGACGCCCTGACTGGACGAACGGATGAGGTTGGCGATGTCAGAGCAGGACAAGCTCCTCGAGTACCTCAAGCGCGTGACGGCCGACCTGCACCAGACCCGGCAGCGGCTGCAGGCGGCGGAGGCGGCCGAGCAGGAGCCGATCGCCATCATCTCCCTGGCCTGCCGGTACCCGGGCGGGGTCGCCTCGCCCGAGGACCTGTGGGACCTCGTCGCCACCGGCACCGACGCGATGTCGGGCTTCCCGGAGGACCGCGGCTGGGACGTCGACCGCATGTACGGCGACGAAGGCGCCCGCGCGGTCGAAGGCGGCTTCGTCCCCGACGCGGCCCGGTTCGACCCCGGCCTGTTCGGCATCTCCCCGCGCGAGGCGCTGGCCATGGACCCCCAGCAGCGCCTGCTGCTGGAGACGTCCTGGGAACTCCTGGAGCGCGGCCGCCTCGACCCGTTTTCCCTGCGGGGCAGCCGAACCGGCGTGTTCATCGGCGCCAACGCGTCCGGCTACAGCAGCACGCTGCAGGCGGCCGCGGGCTCCGAGGGCTACCTGCTGACCGGCGAAGCCCCCAGCGTCATGTCGGGGCGGCTGTCCTACACCTTCGGGCTGGAAGGCCCATCGGTCACTGTGGACACTGCGTGTTCGTCGTCGCTGGTCGCGCTGCACTGGGCGTGCCAGGCCCTGCGGCAGGACGAATGCGGCCTCGCGCTGGCGGGTGGCGTCACCGTGATGGTGAGCCCGCTGGCGTTCGCCGAGTTCAGCCGCCAGCGCGGCCTGGCATCGGACGGCCGTTGCAAGTCCTTCGCCGACGCCGCCGACGGCACCGGCTGGGGCGAAGGCGTCGGCATGGTCCTGCTCGAGAAGCTGTCCGACGCCCGCCGCAACGGGCACCGGATCCTCGGCGTCATCCGCGGTTCCGCGGTGAACTCCGACGGCGCGTCGAACGGCCTGACCGCCCCGAACGGCCCGTCGCAGCAACGCGTCATCCGCCAGGCGCTCGCCAACGCCGGCCTGTCCACTTCGGACGTCGACGCGGTCGAAGCCCACGGCACCGGCACGGCGTTGGGCGACCCGATCGAGGCGCAGGCGCTGCTGGCCACGTACGGCCAGGACCGCCCCGCGGACCGCCCGCTGTGGCTCGGCGCGCTGAAGTCGAACATCGGGCACACGCAGTCGGCGTCCGGTATCGCGGGTGTCATCAAGATGGTCATGGCGTTGCGGAACGAGATGCTGCCCCGCACCCTGCACGTCGACGCCCCTTCGTCCGAAGTGGACTGGTCGGCCGGTGCGGTGGAGCTGCTGACCGAACCCCGCCCGTGGCCGGCCGGCGCCGCTCCCCGTCGAGCCGGCGTATCCGCTTTCGGGGTGAGCGGCACGAACGTGCACGTCATCATCGAGGAAGCCCCCGCGGCTGAAGCCGTCGAACCGCCCGCCCCCGCCGCCGGTCTGCTGCCGTGGGTCATCTCCGGAGCGAGCGACGCGGCTTTGCGGGAGCAGGCCCAGCGGTTGCTGGAGGCGGACCCCGACCCGGTCGACGGTGGGTACTCGCTGGCGGTCACCCGCGCCGGCCTCGCTCGCCGGGCGGTGGTGCTCGGCGCCGATCGTGCGGAATTGCGGGCGGGGCTGGAGCGCATCGAGGACGCCGTCACTGGGACGGCCGATCCGGACGCGCTCCTCGCGGTCCTCTTCACCGGCCAAGGCGCCCAGCGAGTCGGCATGGGCGAGGCTCTCTACGCTCGCTTCCCGGCCTACGCAGCCGCCTTCGACGAGATCCTCACCCACTTCGATCCCGCACTCCGCGAGGCCTTCACCGACCCCGAGCTGCTAGACCGCACCGAGTTCACCCAACCGGCACTCTTCGCCGTCGAGGTAGCCCTTTTCCGCCTGGTCGAGTCCTTCGGCATCCGCCCAGATTTCGTAGCAGGCCACTCAATCGGCGAAATCTCCGCCGCCCACGTAGCCGGAGTCCTCTCACTGGAAGACGCCTGCCGCCTAGTCGCCGCCCGCGCCTCCCTAATGCAAGCCCTCCCACCCGGCGGCGCAATGGTCTCGATCGCCGCCCCCGAATCCGCGATCACCCTCACCGACGGCGTCTCCATCGCCGCGGTCAACACCCCGGAGTCAGTCGTCATCTCCGGCGACGAATCCGCAGTCCTGGCCATCGCCGCGCAATTCCCGAAAACCAAGCGCCTCACCGTCAGCCACGCGTTCCACTCACCGCTGATGGACCCCATGCTCGAAGACTTCCGCGCGGTCGCCGAGTCCCTCACCTACCACCCCGCCGAAATACCAGTGATCTCGAATGTGAGCGGTGCTCTCGCCGAGCCGTTCACCGCCGACTACTGGGTCCGCCACGTCCGCGAGGCAGTCCGCTTCGCCGACGGCATCGCCACCCTCCAAGCCGCGGGCGTCGGCGTCTTCCTGGAACTGGGCCCGGACGGCGTCCTCAGCGCGATGATCGACGGAACCGCGATCAGTGCTCTACGACGAGACCGCTCCGAAGAAAGAGCACTGCTCACCGCATTGAGCACCGTTCACGTCCACGGCATCGACGTCGACTGGGCCGCGTTCTACCCGGGTGGCCGCCGCATCGACCTGCCCGCGTACGCCTTCCAGCGCGAACGCTTCTGGCCACGCGGCGGCGTGGCCCACGGCGACGCCGGTTCACTCGGCCTGGGCGGTCTGGATCACCCGCTGCTCGGCGCCGCGGTCAGCCTGGCGGGCCACGACGGCGTCGTCTTCACCGGCCGGCTCTCCCTCGAAACCCAGCCGTGGCTCGCCGGGCACGCGCTCGGCGGGACGGTCCTCGTCCCGGGTACCGCGCTGCTGGAACTGGCCGTCCGGGCTGGTGACCAGGTCGGTTGCGATGTCGTCGAGGAGCTGACGCTCGAAGCCCCGCTCGTCCTGCCCGGCCGCGGGGGCGTCGCGATCCAGGTGTTCGTCGGTCCCGCCGACGGCGCCGGCCGCCGCGAACTCACGCTGCACTCGCGTCCGGACGACGGCGCCACTCCGGGCCAGGACACCGACACCTGGACCCGCCACGCGAGCGGCCTCCTCGCCACCGGCGCCCAGCCCGCCGCGGAGCTGACGGAATGGCCGCCGCCGGGCGCCGAGCGCGTCCCGACCGACGGCCTCTACGACGGTCTGGCGAGCCTTGGCTTCACATACGGCCCGGCGTTCCACGGCTTACAGACGGTCTGGCGCCGCGGCGAAGAAACGTTCGCCGAGGTAACGCTCCCCGAGGAGTTCCAGCCCGACGCGCCCACGTTCGGCCTGCACCCAGCGTTGCTGGACGCGGCCCTGCACCCACTCGGCCTCGCCGCCCCCGCGGACACTCCCGCGACCGGCACCGGCGGCATGCCGTTCTCCTGGAGCGGCGTCACCCTGCACGCCTCCGGCGCGACAGCCCTGCGCGTCCGGTTGTCCCCAGCCGGCGACAACGCGGTCTCCGTCACGGTCCACGACCAATCCGGCGGCCCCGTCGCATCGGTGGATTCCCTGGTCCTCCGCCCGATCGCCAGTCCCACAGCCCCCACCCAAAACGGCTCTCTCTTCCGCCTCGACTGGACCGCGGTCCCAGCGGGCCCGGCAACCGACGCGGTCGTCCTCGGCCCGGACACCTTCGACCTCGGCCTCCCGCTCACGCCCGACCTGGAAACCGACGCGCCCCTGGTCTTCGCCGCCCCCGCCCCGAGCGTCGCGAATGAGTCATTCGCGACCTCCGTCCAGGCCGCCACCCACCGCGCGCTGGCCGTCGTCCAGGACTGGCTCGCCGCAGATCGGCCGGGAAGGCTGGTCGTCGTCACCCACGGCGCCGCCACCGACCCCGCCGCGGCCGCCGTCCAAGGCCTGGTGCGCTCAGCCCAATCCGAGCACCCGGGCCGCTTCCAGCTCCTCGACCTCGACGGCACCGACTACCCCGACCTCACCACCCTGCCCGCGGCCGAACCCCAGCTCGCCGTCCGCGAAGGCAAGTTCGCCGCGCCCCGTCTGGTCCGCGCCCACAGCGGTGCCCTGACCGTCCCGGATGGACACTGGCGGCTCACCACCACCGGCGGCACCCTCGACGGCCTCACCCTCCAACCTCACCCCGAGCAGGAACTCGGCCCGGGCGAAGTCCGGGTCGCCGTCCGCGCTGCCGGCGTCAACTTCCGCGACGTCCTGATCGCGCTCGGCATGTACCCGGACCCGGACGCCGTTCTCGGTTCGGAAGCCGCCGGGGTCGTCACCGAAGTCGGGCCGGACGTCACCGGCCTCGCGCCCGGTGATCGGGTGCTGGGCCTGTTCACCGGCGCGTTCGGCCCCACCGCCGTCACCGACGCCCGGCTGCTCGTCCCGGTGCCCGAAGGCTGGACCTTCGCCGCGGCCGCCTCCGTGCCGGTCGCGTTCGTCACCGCCTACTACGCCCTGTTCGACCTCGGCGGGCTCGAAGCGGGCCAGTCCGTGCTCATCCACGCCGCAGCCGGCGGCGTCGGCATGGCCGCGGTCCAGCTCGCGCGCACGAAGAACGCCGAAGTCTTCGCCACCGCGAGCCCGGCCAAGCACGACGCCGTCCGCGCGCTCGGCGTCACTCACATCGCGTCCTCGCGCGATCTCGAGTTCTCTCAACGGTTCCTCGCCGCCACCGGGGGACGCGGCGTGGACGTCGTCCTCAACTCGCTCACCGGGTCCTTTGTGGACGCGTCGTTCGACCTGCTGCCGCGCGGCGGCCGGTTCCTCGAGATGGGCAAGACCGACCTGCGCGGTCCGGACGCTCGCGAAGGCGTCGCCTACCTCCCGTTCGACCTCGGCGACCCGGGCCCGGACCGCATCCAGGAGATCCTCCGGGATCTGGTGCGGCTCTTCGGAAACCAAGAGCTGACCCCGCTTCCGGTCAAGGCCTGGGACGTCGTCCGCGCGCCGGACGCGTTCCGCTTCATCAGCCAGGCCAAGCACATCGGCAAGAACGTCCTGACCGTCCCCGCCGGGCCGGACCCGGACGGCACCGTGCTCGTCACCGGCGGCACCGGCACCCTCGGCGGCCTGCTGGCCCGCCACCTCGTGACCACCCACGGCGTCCGGCGCCTGCTCCTGACCAGCCGCCGCGGCGCCGCCGCCCCGGGCGCGGCCGAACTGGTCGCCGAGCTCACCGCGCTCGGCGCAGACGTGCGCGTCGAGAGCTGCGACGTCACCGACCGCGCCGCCCTCGCCGCGCTGCTGGAATCGGTGCGCCTGACCGGTGTCGTGCACACCGCGGGCGTCCTCGACGACGGCGTCGTCGAGTCCCTCACCCCCGGTCGGCTCGACGCGGTCGTCGGGCCCAAGGTCGACGCCGCGCTGAACCTGCACGAGCTCACCCGCGACCGCGACCTCGCGTGGTTCGCCTTGTACTCGTCGCTGGCCGGGGTCGCCGGCGCGGCGGGCCAGGCCAACTACGCGGCCGCCAACGCCGCCCTCGACGCGCTCGCCGCCCGTCGCCGCGAGCAAGGCCTGCCCGGCGTCTCGCTCGCCTGGGGCCAGTGGGCCGAAGCCAGCGGCATGACCGGCACCCTCGACGAAGAAGACCTCTCCCGGATCGCGCGCTCGGGCATCGGCGCACTCAGCACCAGGGAAGCCCTTTCCCTGTTCGACGCGGCCCAGGTGGCCGGCGCCGGCTGCGTCGTCCCGGTGCGCGTCGACCTCGGCGCGCTGCGGGCTCAGGCCGAGCACCTGCCGACGTTGTGGCACAGCCTGGTCCGCGTGCGCACGCGCCGCGCGGCCGGTCCCGTGCCGGGCGCCGACGGACTGGCCGCGAAACTGGCCGGGCTGAGCGCGGACGACGTCCGCCGGTTCCTGCTCGACCTCGTCCGGACGCACGTCGCCGCGGTCCTCGGGCACGACGGCGCCGAAGCCGTCGAGCCGGCGAAGGCGTTCAAGGACCTCGGTTTCGACTCGCTGACCGCCGTCGAGCTGCGCAACCGCCTCACCGCGGTGACCGGCCTCCGGCTCCCGGCGACGATCACCTTCGACCACCCGAACCCCCAGGCGCTGGCCGCGCTGCTGCAGACCGAACTGGGCGGTGACGCCGAAACCGGGACGCCCGCGGCGGTCACGACGGTCGTCGACGACGACCCGATCGCCATCGTCGCGATGAGCTGCCGCTACCCGGGCGAAGTGACGTCGCCGGAAGAACTGTGGCACTTGGTCGAGACCGGCCGCGACGCGCTCACGCCGCTGCCCGCCGACCGCGGCTGGGACCTCGCCGCGCTGGACGCCGCCGAGGGCGGGTTCGTGCACGACGCGGGCGGGTTCGACGCCGAGTTCTTCGGCATCTCGCCGCACGAAGCCCTCGCGATGGACCCGCAGCAGCGGCTCCTGCTGGAAATCTCGTGGGAAGCGCTGGAACGGGCCGGGATCGACCCGCGCTCGTTGCGCGGCAGCAGCACCGGTGTGTTCGTCGGCGCCGCGCACCAGGCCTACGGCAGCGGCGTGGCCGAGGTGGCCGCCGGCGTCGAGGGGCACCTGCTGACCGGCAACGCGACCAGCGTCGTTTCGGGTCGCGTCTCCTACACCTTCGGCTTCGAAGGCCCCGCCGTTTCGGTCGACACCGCGTGCTCGTCGTCCCTGGTCGCCCTGCACTGGGCGGTCCAAGCGCTGCGCGCCGGCGAATGCGATCTCGCGCTCGCGGGCGGCGTCGCGGTGATGGCGCAGCCGGGCATGTTCGTCGAGTTCGACCGCCAGGGCGGGCTGTCTTCGGACAGCCGCTGCAAGGCGTTCGCCGAGTCCGCCGACGGTACGGGCTGGGGCGAAGGCGCGGGCCTGGTGCTGCTGGAGCGCCTGTCCGACGCCCGCCGCAACGGCCACGAAGTCCTCGCCGTGGTGCGGGGTTCCGCGGTGAACTCCGACGGCGCGTCCAACGGCCTGACCGCGCCGAACGGCCCGTCGCAGCAACGGGTCATCCGCGCCGCGCTGGCCGGAGCCGGGCTGACACCGTCCGAAGTGGACATGGTGGAAGCGCACGGCACCGGCACCACCCTCGGTGACCCGATCGAAGCGCAGGCCCTCCTCGCGACCTACGGGCAGGACCGCGACGAGCCGCTGTGGCTGGGCTCGCTCAAGTCGAACATCGGGCACACGCAGGCCGCCGCGGGCGTCGCGGGCGTCATCAAGGTCGTCATGGCGCTGCGGCACGGCGTCCTGCCGCGCACCCTCCACGTGGACGCGCCCTCGTCGCGCATCGACTGGGAGTCCGGCGCGGTCGAGCTGCTCACCGAAGGACGGCGTTGGCCCGAGACCGGCCACCCGCGCCGCGCCGGGATCTCGTCGTTCGGCATCTCGGGTACCAACGCCCACACGATCATCGAGCAGGCCCCGCCCGCCACCCCCGTCGCTGCCGATGACCAGCCCGAGCCCGGGCTGGTCCCGTGGCTGCTGTCCGCCCGCGACGCGGACGCGCTCACCGCACAGACCGACCGCCTCCGCGTCCACGTCGAGGCCCGGCCGGAGCTTTCGCCGGTCGACATCGGTCATTCGCTGGCCCACTCCCGCGCCGCGCTCGACCACCGCGCGGTGGTGTTCGGCGCCGATCGTGAGGAACTCCTCGCCGCACTGGAAAACCCGCCGGTCACCGGCATCGCCCGCCCGGACCGGCGCTTGGCGGTGCTGTTCACCGGCCAAGGCGCCCAGCGAGTCGGCATGGGCGAGGCTCTCTACGCCCGCTTCCCGACCTACGCGAAGGCTTTCGACGAGGTCCTCACCCACTTCGATCCCGCACTCCGTGAGGCTTTCACCGACCCCGAGCAGCTAGACCGCACCGAGTTCACTCAGCCCGCGCTGTTCGCCATCGAGGTAGCCCTCTTCCGCCTAGTCGAGTCCCTCGGCATCCGCCCCGACTTCGTGGCCGGCCATTCAATCGGCGAAATCACGGCCGCCCACGTAGCCGGAGTCCTCTCGCTCGAGGACGCCTGCCGCCTGGTTTCCGCCCGCGCCTCACTCATGCAAGCCCTCCCCGCAGGCGGCGCAATGGTGTCCATCGCTGCCCCCGAGTCCGCGATCACCCTCACGGAGGGCGTCTCCATCGCCGCGGTCAACACCCCGGAGTCGGTCGTCATATCCGGCGAGGAGTCTGCGGTCCTGGCGATCGCGGCGCAGTTCCCGAAGACGAAGCGCCTGACGGTGAGCCACGCGTTCCACTCGCCGCTGATGGATCCCATGCTCGACGAGTTCCGCGCGGTCGCCGAGTCCCTGGAGCACCGCTCCGCGACGATACCGGTGATCTCGAATGTGAGCGGCGCTCTCGCGGAGTCGTTCACGGCGGACTACTGGGTCCGCCACGTCCGCGAGACAGTCCGCTTCTCCGACGGCGTGTCGACGCTCAAGGCTGCCGGTGTCGACGTGTTCCTGGAGTTGGGCCCCGACGGCGTACTGAGCGCGATGATCGACGGAACCGCGATCAGTGCTCTGCGACGAGATCGCTCTGAAGAGAGAGCACTCCTCACCGCGTTGAGCACTGTTCACGTCCGCGGCATCGACGTCGACTGGACCTCGTTCTTCCCTGGTGGCCGCAGGGTCGACCTGCCCACCTACGCGTTCCGGCACCGGCGCTACTGGCTCGCCGGCGAGCCCGGCGCCGCGCCCGAAACCTCGGCTGGCGGGGACTCGGGGTTCTGGGACGTCGTCGCGAGCGGGAAGCTGGCCACCGAACTGGAGCTGGATGACGACGTCGCCGCAGCGGTGGCCCCGGCCCTGTCGGCCTGGTACCGCCGACGGCGCCAGGAGTCCACTGTGGATTCATGGCGGTACGGCATCACCTGGCGCCCGGTCACGCCGGACGCCGCCGCGCCGTCCGGGAACTGGCTGCTGGTCGTGCCGGAAATGGGAGAAGCCGGTGTCGTGGCCGGGGTCGCGCAGACGATCATCGAACGCGGCGGGCGGATCACCCCGGTGCGGATCGACCCGCTGCTTTCTCGCGCCGAGTTCGCCGAGCAGGTACGCGACGCACTGGGCGATTCCGAAGTGGACGGTGTGCTTTCGCTGCTGGCCCTCGCCGACGACGGGATCGCGGCGGGCACGGCCACGCTGCTGCAGGCCCTCGGCGACCTCGGCACGGGCGGCCGGCTGTGGTGCCTCACCCGGGGCGCGGTCGCGGCCGTGCGCGCGGATCGCGTCGAAGCACCGGTCCAGGCGCAGGTCTGGGGCCTCGGCCGGACAGCCGCCATGGAGTACCCCCAGCGCTGGGGCGGCCTGATCGACCTCCCCGCCGAGCTGGACGACCGCGGCCGCGAACGCCTCGCCGCCGTGCTCGCGGGCACCGAGGACGAGGTCGCGCTGCGCCAGTCCGGTGTCTTCGCGCGACGGCTGGAGCGCCGCGCCACGATCCCGGGCGAGGCCTGGCAACCGCGGGGAACCGTGCTGGTCACCGGCGGCACGGGCGCGCTCGGCGCCCAGGTCGCCCGGCGGCTGGCCGCCGGTGGGGCCGAGCGGCTGGTGCTGCTCAGCCGTCGCGGGCCGGCCGCACCCGGTGCCGCGGAACTGGAAAGCGAACTGATCTTGCTCGGCTGCGACGTCTCGATCGTGGCCTGCGACGCCGCCGACCGCGACGCCTTGGCCGCGGTGCTCCCCGAAGATCTCAAAGCGGTGGTGCACACCGCGGGCGTCCTCGACGACGGCGTCATCGAGTCCCTCACGCCGGAGCGGTTCGACGCCGTCCTGCGGGCGAAGGCGGCCGCCGCCGAGAACCTGGCCTCGCTCACCGGGGACCTCGACGCCTTCGTCCTGTTCTCCTCCATGGCCGGCGCGTTCGGCGCGGCGGGCCAGGGCAGCTACGCCGCGGCCAACGCCCACCTCGACGCGCTCGCGCAGCACCGGCGCGCCGCGGGCCTGCCCGCTGTCTCGATCGCGTGGGGCCCGTGGGCCGGGGACGGAATGGCTGCCGGGGACGCCGAAGCGCGGCGCCGGCTGCGTGCCGCGGGTGTCGGCGCCCTGGAGCCCGGCCTCGCGCTCGACGCCCTCGCCGCCGAGGCCACCGGGGACACGCCGGTGGCGGTGGTGGCCGATCTCGACTTGGACGTCTACCTCCCGGCGCTGCGGGCCGTCCGGCCGCGACCGCTGTTCACCGGGTTCGCCGAAACCGCCGAGATCCCGGTGCCCGTGGCCGAGGAACCGGCGGGCCTGCTCGCCGGGCTGTCCGAAGAGGACGGCGAGCGGAAGGTCCTCGAGCTGACCCGCACGCACGTCGCGGCCGTCCTGGGGTACCCCGACGCCGCCGCGGTCGACGCCGGGCGCGCGTTCTCCGAAAGCGGGTTCACCTCGCTCACTGCGGTCGAGCTGCGCAACCGCCTCGACGCGGCGACCGGGCTGAGCCTGCCCGCGACCCTCGTGTTCGACCACCCGACCCCGGCCGCGCTGGCCCGGCACCTGCACCGCGAACTCCTCGGCCGCCTGCCGGAACCGGCGGACACCAGGCCGGCGCGCACGGACACCGACGAGCCGATCGCGCTCGTCGCCATGGGCTGCCGGTTCCCCGGCTCGGTCACGACGCCGGAAGATCTCTGGCGGCTCGTCGCGGACGGCGTCGACGCGATGACCGGCCTGCCCGAGGACCGCGGCTGGGACCTCGGCGCGCTCTACGACCCGGAGCACGGCAAGAGCGGCCACAGCTACGTCCGCGACGGCGGTTTCCTCGACACGGCAGCGGAATTCGACGCGGCCTTCTTCGGGATCTCCCCGCGTGAGGCCCTCGCCATGGACCCGCAGCAGCGTCTGCTGCTCGAAATCGCCTGGGAGGTCTTCGAACGCGCCGGCCTCGACCCGCATTCGCTGCGGGGCAGCCGCACCGGCGTGTTCGCCGGCACCAACGGCCAGGACTACGCCGGCTTGCTCGGCGCGGCGGGTGAAGAGGTCGGCGGGTTCATCGGCACCGGCAACGCGGCCGCGGTCGTGTCCGGGCGGCTGGCTTACGCGTTCGGGCTCGAAGGTCCGGCGCTCACCGTCGACACCGCGTGCTCGTCCTCGCTGGTCGCCATCCACCTCGCCGCTCAGGCCCTGCGCCGCGGCGAATGCGATCTGGCCCTCGCCGGCGGCGCGACTGTGATGTCGACGCCGGCCACTTTCGTCGAGTTCAGCCGCCAGCGCGGCCTCGCTTCGAACGGCCGCTGCAAGGCGTTCGCCGAGGCGGCGGACGGCACCGGCTGGGGCGAAGGCGCCGGACTGGTGCTGCTGGAGCGGCTGTCCGACGCACGCCGGAACGGCCACCGGGTCCTCGCGATCGTGCGCGGCTCCGCGGTGAACTCCGACGGTGCTTCCAACGGCCTGACCGCGCCGAACGGCCCGTCGCAGCAGCGGGTCATCCGCGCCGCGCTGGCCGACGCGGGACTGTCCACTGCGGACGTCGACGCGGTCGAGGCGCACGGCACCGGAACCACCTTGGGCGACCCGATCGAGGCCCAGGCCCTGCTGGCCACCTACGGGCAGGACCGCGAAACGCCGCTGTGGCTCGGTTCGGTGAAGTCCAACATCGGCCACACTCAGGCCGCCGCCGGGATCGCCGGGGTCATCAAGATGGTGCTGGCCATGCGCCACGGCGTCCTCCCGCGGACCCTGCACGTCGACGCGCCATCGTCTCATGTGGACTGGACGGCGGGTGCTGTCGAGCTGCTCACCGAGCCGACGCCGTGGCCGGAGACCGGCCGCGCCCGCCGCGCCGGGGTGTCGGCGTTCGGCGTCAGCGGTACCAACGCCCACCTGGTCCTCGAAGCCGGTGAACCCGAGCCGGCCGCCGCTGTCGGGAGTGGACTCACGCTCTGGCCGCTGTCCGCCCGCGACGAGCAGGCCCTGCGAGACCAGGCCCGCCGCCTCCGCGCTGCCGTCACCGACGACGTTCCCGCGGTCGGGGTCGGCCGCACCCTCGCGACCGGCCGCGCGGCCCTCGACCACCGGGCCGTCGTGCTCGGCGACGGCACCGGCGAACTCCTCGCCGGGCTGGCGGACCTGGACAACGTCGTCCGCGGCACCGCGACGCCCGGTGGGCGCCTGGCCGTGCTGTTCACCGGCCAGGGCACGCAGCGGGCCGGGATGGGCCGCGAGCTGTACGACCGGTTCCCGGTGTACGCCGACGCTTTCGACGCCGTGTGCGCCGAGTTCGACGGCCTGCTCGACGCGTCCCTGCGCGAGATCGTCTTCGACGGCGGCGACCGTCTCGATCAGACGGGCTACACCCAGCCCGCGCTGTTCGCGGTCGAGGTCGCGCTCCACCGGCTCGTGACGGCGTGGGGCGTGCGCCCGGACTTCGTCGCCGGGCACTCGATCGGTGAAATCACGGCCGCCCACGTAGCCGGTGTCCTGTCCCTCGAAGACGCCTGTCGCTTGGTCGCCGCTCGCGCCTCCCTGATGCAGGCCCTTCCGCCCGGCGGCGCAATGGTGTCCATCGCCGCCCCCGAGTCCGCGATCACGCTGACCGAGGGTGTCTCCATCGCCGCGGTCAACACCCCGGAGTCGGTGGTCATCTCCGGCGAGGAGTCGGCAGTCCTGGCGATCGCGGCGCAATTCCCGAAGACCAAGCGCCTGACGGTGAGCCACGCGTTCCACTCGCCGTTGATGGACCCCATGCTCGAGGACTTCCGCGCGGTCGCCGAGTCCCTAACCTACCGCTCCGCGACGATACCGGTGATCTCGAATGTGAGCGGTGCTCTCGCCGAGCCGTTCACGGCCGACTACTGGGTCCGCCACGTCCGCGAGGCGGTCCGCTTCGCCGACGGCATCGCCACGCTGCAAGACGCGGGCGCCAGCATCTTCCTCGAGCTGGGTCCGGATGGGGTGCTCAGCGCGATGATCGACGGAACCGCGATCAGTGCTCTACGACGAGACCGCTCCGAAGAGAGAGCACTGCTCACCGCGTTGAGCACTGCTCACGTCCACGGAGTCGACATCGACTGGGCCGCGTTCTACCCACCGGCGCCCGCGGTCGACCTGCCCACCTACCCGTTCCAACGGCAGCGCTTCTGGCCCGAGCCCGCGACACCGGTGTCCGAAGCGGACTCCGAGTTCTGGCGGGCCGTCGAGGGCGAGGACCTCGACTCGCTCGGCTCCCTGCTCGGCCTCGACGGCGACCAGCGCGCGGCCATCGGCACCGCTCTCCCCGCGTTGTCCGGCTGGCGGCGGGAAAGCCGGACCGGCTCGCCGGCCGACGCTTGGCGCTACCGGGTCGTCTGGCGCAAGCTACGCGAAACCGGATCGGCCGTCTCGGGGGACTGGCTGTTCGTCCTGCCGGAAACCCTCGACGACCTCGGCGCGGTGACGGCGGTGGCGGGTGCCTTCGCGACGTCGGGGGCGCGGCCGCTGGTCGTCCGGGTCCCCGAGGACGCCGACCGCGTCACCGTCGCCAAGCTGGTCGAGGCCAAGCTGGCGGAAGAACGCTCGACGCCGTCCGGGGCGCTGTCGTTGCTGGCCTTCGCGGCCGGCGCGCCCGGCTCGGCCGTGGCGGGCGGCCTCCCGCAGACCCTCGCGCTGGTGCAGGGCCTCGGCGACGCGGGCGTCACCGCGCCGCTGTGGTGCGCCACCCGCGGCGCGGTCGCGACGGCGGACAGCGAGCCGGTCGCGGATCCGGCCCAGGCCCAGTTCTGGGGCTTCGGCCGGACGGTCGCGATGGAACACCCGAACCGCTGGGGCGGCCTGGTTGACCTGCCGGAGACCGTCGGGCCCGAGGACGGCGAGCGGCTGTGCGCGGTGCTCGCGGCAGGCGGCGAGGACGAAGTCGCCGTGCGGCCCGCCGGGGTCTTCGCCCGTCGGCTCGTCCGCGACACCAGCACCGGTCCACAGTGGACACCGTCGGGCACGGTGCTGGTCACCGGCGGGACCGGGGCGCTCGGCGGGCACGTGGCCGACTGGCTGCTCGGCCACGGCGCCGAGCACGTCGTCCTCGCGAGCCGTCGCGGTGGTGAAGCGCCGGGCGAGCACATGACGGTCGTCGCCTGCGACATCGGGGACCGGGACGCGGTCGCGGCGCTGCTGGCCGAACACCCCGTGTCCGCGGTGGTGCACGCGGCCGGCGTGCTCGACGACGGCGTTGTCGACACCCTCACCGGCGACCGGTTCGCGGATGTCCTGCACGCCAAGGTGACCGGCGCCCGGGTCCTCGACGAGCTGACCGGCGACCTCGACGCCTTCGTGCTGTTCTCCTCGCTCGCCGGCGCGGTCGGTGCCGCCGGGCAGGCGAACTACGCGGCCGCCAACGCCGAGCTGGACGCGCTCGCCCAGCGCCGTCGCGCGTCGGGCCGCGCGGCCGTCTCCATCGCGTGGGGCCCGTGGGCGGGTGGCGGCATGGCCGCCGAAAACGCCGACCGCATGCGGCGGGCCGGGGTCACCCCGCTGCCGCCGGCGGAGGCCGCGGCCGCGCTCGGCCGGATCACGCGCTCGCAGGTCGTCGCCGACATCGATTGGGACACCTACCTTTCGGGGCAGGCGCGCCCGCTGTACGCCGAACTCGCGCCGGCGGCTCCGGCCGCCGAAGTCCACACCGGACTCGGTGACCGCCTGACCGGACTGTCCTCGGCGGACGCGGGCGAACTCGTCCTCGACGTCGTCCGCGAGCACGTCGCGGCGGTGCTCGGCCACGGCCGCGCGGCGGACGTGGCTCCGGACCGGGCGTTCAGCGAAACCGGCTTCACGTCGCTGACCGCCGTGGAGCTCCGCAACCGCCTCGACCGCGTCACCGGGCTGAGCCTGCCCGCGACCCTCATCTTCGACTACCCGTCGCCGGCCGCGCTGGCCCGGCACCTCACCGCGGAACTGGCGGGCGACGAGCCCGCGTCGCGCGGGGTCGACGGGCTGCTCGACGAGCTCGGCCGGCTCGGCGCGAGCCTGGGCGACGCCGACCGGGCCCGGGTCGCCGAGCAGTTGCGGCTGCTCACCGCGGGCTGGGCGGGCGAAGCCGCCGCCCCGAGCCTCGACACCGCCAGCGACGAGGAGATGTTCGACCTCCTCGGCAAAGAGTTCGGCATCTCCTGATCCGGCGCCCGCTACTGCATGGAGTGAACGACGATGGACAACGAGGAAAAGCTCCGCTACTTCCTCAAGCGGGTTACGGCCGATCTTCAGGACACCCGCCGGCGGCTCCAGGAAGCGCAGACACCCGAGCCGATCGCGATCGTCGGCCTCGGCTGCCGGTTCCCCGGCGGCGTCCGGACCCCGGCGCAGCTGTGGGACCTGGTCGACGGCGGGCGGGACGCGATCTCCGGGTTCCCCGAGGACCGTGGCTGGGAGCTGGGTTCGCTGTACGACCCGGACCCCGAGACGCCCGGGACGTCGTACGTGCGCGAGGGCGGTTTCCTCGACGGCGTCGCCGACTTCGACGCGGGCTTCTTCGGCATCTCACCTCGTGAGGCCCTCGCCATGGATCCGCAGCAGCGGCTCCTCCTGGAGACGTCCTGGGAAGCCTTCGAGCACGCGGGCATCCGGCCGCCGTCGCTGAAGGGCAGCCGGACGGGCGTCTTCGTCGGCTCCAACGGCCAGGACTACGGCACTCTCATGCTCAGCGCCGCCGAGGCGCTCGAAGGGCACCTCGCCACGAGCAACGCGGCGAGTGTCCTTTCCGGACGCGTCGCGTACGCGTTCGGGCTGGAGGGACCGACGCTCACCGTCGACACGGCGTGTTCGTCGTCGCTGGTCGCACTGCACCTGGCGGTGCAGGCGCTGCGGCAGGGGGAGTGCGACCTCGCGCTCGCGGGCGGCATCACCGTGTTGCCGACGCCGGGTTCGTTCATCGCGTTCAGCCGGCTGCGCGGCCTGGCCGCCGACGGCCGGTGCAAGGCGTTCGCCGAAGCCGCCGACGGCACGTCGTGGGGCGAGGGCAGCGGGATGGTCGTGGTGGAACGGCTTTCGGACGCTCGCCGGAACGGCCACCCGGTGCTGGCGATCGTCCGCGGTTCGGCGGTCAACTCCGATGGCGCGTCGAACGGCTTGACCGCGCCGAACGGCCCGTCGCAGCAGCGGGTCATCCGGGCCGCACTCGCCGACGCCGGTCTGTCCACTGCGGACGTCGACGTGGTCGAGGCGCACGGCACCGGCACGACTCTCGGTGACCCGATCGAAGCCCAGGCGCTGCTCGCGACCTACGGCCAGGACCGGGAAGCGCCACTGTGGCTCGGTTCGGTGAAGTCCAACATCGGCCACACCCAGGCCGCCGCGGGGGTCGCCGGGGTCATCAAGATGGTCATGGCCCTACGCCACGGCGTTCTGCCGCAGACCTTGCACGTCGACGAGTTGTCGTCCCGAGTGGACTGGTCCGCCGGTGCGGTGGAGGTGCTCACCGAGCGGCGCGAGTGGCCGTCGGAGCGGACGCGCCGGGCCGCGATCTCGGCGTTCGGCATGAGCGGCACCAACGTGCACACGATCCTGGAGGAAGCTCCGGCCGAGGACCTCCCCGTCGCCGGTCCCGACGAGCCCGGGCAGGTCGTGCCCTGGGTGCTGTCGGCCCGGTCGGCCGAGGCACTCCGCGCCCAGGCGGCCGCGCTCGAAGGCGTCGCCGGGTCAGTGGGCGACATCGGGCTTTCGCTGGCCACGACCCGGTCCGCGTTCGACCACCGCGCGGTGGTCGTCGGTGACCGTGACGGCTTGGCCGCCGGGCTCGCGGCGCTGGCCGAAGATCTTCCCGCGCCCGCCGTCGTCAAGGGGACGGCTGCCGCGGGGAAGGTCGCGATGGTGTTCCCCGGCCAGGGTTCCCAGTGGGCCGGGATGGCCGTGGACCTCCTCGCCGAATCGCCGGTCTTCGCCGCCCGCATGAACGAGTGCGCGATGGCGCTCTCCTCCTTTGTGGACTGGCCGCTGACCGACGCCATCCGTGACTCAGCGATGCTGGAACGCGTCGACGTCGTGCAGCCCGCGCTCTTCGCCGTGATGGTGTCGCTGGCGGAACTCTGGCGCTCGTACGGCGTCGAACCGGCCGCGGTCGTCGGGCACTCGCAGGGCGAGATCGCCGCCGCCGTCGTCTCGGGTGCACTGTCCCTTGAGGACGGTGCTCGCGTGGTCGCGTTGCGCAGCCAGGCGATTCTGGAGCTGGCGGGGCAGGGCGGCATGGTCTCGCTCGCCGAACCCGCCGACGCGGTGACGGCCCGGATCACGCCGTGGGGCGAGCGGCTGTCGATCGCCGCGATCAACGGTCCCGCCGCGGTCGTCGTCTCCGGGACACCGGACGCGCTCGACGAACTGATGGCCGCCTGTGCCGCCGACGACGTCCGCGCGAAGCGGATCCCGGTGGACTACGCGTCGCATTCGCCGCAGGTGGAACGGATCCGCGAGCGGCTCCTCGAAGTTCTGGCCCCGGTCCGGCCGGCGAAAGCCACGACCGGCTTCTTCTCGACGGTCACCGGTGACTGGCTCGACGGCACCGAGCTGGACGCCGAGTACTGGTACACCAACCTCCGTCGTCCGGTCCGGCTCGACACCGCCGTGACGGCGCTGACCGGCCAGGGCTTCCGGGCGTTCGTCGAGGCCTCGCCGCACCCCGTGCTGACCATGGCGATCGGGGACGCCGCGTTCGGGACCCTGCGCCGCGGGGAAGGTGGCCTCGCCCGGTTCCACACCTCGCTGGCCGAAGCCTGGGTGCACGGCGTCGACGTCCGCTGGGACGACGCCTTCCCCGGCGCGCGGCGCACCGAACTGCCGACGTACGCGTTCCAGCACGAGCGGTACTGGCCGCGGCTGGTCGCGGTCGGTGATGCCGGTGGCCTCGGGCTCACATCGGCGGAGCACCCGCTGCTCGGCGCCGTGGTCGGGCTCGCGGACTCCGGCGGCGCGGTGCTCACCGGAAAGCTTTCCCTGCACAGTCTCCCGTGGCTGGCCGACCACCGCGTCGGCGGCGAGGTCCTGTTGCCGGGCACGGCGTTCGTCGAACTCGCGATCCGCGCCGGTGACCAGGTCGGCCGCCGCACCCTCGACGAACTCACGCTCGAGACGCCGCTGGTGCTGCCGTCCACGGGCGGGGTGCACCTCCAGGTTTCGGTGCGCGAGGACGGCGAACTCGCCATCTTCTCCCGCCCGGACGAGTTCACCCCGTGGACCCGTCACGCGACCGGCCTCCTGACCGAGGCGTCACTTTCACGTGAAAGTGACGCATCGGAGTGGCCGCCGGCGGGGGCCGAGCGGGCCGAAATCGAAGGCTTCTACCCGGCTATGGCGGCTACCGGTGTCGACTACGGTCCGGCGTTCCGTGGGCTGCGCGCGGTTTGGACGCGGGGGAGCGAGGTCTTCGCCGAGGTCAAGCTGCCCGAGGCATTGCGCGGCGACGCGGCCCGGTTCGGCCTGCACCCGGCACTGCTCGACGCGGCTTTGCACGCGGCCGGGTTCGGGGCACTGTCCGCGGGCGGGGACGGTCCGAAGCTGCCGTTCGCGTGGAGCGGCGTCTCGCTGACCGCGTCCGGTGCGACCGTGCTGCGCGTGACGTTGACGCCGGGGTCCGGCGACGCCGTCTCGCTGACGCTGGCCGACGAGACCGGTGCCCCGGTCGGCGAGGTCCGGTCGCTGACGCTGCGGACACCCGCCAAGGCCGAGTCCACTTCGGACGCGCTCTTCGAAGTCACCTGGCCCGAGCTGACCGGCGCCGAGCTGACCAGCGAGTTCACCGTGTTCCGCGTTCCGGACGGGACAGTGCGGGAGACGACCACGGCGGTCCTCGCGCGACTGCAGGAATCGCTTGCCGACGAGGGACTCCTGGTCGTCGTGACCTCGGGCGCGGTCTCGGTCGGCGGCGAAGACGTCCCGAACCTCGCCGCCGCAGCCGTCACCGGCTTGGTGCGCTCGGCCCAGGCCGAGAATCCCGGCCGGTTCGTGCTGCTCGACGCCGACCAGGTCCCGGCGGAACTGCCGGCGGGGGAACCCCAACTGGCTCTGCGCGGCGGCAAGTGGCACGTCCCGCGGCTGGCGCGAGCATCCACTTCGGACATCGCGCCCGCGTGGGGCGACGACGCGGTGCTGATCACCGGCGCGTCCGGCCTGCTCGGCGGTTTGGTCGCCCGGCATCTCGTCACTCGGCACGGCGTCCGGCGGCTGCTCCTGCTGTCCCGCCGCGGCCCCTTACCGGAACTCGTCGCCGAACTCTCGGAACTGGGCGCCACCGCGACCGCGATCGCTTGCGACGTCGCCGATCGCGCGCAGCTGGCGGCGGTCCTGGCTGAACACTCCGTTTCGGCGGTCGTGCACGCGGCCGGTGTCCTCGACGACGGCGTCGTCGAATCCCTCACCCCGGAGCGCCTGGACGCGGTACTGCGGCCCAAGGCCGACGCGGCGCTCAACCTGCACGAACTCACTTCGGGACTGTCCGCCTTCGTCCTGTTCTCGTCCTTCGCCGCCACCATGGGCGGTGCGGGTCAGGCCAACTACGCCGCCGCGAACGCCTACCTCGACGCGCTCGCCCAGCACCGCCGCGCCCATGGCCTGCCCGCGGTGGCCCTGGCCTGGGGACTCTGGGCCGAAGCCAGCTCGATGACCGGCCACCTCGCCGAGGGCGATCTGCACCGTATGGCGGGCGCGGGCATGACGCCGTTGACCAGCGAGCTTGGGCTCGCGCTGTTCGACCGGGCGGTCGCCGCTGACCAGGCCGTGCTCGCACCGGTCAAGCTGGAACTCGCCGCTTTGCGCCGTCAGCCGGTGACACCGGCGCTCCTCCACGGCTTGCTGCCGCCCGCCCGCCGCCAGGCTGCGGCGGCGGTCGCGAAGTCGTCGTTCGCCGACCGGTTGGCCGGGCTCAGTGCGGACGACCGGACCCGCCAGGTCCTCGAACTCGTCCGCGGCCTGGTCGCGGGCGTGCTCGGGTACGGCTCGGCCGCCGCGGTCGAGCCGGCTCGTGCCTTCAAGGAACTCGGCTTCGACTCCTTGACCGCGCTGGAACTGCGCAACCGGCTCGCCGCCGAGACCGGCTTGCGGCTGCCGGCGACGCTCGTCTTCGACCACCCGAACCCGCAGGCGCTCACCCAATACGTCGTCGAACGGGTTTCCGGGGAGTCGTCGCAGGTGGCGGTGCGGACGCGCCGGGTGGACGGCGACCCGATCGTCGTGGTCGGCATCGGCTGCCGCTACCCGGGCGGCGTCCGCGGCCCCGAAGACCTGTGGGACCTGGTCGCCGCGGGGCGCGACGCCGTCGCGGGCCTGCCGGACGACCGCGGCTGGGACCTCGACGCGCTGTACGACCCCGACCCCGACCACCCCGGCACCAGCTACGCCAAGGAAGGCGCGTTCCTCTACGACGCCGCCGACTTCGACGCGGGCTTCTTCGGCATCTCGCCCCGCGAGGCGCTGGCGATGGACCCGCAGCAGCGGCTGCTGCTCGAGACGTCGTGGGAGGCGCTGGAACGCGCGGGCATCGACCCGGAGTCGTTGCGCGGCAGCCGGACCGGCGTGTTCACCGGCGTGATGTATTCGGACTACGCGTCCCGGCCGCTCGCCGTGCCCGAGGGCGTCGACGGCTTCCTCGGCACCGGCAGCTCGGCGAGCGTGGTGTCCGGCCGCATCGCGTACGCGTTCGGGCTGGAAGGCCCGGCGCTCACCGTGGACACGGCGTGTTCGTCGTCGCTGGTGGCACTGCACCTGGCGTGCCAGTCGCTGCGGCAGGGGGAGTGCGACCTCGCGCTGGCCGGCGGCGTCACCGTGCTTTCGACGCCGGGGGTGTTCATCGACTTCAGCCGTCAGCGCGGGCTCGCCGCCGACGGCCGCTGCAAGTCCTTCGCCGACGCCGCCGACGGCACCGGCTGGGGCGAAGGCGCGGGAATCCTCGCTGTCGAAAGGCTTTCCGACGCCCGGCGGCTCGGCCACCCGGTGCTCGCGGTGGTCCGCGGCACGGCGGTGAACTCCGACGGCGCGTCGAACGGCCTGACCGCCCCCAACGGCCCGTCACAGCAACGGGTCATCCGCGCCGCACTGGCCGGCGCCGGGCTGCAGCCGTCCGAAGTGGACGTCGTGGAAGGCCACGGCACCGGCACGACGCTCGGCGACCCGATCGAGGCCCAGGCCATCCTGGCGACCTACGGCCAGGACCGTTCGACGCCGCTCTGGCTCGGTTCGCTGAAGTCCAACATCGGCCACACGCAAGCCGCGGCCGGCGTCGGCGGCGTGATCAAGATGATCATGGCGATGCGGCACGGCGTCCTGCCGCCAACGCTGCACGTGGACACCCCGTCGTCCCATGTGGACTGGACGGCCGGATCGGTCGAGCTGCTGACGGAGGCGCGCGAATGGGTGTCCGATCGGCCGCGGCGGGCCGGGGTGTCGTCGTTCGGCGTCAGCGGGACCAATGCGCACGCGATCCTCGAACAAGCTCCGGTCTCGCAGCCGGTTGCTGTGGAACGTGGTGAAGCCGGCTTACTGCCGTGGGTGTTGTCCGGGCGCACGGAGGCGGCGCTTCGGGCGCAGGCCGCTCAGTTGCTGGGGGTCACCGAGCATCCGGCTGACGTCGGGCTGTCTCTGGCTTCCTCACGGAGCCGGTTCGCGCACCGGGCCGTGGTCCATGGCGCCACTGTCGAGGAGCTTTCGGCGGGGCTGACGGCACTGGCCGACGGCCGGTCCGCACCGAACGTCGTCACCGGCCGCGAGCGGCCTGGTCGCCTGGCGGTGCTGTTCACCGGCCAGGGCGCGCAGCGGGTAGGAATGGGGCAGGACCTCTACGCCCGCTTCCCCGTCTACGCCGCAGCGTTCGACGAGGTCCTCGCCCACTTCACCCCTTCGCTCCGCAACGCCTTCACCGACCCCGAGCTGCTAGACCGCACCGAGTTCACCCAACCGGCACTCTTCGCTGTCGAAGTCGCCCTCTACCGCCTGGTCGAATCGTTTGGCATCCGCCCGGACTTCGTGGCCGGGCACTCCATCGGCGAAATCACGGCCGCCCACGTAGCCGGAGTCCTCTCGCTCGAGGACGCCTGCCGCCTGGTCGCCGCTCGCGCCTCCCTGATGCAGGCTCTCCCGCCCGGCGGCGCGATGGTCTCGATCGCCGCCCCGGAGTCGGCCATCACCCTGACCGAGGGTGTGTCGATCGCCGCGGTGAACGGCCCCGAGTCAGTCGTCATATCCGGCGACGAAGCCGCGGTCCTGGCCATCGCGGCGCAGTTCCCCAAGACCAAGCGCCTGACGGTGAGCCACGCGTTCCACTCGCCGCTGATGGATCCCATGCTCGACGAGTTCCGTGCGGTCGCTGAGTCCCTGGAGCACCGCCCCGCGACGATTCCGGTGATCTCGAATGTGAGCGGCGCTCTCGCGGAGCCGTTCACTGTGGACTACTGGGTGCGGCACGTGCGTGAGACGGTCCGCTTCGCCGACGGCGTGTCGACGCTCAAGGCCGCCGGTGTCGACGTGTTCTTGGAGCTGGGGCCGGACGGTGTGCTGAGCGCGATGATCGACGGAACCGCGATCAGTGCTCTGCGACGAGATCGCTCTGAAGAGAGAGCACTGCTCACCGCGTTGAGCACTGTTCATGCCTCTGGTGCTGACGTGGACTGGGCGCCGTTCTTCCCCGGTGCCGTCCGCGTCGACCTGCCCACCTACGCGTTCCAGCGCAGCCGGTACTGGCTCGACATGGTGCTGCCGGAGAGCGTGGTGCCCGAAGCGGGCGAGCTGCCGGTGACCGAGTCGATCACTGAGCCGATCACCGAGCCGATCGCCGGGCGCCTGGCGGACCTCCCGGCCGCCGACCGGCACGGGTGGCTGCTCGGCTGGGTGCGGGCGGAGGTCGCGGCGACGCTCGGGCACCCGTCCGTCGACGCGGTCGAGCCGGAATCCGCGTTCGCCGACCTGGGGTTCACCTCCCTCGGCGTCGTCGAGCTGCGCAACCGGATCAGCGCGGCGACCGGGCTCGAGCTGCCCGCCGCGCTCGTCTGGGACTACCCGACCGTCGCCGAGCTGACCGAGCACCTCCTGGCCAACATCTCCCTGTCCGCGCCGGACGCGGGCGGCTCGCTGGGCGCCCTGTTCCGGACCGCCCGGGAAACCGGCCGCACGGCGGAGTTCCGGACGTTCCTCGCCGCGGCATCGCAGTTCCTGCCGCCGGCCCCGTGGGCCCCGCGGCCGCGGCGCGTGGCGACGGGCGCGTCCCGGCCGCTGCTCTTCGCGTTCGGCACGCTCACCGGCTCGACGCAGTGGTGCGAAGAGATCACCGCGCGGTTCGACGGCGTCCGCGAGGCGTGGCTGCTGCCCGCGCCCGGCTTCGACGGCGAGACCTCCGCACCGGCCGACCTGGACACGCTGGTCGCGACGGCGGCCGAGGCGATCCGCGAGCAGGCGGCCGGCGAGCCGTTCGTCGTGCTCGGGTCCGGTTCGGGGGCCTTGCTCGCGGCCGCCGTCGCTGACGCGGCCGGGGCGACCGGCGTCGTGCTCGCCGATCCGGCGGAGGTCGAGTTCGACGAGCTGTCGGAGACCGTCACGGACGCCGAACTCACGACCGTCGGTGCCTACTTGCGGTTGTTCGGCGCGGCGATCGCCGCGCCGCGGGTGCCGGTCCTGACCCTGAAGACGGGGGAGGACGTGGCCGACGCGGCCCGGCAGCTGCACGCCTGGCTGGTGGAGGAACTGCCCTCGCCGTGTCGGTGACCGGGATAATATCTGATGTTTCATGCAGCACGTCTTGACGAGCTGATTGGAAGGATCCTTAACTAACCGGAGGTCGCCCTACTCACCTCCGGGAGCACGCATGTCTTCACTCCGGCGCATCGCGAGCGCGGCCGCCGCGCTCGCGATCGCGGCAAGCGGTCTCGTCCTGGGTTCGCCTCCGGCGTCGGCCCTCGAAAACGGGCTGCTCCGGACGCCGCCGATGGGCTTCAACAACTGGAACTCGACGCAGTGCCGAGCCGAGTTCAACGAAGCCATGATCAAGGGCATCGCGGACATCTTCGTCAGCAAGGGCCTCAAGGACGCCGGCTACACCTACGTCAACATCGACGACTGCTGGGCGCTGCCCTCGCGCAACTCCGCGGGCGACCTCGTGCCGGATCCCGCGCGGTTTCCCGGCGGCATCAAGGCGCTCGCCGACTACGTGCACGCCAAGGGCCTGAAGTTCGGCATCTACACCAGTGCCGGGACGAAGACGTGCAACACCGCCGGTTTCCCCGGCGCGCTGGGCCACGAGCAGCAGGACGCGAACCTCTTCGCGTCCTGGGGTGTCGACTACCTGAAGTACGACAACTGCAACAACCAGGGCGTCGACGCGCAGCAGCGGTACAAGGCGATGCGGGACGCGCTCGCGAAGTCGGGCCGTCCCATCGCCTATTCGATCTGCGAGTGGGGCCAGAGCAAGCCGTGGACGTGGGCGGCACCCGTCGGGAACCTGTGGCGCACCACCGGCGACATCTCCGACAAGTGGTCGAGCATGATCGGCAAGGCCCAGACCAATCGCGGGCTCGCGCAGTACGCCGGCCCCGGGCACTGGAACGACCCGGACATGCTGGAGGTCGGCAACGGCGGCATGACCGCGGCGGAGTACCGCACGCACTTCAGCCTGTGGGCGATGATGGCGGCGCCGCTGCTCATCGGCAGCGATCTGCGGAAGGTGTCCGACGACAGCTTCGCGATCCTCAAGAACACCGACGTGATCGCGCTCGACCAGGACCCGCTGGGCAAGCAGGCGACGGTGCTGAGCGCGAACGGCGGACTCGTCGTCTACAGCAAGGTGCTCGCCAACGGCGACCGTGCGGTGGCGCTGTCCAACGAAACGGCCGCGACGGCCACGATCAGCACGACCGCGGCCGCGACCGGTATCGGCAGCGCGTCTTCCTATTCGCTTAAAGACCTGTGGAGCAAGGCCGTCCGGAGTACCACGGGCACGATCAGCGCGTCGGTGCCCTCGCACGCGACGGTGCTGTACCGCTTGTCTTCCCGGGGCTCTCGCTACGAAGCCGAGTCCGCGACCCTCTCCGCGGGCGGCACGGTGGACGCGAACCACGCGGGCTTCTCGGGGACCGGCTTCGCGAACGGCGCCAACGCCGTCGGCAGCTACGTCGAATGGCAGGTCACCGGTCCGGCGTCGGCGCTCACGTTCGGTTACGCGAACGGCACGACGGCGGCGCGCCCGGTCGACATCACGGTCGACGGCACGGTGGTGGCCACGGACGTCCCGTTCCCGCCGACCGGCGCCTGGACGACGTGGAGCACCGTCACCCGGCCGGTGTCGCTGACGTCGGGCGCGCACACCGTGCAGCTCACCGCGACGACCGCGGACGGCCCGGCGAACCTGGACTACCTGGACCTTTCGCGATAGCCGTTCCCTGTGCCTAGTGGCCGCGGCCTACCTCGCCGAGCTTCGGGCGTCGTAGGCCGCGCGGGCCTTTTCCACTTCGTCGAGGTTGGCCGACCACTCGCTGAGGCTCGCGAACAGCGGGCCCAGGCTGCGCCCCAGCTCGCTGATCTCGTATTCCACGCGCGGCGGCACCTCGGCGTGGTAGGTGCGCACGACCAGGCCGTCGCGCTCCAGCTGGCGCAGCCGCTGGGTGAGCACCTTCGGCGTGATGGTGGCGATGCGGCGTTCGAGTTCGACGAACCGCTGGCGCCCGTATTCGTTGAGCGCCCACAGGATCGGCGTGGTCCAGCGACTGAAGACGATGTCCACGACCGGCGCGATCGGGCAGGCCAGCTCGGGTGTGGTCCTGGTCACTTTTCGGGCCTCCAGTCATTACTTTCCTCTAGGTACCTACTATACGTCGGAATGTAGCGTCGTCCGCATGATCGTTGTTACCGGAGCTACGGGCAATGTCGGACGACCGTTGGTGGAGGCGCTGACGGCGGCGGGTGAAGAGGTGCGGGCGGTGTCCCGCGGCGGGCCGTATCGAGCCGACTTGTCGGACGCGGCATCGTTGCGGCCGGCTTTCGACGGGGCGTCGGCGGTGTTCCTGCTGCTGCCACCGGGTTTCCGCGGGCCCTTGGAGCCGGTACTGGACCAGGTCGGCGGGGCGCGGGTGGTGTTGCTGTCGTCGCAGGGTGTCGGAACGGGCCGTCATCCTGCGTCCTTCGAAGACGCGGTACGGGCGGCAGGTCCGGAGTGGACGATCCTGCGTCCCGGCGGGTTCGCGTCGAACGCGGTGCAGTGGGCGGAAAGCGTGCGGGCCGCGCGGGAGGTGGTGGCTCCCTTCGGCGACGTCGGCTTGCCGGTGATCGACCCGTCGGACATCGCGGCGGTGGCCGCGGCGACGCTCGTGGACGCCTCGCACGCGGGCCGGACGTACGAGCTGACGGGCCCGGCCCCGATTTCTCCCCGCGAGCAAGCGGCGGCGATCGGCGAGGCGCTGGGGGAGCCGGTGCGGTTCGTCCCGCAGACGCGCGAGGAAGCGTTTTCCTCGTTCGTGGCTTTCATGCCACCCGAGGTGGCGGCGGCGACGCTGGACATCCTGGGTGCGCCGTCTCCGGCGGAGCAGCGGGTGAGCCCGGACGTCTCGCAGGTGCTGGGCCGGCCACCTCGCTCCTTCACGGAGTGGGCCGCCCGCAACGCGGTGGCGTTCAAGTGAGCCAGTTGTCCTATGTAGACGTCGGAGCAGGTGCGCCGGTCGTGTTCCTGCACGGCAACCCGACGTCAGCACACCTGTGGCGCAACGTGGTTCCGGCGGTGCCGGAGCGCAGGCTGGCCCCGGACCTGATCGGCATGGGCGCCTCACCGCGGCCGCCGATCGACTACTCGTTCGCCGACCACGCGCGCTACTTGGCCGAGTGGTTCGACGATCTGTCGTTGGAAGACGTCGTCCTGGTCGGTCACGACTGGGGCGGCGCGCTGGCGGCGGACTGGGCGTCACGGCACCCATCGCGGGTTCGCGGACTGGTCTTCACGGAAGCGGTCTTGAAGCCGATGACGTGGGAGGAGTTCCCGCCGGTGGGAAGGGAGGTGTTCCGCGCGCTGAAGACACCCGGGGCGGGCGAACCGATGATCGAGATGTTCCTGAAGGCGCTCCCACCGGAGTACGAAGCCATGTACCCGACACCGGAGTCCCGGATCCCGTTGCTGCGGTGGGCCCGTTCGATGCCTTTGGGTGGCGAGCCGCCCGAAATGGTGTCCCGCATCGAGGCGTTCGACGACTGGCTGGCGGCTTCCCCGGACGTCCCGAAGCTGCTGATCACGTTCGACCCGGGCCCGGACACGATGCTGACCCCGCCGATGATCGACTGGATGTCGGCGAACTTCGCGGCGATGGAGGTGGCCCACCACCCGGTGGTGGCGGGCCACCACACACCGGAGGACCAGCCGGGCCTGATCGCCGAGACCGTGACCGAGTGGCTGACCCGGTTGTAGCGGACCCCGAGGCCGGGCGCAGCGGGCCGGGGTGTCCCGCCCCGCCGCGGTGGCGGACCGCCAGGCGGGGTCAGTTCCGCCGGGCGAGGGCCACCACCCCCGGCCGGTGGCCGTTGCGGCGCGGTGTCACCGGCCGCCGGGCGGGTCCGGTCGCCGCGACCCCGGCCGGGTGCTGCCGGTCGATCGGCAGCACGCCCGGTGTGCTCGTCCGCTCCGCCAGCCGCAGTGACTGCGCGGACGTGATCCACTCCTCGGCCGGCTCGGCGATCTCCAGCAGCAGTGCCTCGAACTCCGAGCGGGTCGTCTCCAGGATGTGCGGGGCGGCGAGCCAGCGCAGCACCTGCCGCCCGGTGACGGCCATCCGCTGCCTCGGCGAGGAGACGAGCCGTTCGTCGAAGTAGCGGATGAGCACCTCGTCGACGGTGTCCCACGCGTTCGTCGCGCCGAACAGGTCGAGGACGTCTTCCGCGCCCAGGATCCGGAACGCCTCGGTCAACAGCTGCATCACCTCGACGCGCAGCACGTTCAGGTGGCCGTACGAGGTGAACTTCAGGTTGTTCCGCAGGTCCAGCCCGCTGCGCCGCACGACGGCGACACTGCCGAAGCTCGGGTCGTAGGCCCGTTCCCGGAGGACGTCGGAGATCCGCTTGTCCCGCCAGAACAGCGCGACCTGGTTGCCGAACTGCGTGAACAGCTGGTGGAAGTCGGTGTTCGGCCGCGCGTTCGCCGAGCCCGGTCCCCGGCCGTAGCCGAGCACCCGCCGGTACGCGCTGACCCGGTCCCGCTTGGTGTAGCGCAGCACGTCGCGCCGGTCGAACCGGTAGAGCCCGAACGCGCCCGGTCCGTCCGAGAGCCGGATCGCGCCACGCTGGAACAGCTCCTGCAGCTTCTGCACGACGCGGAACACCCCGATCCGCTCGTGCTGGTAGAGGTAGTACAGGTCGCCGACGGCGATGACGCGCTCCGACGCGACGGTTTCATCGTAGGCGTCGACGCCGGGCGGCATGCTGGTCTGCCCGAGGTCGGGTGCGCTCGCGTCGCCGAGCCCGACCAGCGACGCGATCCCACCGTCGGCCGGGCCGGGCCGGGTGCGCTGCTCGGTCTCGACCGCGGTGAGCATGTCGTCGAGCTGCTTGAGCACGGCGTCGCCGAGCTTCGGGTCGCTGCCCAGCTCGTTCGCCAGCTTGCCGGCCACCTGACCGCGCAGCGCCGCGACGCGGTCGAACAGTTCCCGGTATTCCTTTTCGGTTCCCATGGTGTCCCTCCCCTGCGGTTCGGTTACTGGCCGGGCGGCTTGCGCGGCTGCTGGGCCTTCGACGTTTCCGCCTCGGGCGGTTCAGCCTGCTCGGCGCCGTTCCGCTCGCGCGATCCGGTGGTGGGCGACGGCCCCGGGGTCCCGATCGGCGTGGCGATCCGCACGATCTCCTGCAGGTGGTCGTCGAGCTCGTCGATGGCGCGTTGTACCCGGGGGCTGAAGAAGCCGGGCGGCAGCGTGGCGCGGAAATTGCCGGGCACGTCGCGGTTGTCGCCGTTCGGGCACGACCGCGGCAGTTTCGCGACGAGCCGCTGCAGCTGGGTCGCGACCTGCAGGAACGCCGACCCGACGCCCTCCTTGCCCGCCGACTCGATGAGCTGGCTGCCCTCGACGGCGGCGAAGTCGTGGACCCAGCGCAGCAGGCCGCCCAGCGACATCGTGCCGCCGTCGGTGTCGGGGATCCGCAGCACCTCGAGGTCCTCTTGCTGTATGAACACCGACTGCAGCATCGCGACGACTTCGTCGACCTGCGCCGCCGTGGCCGCCAGCAGCTGGGACAGCGCGACCACGGCCGGGCCGAAGTACGGCTGCCCGGTCGCGGGCTGAGAGAACGGGTCGATCCGGCTGCGGGAGTCCAGCCAGCCGCGGTGCAGCGACACCACCCAGTCCACCAGCGTGATGAAGGAGGTCTGGATGCGCTCCTCTTCGATCGTGTTGACCTCGCGCGAAGTCAGGCCGAACTCGTCGCGCAGCCGGCCGATGTGGCCGCCCACGGTGTCCGCTTCCGTGCCGTCCGGTGCGCTCGACGCCCCGGTCTGCCCGAGCAGCAGCGCGAAGAGCTGGTCGACGCGGGGCACGCGGATGAGCGGGCTCTCCAGCTCCTGGCGGATCTGCTCGAGGTCGTGCCGGACGAGGGCCCGCAGACCTTCGGCGTTGTCGGGATCCGCGTTCGTCCGCAGTGGACGGAGGGCGTCGAGCAACGCGAGCGCGTCTTTCGCCGCGCTGCGGGCGCGGGCCGCCAGGGACGCCTGACCGCCGGTGACCGCGCCCAGGTCGGCCTGGATCGCGTACCCGCGCGGGGTCCACTTCGCCTCGGTGCGCCCCCCGACCTCGGACAGCCCGAAGCTGCCGGTCAGCGCGGCGACGAAGCCCTTCGTGTCGCCATCGCGCCACTTCCAGCCGAGGACGTCGCTGATCGCTTGCTCGGCCAGCTTGCCCGCCGGGGGCGACGAGGGATACGGCCGGACCGACGACGGGTACGCCGTGTCGACCTCCTGCGCGTGCGGCAGCTGAGCGCCGCGGTCTTGTTCGGTGTTCATCGGTCTGCCCCACATCCGTCGAGTACGGCCAGTTCCACTGCTTCTCGCCAGCACCGCAGCATCGCGTCTTCCGCGTCCCGCAACGCGTCGACGCAACGGTCGGCGCCACGCCTGACGCCCTTCACCCACCCGCGCCATTCGGTCTCCCGCTCCCGGGCTCCGCGCAGCAACGCGGTCACCGTGGCGGGGGAGCGGTACTCGTCGTCGATCCGGCGGCGGATCCACAACAGCGCGGTGGCCGTGGTGTACAGGCCGTCGGCGGTGGCGGGTGTGCGCGCCGCCGCGAGGAGTTCGGCGGTGCCCTCGGTGGCGATGTCGCCGAGGTGGTCGGCCACGGCGAGCCCGTCACCCGGCGGGCGGTCCTCGCACACCGCCAGTTCGAGACCGTGCCAGGCGTCGGCGAGCAGGGCGACTTTGGCCCGCAGGTCGGCGACTTCGGCGCGGAACGTCATCGTGACTTCCTCCCGAGCTCCTCCATGAAGAACCCGACCAGCCGCCGGGGTGGCGCCATCCGCCGGTCGAGCGCGAACCGGACCGCGCCGATGAGGAAGCGTTCCGGCACCACACCGGGCGAGACGCCGTCGGCGAGGCGTTCGGCGGCTTCTTCGATCATCGCCTGCTCCTTGGGCTCGAACCGCAGTACCGCGGCCAGTGGCCGGTGCCCGAGCGACGGGTACGACGTGAAGCACATCGCGTCCACCACCGCCGGGATCGCCGTGGCGGCCGTGGCCTGCAGCGCGTCCGGAGCTCCGAACAGCTTGGCGCTCGGGTATAGCCGTCGCCACAGCTCGGCGTAGGAGTCCGCGTGCCGGCGGAAACCCATGCGCCGCAACAGCTCGATCGAGAGCTTCGCCCGCAGGTACGGCACCGGGTGTACGGCGCGGGGCGAGAAGCCCAGGGTTTCCAGGCCGGTTCGGCCGATGACGTCGATGAGCGAGCCGACCACCGCCGGGCCACCCAGCGACACCGCGGCCAAGTCCGCGAACGTCTCACGGTTCCAGCGGACCCAAACCGCCACCACCTCGGGCGGCACGCCCGCTTCGGTGAGCCGGGTCGCCACCCGCAGGGGGATCGCCCGGGCCAGCCCGAGGTCGTTCTGCAGGTTGTGGCTGACCTCGTGCAGCACGGCGCCGAGCGTCCAAGGGTTCACCAGCCGGTGGTACGGCAGCTGGATCAGCGGAAACGGGTTCAGCCGGTTTCCCAGCCGTCGCAACGGAATCCCGCGCCGTGACGTCGCCGGGCCGCCGCCGTGACGCAGGTAGCAGAACGGCGGCGGCGTCGGGATCGGCCGCCAGCGCCCGAGACCGAGGTAGGCGTACTGGTAGCAGTCCAGCGCGATCCGGTCGCAGGCGACCAGCCACGGCGCGAACGCGGTCTGCCGCTGGTTGAACAGGTCGAGGTAGAAGTTCCAGATCTGCTCGGTCGCGCGCACCCAGTGGTGCGCCCGCGACTTGGCGCGCAGCAGCTCCGCCGGGTCCACCGGCTCGACGGCGGCCCGGTCGACCGCGCGCACCGAAGCGCGCAGCGGCCCGCGCAACGTCGTCATCATCCGGTTGACCGCGACCAGGTGCGCCCGGCTCGGCCCGGTCGCCGGGTCGCCGAACTCCTCCCACCGGAAGGGCCGCAACGCATCGGTGTGTCGGCGTGCGTTGGTGACCTGGGTCCGCGCCCACCCCGCCAGGCTTTCCCCGGCCGTCGGCCGTGCTCGCCGGAACCCGGTGGGCACGGCCGCGGCGCCGGTTCGGACGGGGCGTGGCTCAACGGCGGCGGGCACGGCCGCACGCCTTGCGCCGTCCCGCGCCGGAGCGCGTCTGGGCCCGCCGGGCGGTGTGCTGCCGGCGCCGCGGCTGCTGCGGGCGCTGCCGGTGGCTGTGGCTGTGACCGCCGCCGCCGCCGCGGCCGTGGCTGTGGCCGCGGTGCGGTCCGCTCGCGGCATCCACGGCGTGACCGACCAGCCGTCGGCTGACGTAGCGTGCGTTGATGGGGCGGCCGTCGGCGTAGCGGCGGCCGACGTCGCGCGCGGTCTGGCCGAGGATTCGCGGCACGTGGCGGACGGCGTGCCGCGTGGCCGGGTTGCGCCACAGCTTCTTGCCGAGGTTGACCGCGCCGCGGATGAGCTGCGGGCCGTGCTTGATGATCTTCGGCAGAGCCCACTTCGCCGCCTGGAACGCGAGCGGCGCGAGTGCGGCGAGAAACGCTTCGGCCTCCTGCTCGCTCTCCGCGTTTTCGGCCTGGAAAGCCAGCTGCGCCAGCATTTCCGCATCGGAGTAGACGCGCCGGGCGGGATTGCTGAAGCCCTCGTCCTCGAGCTCGAACTCCATCTCCAGCTCGCGGACGACCGCTTCGAACTCGGCTTCCGCTTCGTACTCGTCTTCGTACTCGTCTTCGTCCTCGTACTCGAGCTCGTCCTCCAGCTCCCCGGCCAGCTCGCCGTATTCGCCTTCGTCTTCGAACTCGCTCTCCAACTCGCCGAGGCCGGCCTCCAGCTCGTCTTCGAGCTCCGCCTCCACCTCCCGGATCAGTTCGTCTTCCAGCTCGCCATCCACGGCCGGGTAACGACGGCTCATTGCGTTCCCCTCTCGTCGAGCACCCAGTGCACGCTGTCCGGGCCGGGACGAGTAGTCGCACGTCCGTGGCGGGCCCGAATCGGCTAGTCGGTCGTTGTCACACGAATCGACGATGCGCGGCAGCCGGTTTCCGGGTTTGCTTGGAGCGGAGGAGTGGTCGGGGAACCGGGGGGAACGTCGATGACGACGAGTTTGTCGGCCGTGGCAGCCGTGCACACGCCGGTGCGGCGCCGCGAAGCCAGGAGTCCGGCGGTGAGCGACGACGAGACCGTCCGAGGCCTGGCGAGAGCGTTGGTCAGGCGGGCCGCCGAGCTGGCGGACCCGGACTCGGCCGGGCGGCGGCCGCTGCTGGACGTGACGGAGATGGGTGTCCGTTGCCTGCTCGTGCCGGTGGTGCCGGCGGCGCACGACCTGCTGAGCCCCCGGGAGCACGAGGTCGCCCGGATGGTGGCGCAGGGCTGCACGAACCGCGCGATCGCCCGGGTGCTCGACATCAGCCTGTACACGGTTTCGGCCCACATGCGGCGGATCTTCACGAAACTCGGAGTGGGCACCCGCGCGGCGATGGTGGCGGCCCTGTCGGGCCAGGACGCACCCGGCGGCTTCGACGCGGTGTGACTACACCGCCGCTGCTCGCGAAGCGAAGCCTCGAACCATGGTCGGGATGACAGGATTTGAACCTGCGACCCTCCGCTCCCAAAGCGGATGCGCTACCAAGCTGCGCCACATCCCGGCACCCCGAGGGGGGTGTGTGATCAGCCTAGCGTGTCACGCTAAGCTGGCCACGCACCCGGGTACCTCCGGGGGCACGCGGGTGTAGCTCAATGGTAGAGCCCTAGTCTTCCAAACTAGCTACGCGGGTTCGATTCCCGTCACCCGCTCCACCGCTGTAAGAGGCGGCGTCGCGAGCCGAAGCGGCGTCCGCCTCCAGCGAAGCCGCGATCACATCCAGGAGCTTGTCCGTGTCGACCGGCTTCGTGATGTAGTCGTCCGCCCCGCTGGCCAGCGTGCGGGCCCGGTCCTCCGCTGTCGCCTTCGCCGTCACCGCGATCACCGGCAGGTCGGCGTTCGCCGCCTCCGCGCGGATCGCCGCGATCGTCGCGTTGCCGTCGAGTTCCGGCATCATCACGTCCATCAGCACCAGGGCCGTGTCCTCGTTGCGCTCGAGGGCGCGGATGCCGTCCACGCCCGTCTCGGCGTAGATGACCTCCAGGCCCGCCTGCTCCAGGACCGCGGCCAGGGCGAACACGTTCCGCAGGTCGTCGTCGACGATCAGGACCTTCTCGCCGTGGAACCTCTTGGGGGTGACGTCCGGGGCCGCCACCAGGACCGTGCTCGGGACCGGGGGGAGCTTCGGTGACGGCGGCGCCGTCACGGCCGGGTCGACCAGGTTGGCCGCCGCCACCGGGAGGTACAGGGTGAACGTCGAGCCGACGCCCGGTTCGCTCACCACGCGCAGCTCGCCGCCCAGGAGCTCGGTCAGCTGCTGGCTGATGTTCAGGCCCAGGCCTGTGCCGCCGTACTTGCGGCTCGTCGTGCCGTCCGCCTGGCGGAACGCCTCGAAGATGACCGCCAGTTTCTCCTCCGGGATCCCGATCCCGGTGTCCTCGACCGCGAACGCGATGATGCCCGGTGCGTTCCGCAGCGCCTCCTGCTCCACCTCCGCCGGGTCGGCCGTGCGGATGTGCAGCCGGACGCCGCCCTCGTCGGTGAACTTCGCCGCGTTCGAGAGCAGGTTCCGGAGGATCTGCTGGAGGCGGTGCTCGTCCGTGTGGACGCTGCCCGGCACCGGCGGGTCGATGTGGACCGCGAACTCCAGGCCCTTGTCCGCGGTCAGCGGACGGCACAGGGACTCGACGTAGTCCACCAGCTCCGGCAGCGTGATGTCGGACATCTGCATGTCCAGCCGGCCCGCCTCGACCTTCGCCAGGTCCAGTATGTCGTTGATCAGCTGCTGCAGGTCGGACCCGGCCGCGTAGATCGTCTTCGCGAACTGGATCTGCTTCTCGGTCAGGTTCCCTTCCGGGTTCTCCGACAGCAGCTTGGCCAGGATCAACGCGCTGTTCAGCGGCGTGCGCAGCTCGTGCGACATGTTCGCCATGAACTCGGTCTTGTACTGCGACGCCACCGTCAGCTGCCCGGCGCGCTCCTCCAGCTCCTGGCGCGCCTGCTCGATCTCGCTGTTCTTGACTTCGATGTCGCGGTTCTGCTGGGCCAGCAGCGCCGCCTTCTCGGCCAGCTCCGTGTTCGACCGCCGCAGCTCGCCCTGCTGGGCCTGCAGCTGCTCCGACCGCGCCCGCAGCTCCTGCGCCAGCCGCTGCGACTCCGTGAGCAGCGCTTCCGTGCGCGAGTTCGACAGGATCGTGTTCACGTTGACGCCGATGGTGTGCCGCAGCTGCTCCAGCAGGTCCTGGTGGACCGTGCTGAACTCGTTGACCGAGGCCAGTTCCAGCACGCCGAGCACCTCGCCCTGGAACAGCACCGGCAGCACGATCAGGTTCACCGGCGCCGCCGAGCCGAGGCCGGAAGAGATCAGCGCGTACTCCGGCGGTGCGTTGTGGACCAGGATCGTGCGCTGGTCGACCGCGGCCTGGCCGATCAGCGACTCGCCCATCCCGAACCGCAGGCCGGCGCGGGACTGCGCGAGCCCGTAGGCCGCGATGCACTCCAGCACCGTGCCGTCGCGGTCGTCGTCGCGGGCCAGGAAGAACGCGCCCTGCTGGGCCCGGACCAGCGGGGCCAGCTCGGACAGGATCAGCGCCGCGACCGACGCCAGGTCGCGGTGCCCCTGCATCCGCCCCGACAGCTGCGCGAGGTTCGTCTTCAGCCAGTCCTGCTCGCGGTTGGTCCTCGTCGTCTCCTTGAGGTTCGCGATCATCTGGTTGATGTTGTCCTTGAGGTCCGCGACCTCGCCGGACGCGTCGACCGTGATGTGCCGGGTCAGGTCGCCGGCGGTCACCGCGGTCGCCACCTGCGCGATCGCGCGGACCTGCGTGGTCAGGTTCCCGGCCAGCTGGTTCACGCTCTCGGTGAGCCGCTGCCAGGTGCCCGACACGCCGTCGACCTCGGCCTGGCCGCCCAGCTTGCCCTCGGTGCCGACCTCGCGCGCCACGCGCGTGACCTCCGAGGCGAACGCCGAGAGCTGGTCGACCATCGTGTTCATCGTGGTCTTCAGCTCGAGGATCTCGCCGCGCGCGTCGACGTCGATCTTCTTCGTCAGGTCGCCCTTCGCGACCGCGGTGGTCACCTGCGAGATGTTGCGCACCTGGCTGGTCAGGTTGTGCGCCATGAAGTTGACGTTCTCGGTCAGGTCCTTCCAGGTCCCGGCCACGCCGGGCACCCGAGCCTGGCCGCCGAGGATGCCTTCGGTGCCGACCTCGCGGGACACGCGGGTGACCTCGTCGGCGAACGCGCGCAGCGTCTCGACCATCCCGTTCAGCGTCTCGGCCAGCGCCGCGACCTCGCCCTGGGCGACGATCGAGATCTTCTTCGACAGGTCGCCGTTGGCCACGCCGGTCGCGACCGTGGCGATGCTGCGCACCTGGTCGGTCAGGTTGGTGGCCATGACGTTGACGTTGTCGGTGAGGTCCTTCCACGTCCCGGCGACCCCGCGCACGGTGGCCTGGCCGCCGAGGATGCCTTCGGTGCCGACCTCTCGCGCCACCCGGGTGACCTCGTCCGCGAACGCCGAGAGCTGGTCGACCATGGTGTTGAGCGTGGTCTTCAGTTCGAGGATCTCGCCGCGGGCGTCGACGGTGATCTTCTGCGTCAGGTCGCCCTTCGCGACCGCGGACGTCACCGTGGCGATGTTCCGGACCTGGTCGGTCAGGTTGTTCGCCATGAAGTTGACGTTGTCGGTGAGGTCCTTCCACGTCCCCGCGACCCCGGGCACGGCGGCCTGGCCGCCGAGCTTGCCTTCGGTGCCGACCTCGCGGGCGACGCGGGTGACTTCGTCGGCGAAGGCCGAGAGCTGGTCGACCATGGTGTTGAGCGTGGTCTTGAGCTCGAGGATCTCGCCCCGGGCGTCGACCGCGATCTTCTGCGTCAGGTCGCCGCGCGCCACGGCCGTGGCGACCTGGGCGATGTTGCGGACCTGGGTGGTCAGGTTGTTCGCCATGAAGTTCACCGAGCCGGTGAGGTCGCGCCAGGTGCCGGCGACCCCCGGGACCTGCGCCTGCCCGCCCAGCTGGCCCTCGGTACCCACCTCGCGGGCGACGCGGGTGACTTCGTCGGCGAAGGCGGACAGCTGGTCCACCATCGTGTTCATGGTCGTCTTGAGCTCGAGGATCTCGCCGCGGGCGTCGACGGTGATCTTCTGGGTCAGGTCGCCCTTCGCCACGGCCGTGGTCACGTGCGAGATGTTGCGGACCTGGTCGGTGAGGTTGTCGGCCATCTGGTTGACCGAGTCGGTGAGGCTGCGCCACGTCCCGGCCGCGCCCGCCACCTCGGCCTGGCCGCCCAGCTTGCCCTCGGAGCCGACCTCGCGCGCCACGCGGGTGACTTCGCCCGCGAACGCCGAGAGCTGGTCGACCATCGTGTTCAGCGTGTTCTTCAGCTGCAGGATCTCGCCGCGGGCGTCGACGTCGATCTTCTTGGTCAGGTCGCCGTTGGCCACCGCGGTCGCCACCTGCGAGATCCCGCGGACCTGGTCGGTCAGGTTGTCGGCCATCAGGTTGACCGAGTCGGTGAGGTCACGCCACGTCCCGGCGACGCCCGGCACCTGGGCCTGGCCGCCGAGTTTGCCGTCGGAGCCGACCTCGCGGGAGACGCGGGTGACCTCGTCGGCGAACGCGGAGAGCTGGTCGACCATGGTGTTGATGGTGTTCTTGAGCTCGAGGATCTCGCCGCGGGCGTCGACGTTGATCTTCTGGGTCAGGTCGCCGCGCGCGACGGCGGTGGTGACCTGGGCGATGTTGCGGACCTGCTCGGTGAGGTTGTCGGCCATGAAGTTGACCGAGTCGGTCAGGTCGCGCCAGGTGCCGGACACGCCCGGGACCACCGCCTGGCCGCCGAGACGTCCCTCACCCGCGATCTCGCGGGAGAGCCTCGTCACTTCGGCGGCGAAACGGGACAGCTGCGCGATGAGGCCGTTGACCGTCTTGGCCAGCGTGGCGTACGCGCCCTGCAGCGGGCGGCCGTCCAGCGTGAGGGACATCGGCTGGGACAGGTCACCGTCGGCGACGCCGCCGAGCACGCGCTCGAGCTCGATCGCCGGCCGGGTGAGGTCCTCGACCAGGCCGTTGACGGCGTCGACGGCGGTGCTCCAGCCGCCGGGGCCGACCTGGCCCTCCAGGCGTTCGAGCAGCCGGCCTTCCTGGCCGACGGCCGTGCGCACCCGCAGCAGCTCGCTGACCAGCCGCTGGTTGCGCTCGGCGATGTCGTTGAACGCCACCGCGAGCTGCGCCGAGATGCCGTCGCCGTGCGGGACGAGCCGCCGGCGGAAGTTGCCGTCCCCGAGATCCCGGACCGCCACGAGCAGCCGTTCCAGCGCGGCCGCTTCGCTCTGGGATTCCGTTGTCATGTGTGCCGACCCTCTCCACCACGCATGCGCCAGCCATGGTCGTCGACCCAGCGTGCCATGATTCGCCCTACACTTCGAGCCAGTCCGCCCACCACGCGGTAGCCGTGCGACAGCAGTCCGGAGGCAGGAGGTCCGTGCATGGTGTCACGTCCGGCCCCGGCGTCGGCGGCCCTGCCGCCGATGACCGGTGAGGACGGGCCGCCGGGCTTCGACGCCTTCGGGCGGGCCGTCCTCGAAGACGTGCGCGACGCGGTGTTCCTCCAGGACGCCGAGGGGGCGCTGCGCTGGGCGAACCCGGCGGCGCGCACGCTGACCGGCGGCGCCGAGCCGCGGTTGCACCCGGTAGCGGAGACCTCGGGCCACGTCGATGTCGCGGGCCATCGCCGTCCTGCTCGCATCCGCGCGTTGCCCGGCGGCTGGCACGCTTGGACCGTCCCCGCGGAGGAGGTCCCGCAGCGGCACGTCGGCGACTTCCTGGCCGAAGCCGGGCCCCGGCTGGCCGGCGCGCGCGGGCGGCACGGGACCGCGCGGGTGATCGCCGAGCTGGCCGCGTCCGCACTGGCCGAGACCGTCTTCGTGCTGCTCCCGACCACCCGTGGCCGGTGGGAGTGGTGGAGCTGCGAGCGTCCGGCGGCGCAGGGACACGGCCGGATCCGGCGGGTCCCGGCCCAGGTCGCGCCGGTGCTGGCGGCGACCTTCGGCGCCACCGGCCGTCCCCAGATCGCGCCCGTGCCCGCGCCGGAGGTGGCGACGCTCCCGTCGGTCGTCGCCGACCGGTTCGCCGGCCACGCCGACGTCTCGGTCGTCTCGCTCGGGCCGAACGCGGGCGCCGGCGTCACCGGTGCCCTGCTGCTCGGCCGGCGCGCGGACCCCGAGTTCGGCGCCGAGCAGACGCGCGCGGTCGCCGAATTCGCCAAGGCGGCCGGGACGGCGCTGGCCAACGCCCAGCGCTACGCCCGCCAGGAAGAGGCCACCCGCGGCCTCGAGACGACCCTGCGCCCGATCGACCCGCCCGAGCTCGAGGGCACCCGGTTCGAGACCTGGTACGAGCCGGCCGGCGGGGTGCTGGCGGTCGGCGGCGACTTCTACGACGTCCTCCCGCACGAGGACGGCAGCGCGTTCCTGGTGCTCGGCGACGTCTGCGGCAAGGGCCCGGAGGCCGCGGCGCTGACCGGCCGCGTCCGGCACGCGCTGACCGCGCTGGCGATGGTCGAGCGCGACGGCCGCACCCTGCTGCGGCTGCTCAACGAGCTGCTCATCGCCGGCGGCAGCAGCCGCTTCGCCACCCTCGTGCTCGGCACGGCCCGGCCGGTGGACGGCGGCGTCGACCTGACGCTGGCTTCCGGCGGGCACCCGGCGCCGCTGATCGTGCGCCGGTCGGGCGTGGTCGAGGAGGTCACCGTCCCCGGCACGCTGGTCGGCATCTCGCCGCAGGCCCGCTTCGCCGAGGCGGGCGTGCGGCTCGAGCGCGGTGACATGTGCCTGCTCTACACCGACGGCATCACCGAGGCCCGCAACCGCCACGACCAGACGGAGCTCTTCGGCGACGACCGCCTGCGCGCGGTGCTCACGGCCGCGGCGGGCGAGCCGGCCCGCGAGGTGGTGCGGCGGCTGCGGCAGGCCGTCCGGGACTGGCTGGGGAGTTCCGCTCACGACGACATCGCCGTGCTCGCGGTGGAGTGTCACGCCTGAGCGTTTGTCCTGTGTGGACCGGGTTTGGGTGCCCGTGGAGGGGGTAATTCCCCGGTGCATTCGATCCCGACGACAGGAGTGCCATGACGAACGCACTGAACGGGCGCCGCGTCGCGATCCTGGCCGCGGACGGCGTGGAACAGGTCGAGCTCGAGAAGCCGCGCCAGGCCGTCCTCGACGAGGGCGCGACGGTCGAGCTGGTGTCCCTCGACACCGGCGAGATCCAGGCGATGAACGGCGACATCGACAAGGGCGACCGCTTCCCGGTCGACCGCAAGGTGGCCGACGTGGAGGTCGGCGACTTCGACGCGCTGCTGCTGCCGGGCGGCACGATGAACCCGGACAACCTCCGCACGGACCCGGACGCGGTCCGCTTCGTGGGCGAATTCGTCCGCGCGGGCAAGCCGGTCGGGGTGATCTGCCACGGTCCGTGGACGCTCGTCGAAGCGGATGTCGTACGCGGCCGCACGCTGACGTCGTTCCCCAGTATTCGCACTGACCTGCGTAACGCCGGCGCCACCGTGGTCGACCAAGAAGTAGTGGTCGACAACGGCCTGGTTTCCAGCCGGAACCCGGACGACCTGCCGGCGTTCTGCCGTGAGGTCGTGCGCTCGTTCGCGGGCTGAGTCCTTTGTAGACATTCACCCGGACGGGTGCCTTAAGTCCCGCTTAAATTTGTTGGCATTCGGCACCCCGGCGGAGGACGCTGAGGGTGTGACGAGGATCGCCCGGCGAGAGGAGGTGGACGCGATGACGGTGCAGGCAAGACGCTACGGCCGCTGGTGCCGTGAGCACTTCGACGCGATCGCCTCCGAGGGCGTTCCGGTGCCCCGCGGCGCCGAACCGCCGGACCAGGCCCGGCCGGAGCACGAACCGGAGCCGGCTCAGCCGGTGGCGGAACAGCCGCAGAGCTGACGAACGTGAAGAAGGCCTCCCCGACTTGGCCGGGGAGGCCTTCTTCGTGGTCTTGGTCAGCGGTAGCTGCGGCGGTACCAGACCCGCCGCGGGCCCGGCACCCCGATGCGCGTGATCACGTCGGTCAGGATCGCGCCGATGACCAGCCAGATCACCGCCGCGAGGCCGTCGTTGAGGAAGGTCGCCAGCTTGTCCGAATCCGGCGTGAACAGGTTGCGCAAGCCCAGTGACACACCGGACGACCATTCGCTGATCAGGTGCGCGAAGCCGTTCGCCGAGTTCGCCTCGCCGATGACCAGGACGATGTGCACGGCCAGGACCAGCGCGAACACCGCGCACACGAGGTGGATCAAGGCGTTGACCGTGCGGACGGCCCGGATGCGCGGATGCGTCCGCTCCACGACTTCTTCCGTCGTGGCCGGTTCGTAGCGCGGTTCGTACGGCTCCGGGGGCGGGGGATACGGCATCGTCGCCGTCCTTTCGACTGTCCGATGTGGACGTATCTGGGCGTACGGTGGCTCCGGGGAAATACCCGTCACCCGGGTGAGCGAACCGCGCGTTCCTCAAACTTCCCAAAACGGTGCGATGATGGGGTAGTTTGGGGAACTCAAGGAGGCTCATGGCGCAGGACGTCTTCTCCGTCGAACAGGTCGCCGCGAGGCTCGGCCTGCACGTCCGGACGGTCCGGAACTACGTGCGGGACGGGCGGCTGAAGGCGGTCCGGATCGGCAAGCAGTACCGGATCACCGCCGAGGACCTCGAGGCGTTCACCGGGCTGCCGGTCGCCGGGCAGGCCGCGGCGGCGACGGCCGAGCTGTCGGGCGTCGTCGAGATCGGCGGTCTCGACCGGGCCGGGGCCGACCGGATTGCGTCGATGGTCGTGGCCTCGGTCAATGGTCCGCGGGGTGGGGGTGAGCGGCCGGTGCGCGCGGAGACCATCTACGACGCCGACCGCGCCACGATGAAGATCATCGTGCTCGGCGACCTCGCCGCGGGCGCTGACTTGCTGCGGTGGGTGGCTTCGGTCGCCGAGAACCTGACGTGATCGCCCGGCGCCCCGCTGGGCCGCGCGACGGAATCCCGCGCGGAGCGGGCAACCCGGCCCCGCCCGGGACGTCCACGTGATCATGAGAATCCCGGCGCTGCTGGCGTCCGTCCTCGCCCTCCTGGCCGTGTCCGGTCTTCCCGCGGAAGCGGAAACCGCCGTACCAGCCGGATTCCGGCCCGCGTCGACGAGCTGGACCGGTCCGGACACCGGCTACGTCCTCGGCTATGCGCCGTGCGCGAAGACGAAGACGTGGTGCCCGGCGCTGCTCGGCACGACGGACGGCGGCACGCACTGGCGGCGGCTGGGTGCGCCCCCGCTGCCGTTGCCGGACAACCACAACCACGTCGCGCTGACGGCCGTCAGCGCGCGCGTCGCGTACGTCAGCGACGGCGTCCACGTCCGCACGACCCGGGACGGCGGCGCGAGCTGGCACCCGGTCGGCCTGATCGGCGCGCGCGAGCCGTACTACCTCTCGAAGATCGCCGAAACCGGGGGCCGCGTGTTCGCGGTGCTCACCACCTACGGCGAGGGCCGCGGCTCGACGCGGCTGTACTCCGCGGCCGCCGGTTCGCCGGTGCTCGCGCCGGTGCCCGGGTTCGCCGTCACCGGGTCCCTGACCTACGGCGATCTCTCCGTCGGCGGCGGTGTGCAGGTCGCGCTCGGCGCGGACTACGGGACGGAGGAGTACTGGACCTCCCGC